>NZ_JBITIB010000024.1:7319-132408 GCF_044458565.1 Streptomyces sp. NPDC050433 | reverse complement strand
CGTTGCGAGGGTGTCCAGGTCTGTCTTCACACACTGACCATGGGCGCCCTCGCGCCATGTCCGCAGGCGAACCCTTGGACTCATTCATCTAGCCGCCACCTGCCTCGTTGGTGGCAGATGGAGTGCAACACCATGTGTCTGTAGCAACATGGTTGACGGCCCTGCCGCCTGCCAGGGAGAAGATATCGTGGCTGACAAACGTCTTGAGCATCTGTTCATGCAGCGCCGAAGTGCCAGAGCAGGCATCATGCTCAACATCAATCTGGGCAACGCCAAGGCCGCCGCGCGCATGCGTCGACGCATGGTCAGAGTCGACTGGGAGATTGCGCAGCTACTTCATAAGAGGGAGGCTGACAAGAAGGCGGCCGAGGCAAAGTCCGGCAAATCCGCGTCAGTGCAGCACGGCTCAGGGCGCGTGGCCCCGTCGAAGGCGGAGGAGCCGCCAAAGATTGACTGGCCCATCCCCCTGACACCGGCAACGCCCCACAAGCCTGAACCGGCAGAAGTTCTCCGGCGCACGACAGCAGCCGATGCCCAGAACAAGCCGCAAGCGCCCCTACCAACACCAGGACAGGTACAGCACGTGGAGGCACCTCAGTGCCCCGTATGCCACCTGCCGCTGCTGGAAGTCGGCCGCAGTCGGCACCAGAAGTGCGAACGTTTCCGTACACAGCCCAATGGAGCCCTGGCTGACGAGACACCAGCAGCCTTGGCCATGCCTTCGGACGAAGACTCAGCCGCAACCGCGTATCGCACCCTCGTCCGGAAAGTGGAGCGACGCGAGGCGGACACCTACGGCCGCCGCCGTGAACGGGTCAGCGGTGACCCGGTCCGTCTCCAAGACGCTCGCCGAGCCGTGCTGATGCGTTCCCAGGGCCGCTGCGAGAACCCTGCTTGTGGTGGCCAGCCAGGCGACCTCACCGACGACGGTCAGGCGATTCTGGAGGTCGACCACGTGGAGCGTATCGCCGAGGGCGGCCGTGACCACCCAGCTCAGATGGTCGCCCTGTGCCCCAACTGCCACGCGATGAAGGAACGCGGTGCGGGCCGCGCCGCACTACGCTCCAATCTGATGGATGTCGCCAGGCGTAGGCACAACTTGTGGCACACCGGACTTGCTGAATGAAAGCATTCTGGCAGAGCAGCTCTCCCGCGGGCTACCGTCCGCCGAGAACATGGTGAGTGCGCCAGCTCATGGTTCCGGATTGGCCACTACGGCAAGGTTTCCGGCCGCGACTGCTGACCACACGTAACCGCACCCTCAGGGGTCCGCCTCGGCGGGCCCCTTTCCCTGTGCCCCATACAGCCCGAAGGATCACGCATATCTGAACCCAACCCGAAGCCGCCCCCGGCCTCTACGCCCTGGCCCCACCCACGCCGACCTCTCCCTCGATGCCAGCCCCCGCGCCCACGGTCGAGCCGGCATCCGAGCAGCGTGCTACCGAGGCCGCGCAGCACGCGCAGGCCGAGCTCGACGAGCTGGTTTCCGCCCGCTGATCACGCTGCCAGCGGGCGCACCACGACCGCACTCGCCGTCGCCCCCCCATACCGCGCCGGGGCTGCCCGTGCCCGCAAGTACGGAGGTGAGTTGCGAATGAGTCCGCAGCGCGCCCACGTCGTCCGGCACGGTAGGCCGTAACCGCCGTCATGCGCGAGGCCGCCGCGCGCGGTCTGTTGCTCGGCGCCGAGCACACCCTCACCGCCTCAATGCAACGCGCGCCGGTCGCCGAGGGCACTCTCGAACGATCCGGCGCCGCATCGGTGGACAAGCAGCAGCTCACCGTCTCCTACGACACCCCGTATGCCGTGCGCGTCCATGGGGACCTGAACGCGCGGCACACCTGGGGCCACAGCGCGCAGCGAAGTACCTCGAATCGGTGCTGCCCCAAGTCAGCCGCGAGGTACAGGCGTTGATTGCCGCGCAGGTCCGACACACGATCCTCTAGTGTCCTGAGTCGGTAATTCGTGGGCAGTATGTGGCCAGCGAGTCGAGGATCTGGTCGGCGGTCTTCGTCCAGACGAACGGTTTGAGATCTTCGTTCCACGAGTCGATCCAGCACCAGCTCGCCCGGGCGCTCGCGCTCGTAGCAGCGGATCACCCGGCCGGTGGCCCGTCCAGGTGCGTGAGCCGGGCCAGGCCAAAGCGGATCAAAAGTGCACCGTGGCCGGGTTCAGCCGCAGCAGGCCCGCGATGCGGGCCGGTCCCCACCGGCGCAGCACTCGGGCCTTGATGATCCGGCGTGCAGTGCGGGTCGAGGTCCGGCGCGGGCGGGTGCGGGCGGCTGGAGCGGTCGGCCATGCCCGCCTCGCCCAGCGATCGGTAGCGGCCGGCCCACCGCTGGGCGACACAGCGCCGCCCACCGTCCGGACCAGCCCCCGGAGCCCCGGTACGCGTCCGAAGCCCTCCCCCGCACGTCCAGAACCGCTGCCGCACCCTTCGCGGTGAAGACATCAGCCTTGTACGCTCCTACGTGACCGCACCGCCCAGTAAGCGCGCCGAAAACCCCGAGCGCATCGCACGCAGAACGACGCTGGGCACTCGACATGGCAACGCGCGGTATCGACGTAGGCCCGACCACGATTCACGGCGTGCACATCAACCCTGGAAGTCGAACTCTTCGCATGGCGCTCGCCTGATGATCGTCAGCAGACTTCCGCCCACCGACCCCCCGCCAGGCGGCACCGTTGACCACCTCCCGCACGGGCGGCGACCGGCGTCACAGTGAAGGCGAAATCAACAGCCGACTCGACGTCATCAGCCTTCGCATCCATCCCGGTCGGAGACACCCACGGCCTCGGCACCGCTTCGTAGCGGCGCCGAGGCCGAAGCCTTGCCCCCAGGCCCCCCTGACCTGCATCTCACATCATTCGGGAGATGACCCACTCTCCGCCGACGGTGATGATCAAGCCGCCGGCCGCATAGGCGGCACCAAGGGCCGCTCGCCGCAGCAGAACGTTCACGAAACGGCGCCAGGATCGATGCGGTTCGAGGGCGTCGCCCGACCGGTGCGGTTCGAGGGCGTCGCCCGTAGGATGGGACATGTGTCCTCCATCATGCGTGGATACGTGGCCCCGCCTAACCCTCCTCAGCCGACGAAGCGATGGGGTTCGGCGGGGCTCCGACGTTCACAGCCTACTCGCGCGATCCGGCCCCAGATCCGGCCCCGATCCTGAGATTCGAAGGCCGAGGAGTCGCCTCACATGTCAATGTCTGCCACTGTCCGCCATTCGCCCACGCGATTCGAAGGTCTGCAAGTGGCGCGTCGCCATCTGATCCAAACCGGCGAGGCCGATTGGCGCACGAATCAAAGGAGGCAGTCCTCGAGGGGTGAACGTGGGCCACAGGAGGTACGGCATGGTCACACCGCATGAACGTGACACAGTTCACATCTTTAACTTCACGCAGTTATTGAGAGACCCACGGTTCCCGCGAGGGGCTCAGGGGTGACGCTTCGAACCCGCCCCGCGACGCAGAGCAGTTCGCCGAACGCCTCGACCGCGTTGCCGAACGCTCCCTCAGCCGCTGAACCGCCCTACCGCTCCGCCCGCCACGCTTCCACAGCTCGGCGGGCGGTTGCATGTCCGCCAGAGCCCTGCTCGCATTGGCGCACGGGGCAGTCGACGATTCTTGACGCATAGGACACTCATCTACAGCACAACGACCTTGCGCCGTAGATGACCCGTAGCCGAGGTCGGCAACGTGCCAGCCCCCGCGCTTGAATGATCACGAACTCGGCGCGACCTTGCTCAGCCCGTTGATGACGCGGTCCATGGCGTCACCGCCCGACGGGTCGGTCAGGTTCGCCAGCATCTTCAGCGTGAACTTCATCAGCAGCGGGTGCGTCAGCCCCCGCTCCGTCGCGATCTTCATGACCTTCGGGTTGCCGATCAGCTTCACGAAGGCGCGGCCCAGCGTGTAGTAGCCGCCGTAGGTGTCCTTGAGGACCTGCGGATAGCGCTGGAGGGCCATCTCGCGCTGCCCCGGCGTCTGCCGGGACTGCGCCTGCACGATGACGTCCGCGGCGATCTGGCCGGACTCCATGGCGTACGCGATGCCCTCGCCGTTGAACGGGTTCACCAGCCCGCCCGCGTCACCGACCAGCACCAGGCCCTTGGTGTAGTGCGGCTTGCGGTTGAACGCCATCGGCAGCGCGGCGCCGCGGATCGGCATGGTCATGTTGTCCGGCGTGTAGCCCCAGTCCTCCGGCATCGACGCGCACCACGCCTTGAGCACCTCGCGCCAGTCCAGCTCCTTGAACGCGGACGACGAATTGAGAATGCCCAGGCCGACGTTGGAGGTGCCGTCGCCCATGCCGAAGATCCAGCCGTAGCCGGGCAGCAGCCGGTCCTGCGGACCACGCCGGTCCCACAGCTCCAGCCAGGACTCCAGATAGTCGTCGTCGTGCCGGGGCGAGGTGAAGTACGTACGGACGGCGACGCCCATCGGCCGGTCCTCGCGCCGGTGCAGCCCCATCGCGAGCGACAGCCGCGTGGAGTTGCCGTCGGCGGCGACGACGAGCGGGGCGTGGAAGGTGACGGGCGTCTTCTCCTCGCCCAGCTTGGCGTTGACACCGGTGATACGCCCGGTGCGCGGGTCGATGATCGGCGCACCGACGTTGCAGCGCTCATGCAGCCGCGCCCCGGCCTTCTGCGCCTGCCGGGCCAGTTGCTCGTCGAAGTCGTCCCGCTTGCGTACGAGTCCGTAGTCCGGGTAGCTGGCCAGGTCGGGCCAGTCGAGCTGGAGCCGTACACCGCCGCCGATGATCCGCAGGCCCTTGTTGCGGAGCCAGCCGGCCTCTTCGGAGATGTCGATGCCCATCCCCACCAACTGCTTGGTGGCGCGCGGGGTGAGCCCGTCACCGCACACCTTCTCGCGCGGGAACGCGGTCTTCTCCAGCAGCAGGACGTCCAGGCCCGACCTGGCGAGGTGGTACGCCGTGGTGGAGCCGGCCGGGCCGGCCCCGACGACGATCACGTCCGCGGTGTGTTCGGAGAGGGGCTCGGTCACAGCGGGATCTCCCGAAGACTCGTGGGACTCGGCTGGCGGGTCCCATCGTGGCGTACCGACGACGGTGGACAGTTCGGCACTGGACAGGTGCAGTCTAGGGGGGCGTATTGATCGACGAGTTGAAGGGCTGCCCCCGTGAACGACATCACCCGACCGGTCCCCGTCGTGCGGCTGCGTGTTCCGACCGAGGAGGACGCGGGAAACTGGCACCGGGTCTTCGACGATCCGGACGTCATGGAGTTCCACGGCGGACCGGCGCCGCTCGCCGAGTACGAGGAGTTCACCGCCCGGCAGCGCGGGCACGCCGCCGAGCGCGGCTTCTGCCTCTGGACGATGCTCGACGAGAACGACGAGGTCATCGGCTTCACCGGCGCGCAGCCGTGGCCGCACACGTCGTTCGGGCCGGTCGGTGAGATCGAGATCGGGTGGCGCCTCGGGCGCGCGTACTGGGGCAAGGGGTATGTGACGGCCGCCGCGCACACGACGCTGGAGCGGGTACGGGCGGCGGGCGTCCCCACCGTCGTGGCGATGGTCGACGCCCGCAACGACCGCTCGGTCGCCGTGGCCCGGCGGCTCGGGATGGAGTTGGAGGAGACGTTCATGACGCCGGTGGGGAAGCGGAAGGCGTACCGCTTCCGGCTCAGGCTTGAGCGGGCTTGACGCCGCTCAGGCTTCGGCCGCCTTGACGCCCCGGTGCAGTGCCACGATCCCGCCGGTCAGATTCCGCCACGCGACCTTCGACCAGCCGGCCTTCTGGAGCAGACCGGCGAGCGCGGGCTGGTCGGGCCAGGCGCGGATGGATTCGGCGAGGTAGACGTACGCGTCCGGGTTGGAGGACACGGTGCGCGCCGCCGGCGGGAGCGCGCGCATCAGGTACTCCGTGTAGACGGTCCTGAAGGGGGCCCATGTCGGCTGGGAGAACTCGCAGATCACGACCTGCCCGCCGGGCTTGGTCACCCGGTACAGCTCACGCAGCGCGGCGTCCGTGTCATGGACGTTGCGCAGGCCGAAGGAGATCGTGACGGAGTCGAAGACGCCGTCCCGGAAGGGCAGCTTCGTCGCGTCGCCCGCGGTCTGCGGCAGCCAGGGGTGGCGCTTCTTGCCCTCGCGGAGCATGCCGAGCGAGAAGTCGCACGGCACGACGTAGGCGCCGGTGGCGGCGAAGGGCATCGAGGAGGTGGCGGTGCCCGCGGCGAGGTCGAGGATCTTCTGCGCGGGCCGGGCGTTCACCGCCCGCGCGACCTCCTTGCGCCAGAGCCGCGCCTGGCCCATGGAGAGCACGTCGTTGGTGAGGTCGTACTTCGCCGCCACGTCGTCGAACATCGAGGCGACTTCGTGCGGCTGCTTGTCCAGGGAGGCGCGGGTCACTGGCGTTCCGCCTGACTTGTCTCGGTTATCTCTGTGCCGTCCACCGCGGTCCACCGCGGTACGCCGGCCATTCTCGCAGGCGGTCCACGACGCGGCGCGCCTGCCTCACGCCCGCCGGTGGACGAGCCGGCCGCCGAGGACGGTCGCGACGCAGCTGACCGCGCCCGCCCGCGCCAGCGCGGCGTACGGATCGCCGTCGGCCGGGCCGTCGACGGCGAAGACGGCGAAGTCGGCCTGGCGGCCCGCGAAGTCCAGCGTCGGCGGCACGAAGGCCTCCTCGACCGGCCGCCCGCCCGCGAGGGGGTCCAGCGTCGGCGGGCCGGGCGGATCGCCGAACCGCTCCCGCCTGCACAGCGACGAGCGCGCCACCGCGTCCGCCACCGCCTCACGCCGCAGGGGCCCGGCGACCGCGACGGTCCCGTGCGCCAGGAGCCGCCGCACTCCGCGCCGCGCGCTCGCGCCCCACCGGGTCTCCGTCATCTCCAGCGCGGCGAGCGCGGCGCCGGTGAGCGGTTCGGTCCCCAGCTCGTCGGCCTCGCGCGGGTCGGGGTGGTAGGCCCGCTCCAGCAGTTCGGGGCCGTACGGATTGCACAGACCCGGTGTGAGGACGCCCGGCCACTGTCTGACCCGGGCGGCGGGGTGCGCGGCGGCCAGTTCCTCGTACGGGCCGACGGCCCCGATCGCGTCCCCCGCGACCAGGACGGCGCCGCCGGGCAGGGGCGCGCGCCCGGCACCGGGCAGCAGCAGGTCCGCCCGGTGAATCGTCAGTGGCATCCGCTCAGTTGGCGTTGAGCAGCTTGAGCTCGGGGTGCGCCGTGCCGCCCTCGATCGCCGTGGAGGAGATGTGCGAGACGACGCGCTCGTCGACCGGGTCGTCCGCCGGGTCGTCGTGCACGACGATGTGCTCGTACGTCGTGGTGCGCTGCGCCGGCACCCGGCCCGACTTGCGGATCAGGTCGATGATCTCCATCCGGTTGGAGCGGTGTTTGGCGCCCGCCGACGAGACGACGTTCTCCTCCAGCATGATCGAGCCGAGGTCGTCCGCCCCGTAGTGCAGGGAGAGTTGGCCGGCCTCCTTGCCCGTGGTCAGCCAGGAGCCCTGGATGTGGGCGACGTTGTCGAGGAAGAGACGGGCGATGGCGATCATCCGCAGGTACTCGAAGATCGTCGCCTGCGTCTGCCCCTTCAGCTTGTTGTTCTCCGGCTGGTAGGTGTACGGGATGAAGGCCCGGAAGCCGCCCGTCCGGTCCTGGACGTCGCGGATCATCCGCAGATGCTCGATCCGCTCCGCGTTCGTCTCGCCGGTGCCCATGAGCATCGTGGACGTCGACTCGACTCCGAGACCGTGCGCGGTCTCCATGATCTCCAGCCACCGCTCGCCGGACTCCTTGAGCGGCGCGATCGCCGTACGCGGCCGGGCCGGCAGCAGTTCGGCGCCGGCGCCCGCGAACGAGTCGAGGCCCGCCGCGTGGATCCGGCTGATCGCCTCCTCCACGGAGACGTCCGAGAGACGGGCCATGTGCTCGACCTCGGACGCGCCGAGGGAGTGGATGACCAGCTGCGGGAACGCGGCCTTGATGGCGCCGAAGTGCTTCTCGTAGTACTCCACACCGAAGTCGGGGTGGTGGCCGCCCTGGAACATGATCTGGGTGCCGCCGAGTTCGACGGTCTCCGCGCAGCGGCGCAGGATGTCGTCGAGGTCGCGGGTCCAGCCCTTGTCGGAGTCCTTGGGGGCCGCGTAGAAGGCGCAGAACTTGCACGCCGTCACGCAGACGTTCGTGTAGTTGATGTTCCGCTCGATGATGTACGTGGCGATGTGCTCCGTACCGGCGTACCGGCGGCGGCGCGCCCGGTCGGCGGCCGAGCCGAGCGCGTGGAGGGGGGCCGAACGGTAGAGGTCCAGCGCCTCTTCGGGGGTGATCCGGCCACCCTCGGCAGCGCGGTCGAGGACAGACTGCTGGTCGGCCTTCTCGGTCACCGGGGCGTCACCTTTCGGCGGTGTATCAGTGGATCTACGGACCGATCCAGCGTACGCCAGGGGTCACGGCCGACCGGCTGCGCCTCCGCCGGCTACCGCTTCTTCAGGGTCCCGGTCGGGTTGCCCGCCGCCTCCTCCTTCGAGACGAACCGCAGATCACCGCCGTCGGTGAGCGTGAAGGTCAGCGCGGCCGCCTCCGTGGACGTGCACATCCCCGCCTTGCCGGGCCGGTCGGGATCGGTCGACTCCTCGATCCGGATCTCCTTCGGGGTGGCCGACACGAGCGTGCCCACGCCGTAGCACTTGGCCTCCACGCCGAGGACCGAGAGGGCGCTGGTCGAGCGGAGCACCTTGTCGCCCTTCTCGCCCTCGGTGATCTCCACGGTGTAGTCGCCGTGCGGCAGCCCGCTGCGCTCGGTCGTCGGACCGCTCCAGGTGCCGACGAACTCCTTGGGCACGGCCGGGTGAGCGCCGGTGGGGTTGTCGGGCGTGGCCGCCGTGCTGGGGCTGCCGCCCGCCGGACCCTGGTCGGCCGAGTCGGAGGACTTGTTGTCCGAGAACTGGTCCACGAGCAGCGTCCCGCCCAGCGTGACGGCGGCCAGCGCTCCCGCCACGGCGAGGGCGACGGTGCAGCTCACCCTGCGGCGGCGGGGGCCGGCGCGGCCGGCGGTGAGGGAGAGGGACATCCGGGGGTCGGCGGTGTCCTGGGTGCGGGGGTCGGGCGTACGGGATGGTGCGGGCGGGCCGGTCGGGTGCGCCTGGGCGTCCGGGTACGTCGGCGCCCCGAACTCACCGAGCGGCTGCGCGGCCCCGAACGAACCGGCCGTCGGCGGGGGCGTGTCGGGCTGCGGGGGCGTGGGCCAGTGCACGGGCTGTACGGGCTGCGCCTCCTGTCCGGGGGCGGGCTGTACGGGCTGCGCCGCCTCCAGGTCCAGGAGTTGTACGGCCGCCCGGCTGACCTCCCGTACCAGCGGGTCGGGCAGCCAGCCCGCGTCCACCAGGGCGGCGGCCCCGCCGGGCGCGGGCGCGAGCCGGGCGGCGACCTCCGCCGGGGTGGGGCGCGCGGCCGGGTCCTTGGCCAGACAGTGCGCGACCAGGTCCTTCATCTCGCCGTCCAGCGCGCCCAGTTCGGGCTCCTCGTGGACGACCTTGTAGAGCAGGGCCGCGGACGAGTCGCCGGGGAAGGGGCTGACTCCGGCGGTGGCGTACGCGAGGACCGCGCCCAGCGAGAAGACGTCGGCCGCGCCCGTGACGCCCTTGCCGAGTATCTGCTCGGGTGCCATGTAGCCGGGCGAGCCGACGGAGACGCCGGTGGAGGTGAGCGAGGCGGTGCCGTCCGTGGCGCGCGCTATGCCGAAGTCGATGAGCCGGGGCCCGTCGAGGGCGAGCAGGACGTTCGACGGTTTGACGTCGCGGTGGACGAGGCCCAGTTCGTGGACGGCGCCCAGCGCCTCGGCGAGCCCTGCTCCCAGTGCCCGTACCGCCTCCGGCGGCAGCGGGCCGTAGGTGGCGACCGCCTGCGTCAGTGAGGGGCCCGCCACATAGCCGGTGGCGACCCACGGGGTGGCGGCCTCCGGGTCGGCGTCGAGCACCGGGGCCGTCCAGGCGCCGCCGACCCGGCGGGCCGCCGCCACCTCGCGGCGGAAGCGGGCCCGGAACTCCTCGTCCAGCGCGAAATGCGGATGGATGACCTTCACGGCGACCGTACGGCCACCCTCCGACCTGGCCAGATAGACCCGGCCCATACCGCCGGCACCGAGTCTGCCCAGCAGCCGGTACGCGCCGATGGTGCGAGGCCCGTCCGCGTCGAGCGGCTGCATACCCGTCCCCTCCCCGTTCCCGTCCTTGCCGCTCCCACCTTCTCAGGAAGGAAGCAACTCGACGTGTGGGTCCGCGGGATAGCCGGTCGTCGGTCCGGTGCGCCGGGCGAACTCCCGTACGCCCGCGAGCTGGTCGGCCCCGAAGCGGAAGTCGAGGGTCGTGAAGTACCGCTCCAGCAGCTCCGCGTCGAAGGTCTCCCAGCGCGCCGCCTGCTCGGCGACCTTGGTGACCTCCTCCAGCGACACGTCGCGGGAGGCGAGGAACGCCTCGTGCACCAGACGCACCGTCTCGGGCTCGCGCGCCAGGTAGTCCTTGCGTGCCGCCCACACCGCGAAGACGAACGGCAGGCCCGTCCAGTCCTTCCACATCTGCCCGAGGTCGTGGACCTGGAGCCCGAGGCGCGGAGCGTCGTGCAGCGAGGCGCGCAGGGCGGCGTCGCCGATGAGCACGGCCGCGTCCGCCTCCTGCATCATCACTCCGAGGTCGGGCGGGCACGTGTAGTAGTCGGGCGTGACCTTGTACTGCTCGGCGAGCAGGAGTTGCGCGAGGCGTACGGCGGTCCGTGAGGTCGATCCGAGGGCCACCCGCGCCCCGTCCAGCTCGTCGAGCGGCACCTGCGAAACGATCAGGCAGGACATGACGGGGCCGTCGCAGCCGACCGCGAGATCGGGGAATGCGACGAGGTCCTCGGCATTGCGGAGGAATTCGACGACGGTGACGGGGCCGATATCGAGATCTCCGCGCACGAGGCGCTCACTGAGCTTCTCCGGGGTGTCCTTCGTCAGCTCAAGATCGAAGAGGGCGCCTGTTCTGCCGAGGCCCCAGTAAAGGGGGAGGCAGTTCAGGAACTGGATGTGACCGACGCGCGGCCGGACGCGGGGGTGATCACTGCCGTCCGCCGCGGGGCCTGCTGTGCTGTCAGAAGAGCTGTCCACACCGCGAGGCTAGTCCTGTGGGGCGCGTGGGGCGGGGCGGGGGTGCCGAGTGGGGGTCCCGGGCGCGTCTCCTTCGCACGTCAGGACACCCGCCACGCCCGCCGTCCGGGGCCTACTTCAAACGTTGGGGTGAGGTGATCTTTGGGTGATCTTTCCCCCTACCGCTGCCCGTGAGCACCGTGCTAGGCTCGCCGCAAGTTGCAGTTTGGTTTCCCTTGCAGTACAGAGCCTGCGGAGCATGTGACCCGCAGGCTTTTGTAGTTTTCAGACTTGTTTGCAGGTTCTGGAGCAGGGCAACCCTTTGGCCCAAGGAGGGCTTATGGCTACCGGAACCGTCAAGTGGTTCAACGCTGAAAAGGGCTTCGGCTTCATCGCCCAGGACGGCGGCGGCCCGGATGTCTTCGTCCACTACTCCGCGATCAACGCGACCGGATTCCGCTCCCTTGAGGAGAACCAGGTCGTGAACTTCGACGTCACCCAGGGCCCGAAGGGCCCGCAGGCGGAGAACGTAACCCCGGCCTAGTCGCCAGGGCGGCCTGGTTGCCCGGGCCGGAAGATCGCGCACGGAAAAACAAGCAGTATCAAGGAGCCCTGTCCCCACCTGTCCAGTGCGGGGAGCAGGGCTCCTGCCTTTCTTCTACGGTCTACGAGGCCCCCACCGCCGCCGGGTCCCAGCCCGGCCTGGGCACGGACGCCAGCAGGCGCCGGGTGTACGGATGGGTCGGCGCCGCCAACACCCCGTCCGTCGGGCCCTGTTCGACCACCGTGCCGCGCCGCATCACCAGCACCTCGTCCGTGATGTGCCGCACCACGGCCAGGTCGTGGCTCACGAAGACCAGCGCCACACCGGTGTCCCGGCGGATCTCGCCGAGCAGTTGGAGGATCTGCGCCTGGATGGACACGTCCAGCGCGGCCACCGCCTCGTCGAGCACCAGCACCTTCGGGTCGACGGCCAGTGCCCGCGCGATCGCGAGCCGCTGCCGCTGACCGCCGGACATCCCGTGCGGACGGGCCCCGGCCTCGCGGGCGCCGAGCCCCACACGGTCGAGCAGCCCGTCGGCCAGTGAGTCGCCGCGACCGTGCAACCGCAGTGCGGTGGTGAGACATTGACGGGACGTCAGCCGGGGATCGAGCGAGACGTACGGGTCCTGGAAGACCATCTGGATCTCCCTGGCCCTGGCCAGCCGGGCCGACCTGCCTCGGGGTGTGCGGGTCTCGCGGACGCGGCCCGCGACCCGTACGGTGCCGGCGTCGGGCCGTACGAGACCCACCAGCATCCGCGCGACGGTCGTCTTGCCCGAGCCCGACTCCCCCACGATGCCCAGCGAGCCGCCCGCGGGGACGGTGAAGCCCACCGCGTCGGCCGCGGTGAGCCGGCCGCCGCCGGGCATCGGGTACTCCTTGCGCAGCCCCTGCACGGCCAGGGCGTGCCCGTCTTGGAGGTCCTTCATCGCACGCTTCCTTCCGTGACGGGCAGCCTGCGGCAGGCCGCCGTACCGCCGCTGTCCAGCGCGACCGGCTCCGGGCGCCAGGTCTCGCACGCGGCCTCCGCCAGCGGGCAGCGCGAGGCGAATTCGCAGCCGGTGAAGGCGTCGGCGAGCGAGGGTGGCCGGCCGGGGATGGGGCGGATCTCGCGTATCTCCGTCTCCAGCGTCGGCGAGCAGTCGAGCAGCCCTCGCGTGTACGGGTGCCGGGGCCGGGCGAACAGTTCGCCGGCGGACCCCTCCTCGACGACCCGGCCCGCGTACATGACGTACACGCGATCGCAGTAGGCGGCGGCCAGTTGGAGGTCGTGCGTGATGAACAGCATCCCCGGCGGCTGCCCGTCGCCGATGCTCCGCACCGACCGCAGCAGCGCCAGGATCTCCGCCTGCGTCGTGACGTCCAGCGCGCTGGTCGCCTCGTCGGCGAGCAGCAGGCGCGGTTCGGTGGCGAGCGCGCCCGCGATGACGACGCGCTGGAGCATGCCGCCGGACAGTTCGTGCGGGCGCTGCCGTATCCGCCGTTCCGGCTCGGACAGGCCGACGGCGCCGAGGAGTTCGACCGCGCGGGCGCGGGCGGTGCGCGGGTCGGTGCCGGCGCCCCGGAGCCGTTCGGTCAGGAAGTCGCCGACGCGGCGCACCGGGTTGAGGGCCGAGCGCGGGTCCTGGTGGACCATCGCGACCGTACGGGAGCGGTGGGCGCGCAGGGCGTCGCCGCTGAGGGCCAGTACGTCCGTGCCGTCGACGCTGATCCGGCCGGTGGCCGTGGCGTCGCCCGGCAGCAGGCGCAGCGCCGCGTTGGCGGTGGTGGACTTTCCGGAGCCCGACTCGCCGACCAGGCCCACGACTTCGCCGCTCGCCACCCGCAGGGTGACGTCGGTGAGCACGGGCCGGGCTGCGCCGGGGAGTTGGACGGTGAGTCGGTCGATGTCGAGGAGCATGCGGTTACCTCCCGCTGCCGAGTCGGTCGGCGGCCCGCACCCCGACGACGTTGAAGGACACCACGACGAGGGCAATGGCCACGCCCGGCACGAGCGCCGGGAGCAACGCGCCCTGGACGACGGCGGCCTGGCCCTCCTGGACCATCAACCCCCAGTCGGAGCTGGGGGGCTGGGCCCCGAAGCCGAGGTAGGACAGGGTCGCCAGGGACATCAGGGCCTCGCCGAAGAGCACGACGAGATAGCCCACGATGGAGCGCCCCAGGTTGGGCACGAGGTGCAGCGCGCAGATCCGCGCGCCGCCCATGCCCTGGACCCGGTAGGAGTCGATGTACGGCTTGCGGCGCTCGGCGAGCGCCACGGACCGGGTGTATTTGGCGACGGTGGGCGTGTAGGCGAGGCCCAGTGCCACTACGGACGTGGTCATCCCGGCGCCGAAGACCGCGATGATCAGGACGGTGAACAGCAGTCCGGGGAACGCGTACATGACGTCCGTGATCCGCGAGACGAGCGTGTCCACCCAGCCGCCGCGCCAGGCGGCGAGCGTGCCGAGGGTGACGCCGAGCAGCGCCGCGAGGCCCAGCAGCAGGACCGGCGCGATCAGGCTCGTACGCGCCCCGTACAGCACCCGCGAGAGCAGGTCCTGGCCCGAGGAGTCGGTGCCGAGCGGATGGTCGCCCGAGGTGCCGACCAGTGACGCGGAAAGGTCGATGGCGTCGGGGGCGTACGGCGCGATGAGCGGTGCCAGGACGGCGGCCAGGACGACGAGGACGAGGAACCCGCCTGCGACGCGGACGCTCAGGGAGTGGCGGGGCCGGGGCCCGCCGACGGGGGTGAGGGTCAGCGCCGTCATGCCGCACGCTCCTTCACTCGCGGGTCGAGCAGCGGATGGAGGAGGTCGACGAGGGTGGTGACCACGATGTAGCCGGTGACCATCACCAGCAGGACCGCCTGGGCGACCGGGAAGTCGTGGGTGTTGATGGCGCCGACGAGCAGCGAGCCGATGCCGCTGATGCCGAAGGCCGTCTCCACCACGACGGTGCCGGCGAGCATGCCCGCCATGACGAGCCCGCACATGGTGACGATGGGGCCGAGCGCGTTGCGCAGCACATGTCTGCGCACGATGTCGCGTTCGGGCAGGCCCGAGGCGCGCGCCACCTCCACGTGGTCGGCGGCGCCCGCGTCGACCATCGCCTGCCGGGTGACCCGGCTGATCAGCGCGAGGGCGCCGAGTGCCAGGGAGACGGCGGGCAGGGTCAGATGGTGCAGTCTGCCGGAGAGGCCCTCGCCGCCGCCGGTGACGGGGAACCAGCCGAGCTGGACGCCGAACAGCGCGACGAGCGCGATGGCGGAGACGAAGGACGGGACGGACGCGGCCAGCGTCGTACCGCCGACGACCGTCGAGTCGACCCATGTGCCGCGCCGGACGGCGGCGAGCACACCGGCGCCGACGCCGATGACGACGAACAGGACGGTCGCGTACGCCACCAGCCAGAGCGTGGTGGGGAGCCGGGCGGCCAGCAGGTCGGACACCTGGTCGCTGTACTTGAAGGAGCGGCCGAGGTCGAGATGGACGCCGTCCCAGAGCCAGCGGCCGTACTGCACGGCGAGCGGTTCGTCCAAGTTGTACTGCCGGCGGACCAGTTCGAGCTTCTCCGGGGTCAGCTTGTCCCGGCCGCCGGCCAGGAAGACGGCCGGGTCGCCGGGTGCCGCGTACACGGCCGCGAAGATCACGAACGAGGCGGCGAAGAGAGTGGCGAGGAGGCCCGCGAGGCGCCTGGAAATCCGGGCGAGCATGGCGGTCAGCCCTTCCCGATGCCGGTGCCGGAGGCGCTGTCGGCGCTCTTGGTGCCCAGCTGGGCGGCCCACGGGTAGTACAGGTACGCCATGGAGGCGGGCGGCCCGGTCAGCTTGTCGTTCAGCACCAGCACGGACGGCACCTGGGCGACCGAGATCCAGACGGCCGCGTCGGTGAACGCGCGCTGGACGTCGACCACGAGCTTCGCGCGCTCGGCGTCGTCGAGGGTGCCGAGGGCCTTCTTGACCTGGGCGTCGTACGCGGCGTCCTTGAAGCCGACCCAGTTGTTGGAGGAGTCGGAGAGCCCGTTGTCGTAGAAGCCGATCGGGTCGGACTTGGAGATGTACCAGTCACCGACGAGCAGGTCGATCTCGGAGCGGACCTGCGGGTCGCTGTAGAACTGCTCGAACTGCGCCGTGGGCACGGTCTTGATCTGCCCCTTGAGCCCGATCCGCTGGAGCGCGGAGCGGGTCGCGTTGGCGACGACCGTCCGTCCCTGGCTGGCGTCGGTGCCGATGACGATCGGCTCGGCCTTGTTCACGCCCGACTCCTCGACCAGCTTCTTCGCGCGGGTCAGATCGTCGGCGGACGGGCTGTCGGGAGCGTTCGTGATCTCCTTCTGCGCGGCTTCGAAGGCGGGCTTCTCGTACCCCCAGGCCCCGGCGCCGACGGGTGTCGCCCACGGCTCGACGAGGCCGCCGTAACCGGACTTGGCGATGCCGTCGCGGTCGAGGGCGAGCGACAGCGCCTGGCGGACGGCCTCGTTCTTCAGTCCGCCGCGCTCGGTCGGGATGAGGACGAGGGAGGCGGTGGAGGGGCCGTAGTGCTGGTCGATGCCCTTCCTGCCGCGCAGGGCGGATGCTGTGTTGGGCGATTCGGTGTACGCGCCGTCGGCGGCGCCGGTCGTCACGGCGTTGACGAGGGCGCTGTCCGAGGCCCAGCGGAAGACGACCTTCTCGGTGAGCGCCTTCTCGCCCCAGTACTCGTCGTAGCTGTGGATGATGATCGAGTCGCCGGAGCTCCAGCTCGCGAGTTCGTACGGCCCCGAGCAGGCGTCCGGCTGGCCGGGTGTGCCGAAGTCCTCGCCGGACTTCTCCACCTGCTCCTGGTTCCAGACGAGGCCGGCGTCGCCGGCGAGCGCCTTGGTGAAGAGGGCGTCGGGCTGCTTGAAGGTGACGGTGATCTCGCGGTCGCCGGTCTTCTTCATGGCCGCGACGTTGGTGAACTCGTCGCTCTGCTCCATGTCCGGGTCGGCGTGCCGCTTCAGGCTGTAGAGGACGTCGTCGGCGGTCATGTCCGTGCCGTCGTGGAAGGTGACGCCGTCGCGGACGGTGAGGACGAGCGTGCGGTCGTCGGGGGTCGCGGCCTTCTCGGCGAGCAGCGGCTTGACCGACATGTCCGGCTGGAGCTGGTAGAGCCGTTCGCAGACGTTGGTGAGGACGACGCGGCCCGCGCTGGTGCCCTGGGTGTCGAGGTCGAGGGAGTCGGGCTCGTCCTCCAGGAGCCAATTGGCCTGCGTGAGGCCGCCCTTCGCGGCGGGCGTGGTCGCCGACAGCTTGAGGGAGGCGGCGTCGGCGGTCTTGCCGTCGGTGCCGCTCTGGTCGGCGCCGCTACAGCCGGCGGCGGTCAGCAGGACCGCGACGGCCAGGGCGGCCGTGGCGGTGGTGCGGGTGCTTCTCATCGCTGGGCTCCTGTGGTGGACATCGCGGAGTGCGGGGCGTGGGCTTCGGTGCTCTCGTGAGCGGGGTCGTACGCGGGGTCGTACGGGCGGTCTCCATAGGGACCGTCGTACAGGTTCCAGGGCAGGTGCTGGTAGTCCCGGTCGCAGGGCGTACCAGCCGTGGCGTGGTAATCGCCGCTGGTCAGGTCCACACAGGAGGAGACGAGGGTGGTCCAGTGCCGGAGCGGCGGCTGCCTCGGGTCGGGGTGTGTGCAGAGCGATTCGGGCAGTCCGAGGTGGTCGGACATCGCCTGTTTGATCAGCTCGCGGGACTCGTCGGGCCCGGTGGAGCCGCGCAGTCGGCGCAGCCCTTCCTCGGCGCGCGGGACGCGGACGAGGGAGTCGGACGACATGGGGCGGTAGCCCGCGGCGAGTGCGGCGGGGACGCCCGCCTGGTAGTGGTTGCCGTGCACGAGCAGGCCGTCGGTGGGGTAGAGCCAGCCGTGCCCGGCGGGTGTGGTCTCCAGGTCGATGGCGAAGCCCTCGCGGCAGGTGAGCAGCGCGTTGCTGGCGATGTGGGCGCGGGTGCGGCAGAGCACGTCGAGAGCGTCGGTGATGGTGGGCTGGTCGAGCACGGCGCGGCGTACGACGGTCTGGAGCAGGCCCACCGTGTCGTCGAACCGGCCGCCGAGGCCGTTGGCGTTGAGCGCGATCCCGGCCGAGTTGGCGCCCTGGCGGCCGACCTGTCCGGCCTCCACCTGCATGATCAGGGTGGGTTTGGGCGGCTGGACGATCCGCAGCATGACGACGGTGTCGCCGACGCCCGCGCGCCAGTCCCAGTTCTGGCCCGCGTAGACGTGCCCGTCGCCGCTGGCGGCGCCGTACGCGGCGAAGGACGTGCAGCCGTCGGCGGGGTCCTCCTCGTCGGTCAGGGGGGCGCCGTTCTCGCTCATCGAGGCGAAGGACCTGTCGTAGATGACCTCGCCTCGGGCGTTGAGCGCGAGGACGTCGAGCAGGCTCACGCCCGCGCCGTCGGCGATGCCGCGCATCTCCTCCACGAGGTCGGGGGCGTAGGCCTCGACGGGGTCGAGCCAGCGCTCGGCACGTGCGGTGACGCGGTCCCAGGTGAGTCCGGCGGACTGGCCGAAGGCCTCCGTGTAGTAGCCGAGCGCGGCGTGCAGTTGGGGACGTACGGCCTCGCCGTACTGCCGGCCGCGCTCGCGCGGTGAGCCGGAGATCTCGATGACCGGAAGGGAGCGGGGTGCCATTGTTCTCCTCGCGACGGAACGCGAACCCGAAGTCCTGTAATGTCGATTTCAGGGATCGTTCCTCTTGGAATGCGTTGCCCAGGAGAGTAATGGCGGAAACAGGGAAGTCAATGGGTGTAATGGAAATTCCAGAGTCCGGACAGCCGGCCGGCCCTGAGTCCGGCGCGGGCGTGACCCGGCTGCGGGCCGTGGTGCGCGACCAGTGGGAGGAGCTGTCGGCGTCCGAGCGGGCCGTCGCGCAGTACCTGGCCAGCGCCCCGGTCGAGCAGCTGCTCTTCGCCGGGGCCCAGGAGCTGGGCGCGGCGAGCGGCACGAGCAACGCGACCGTCGTCCGGGCCCTCCAGCGCCTCGGGTACGCGGGGCTGCCCGCCCTCAAGCGCGAGCTGGCCGCCGACTTCACGGCGGCGGTCGCCCCCGAGGTGCGGCTCAAGCAGCGCATCGACCGTGTCGGCCGGGACCTGGACGCCATCTGGCGCGATGTCTTCGACGAGGCGCGGGAGCGCGTCGACCACGGCAGCCGCCTCACCGAACCGGACGCGCTGCGGCGCGCGGTGGCCGCGCTCGCCCCGGCGCGCGAGGTGTTCTGCTACGGCGTCGCGGCCTCCGAACTGGCGGCCAGGCATCTGGCGCTGGCGATGGGCCGGATCGGCCGCCGGGCCCGCTTCGTCGGCGAGACGGGCTTCGCGCTGGCCGACGCGCTGCTGGCGGTGGGGCAGGGGGACGCGATCGTGATCTTCCAGCCGGGGCGCGAACTCATAGAACTGACCGTGCTGGTGGAGCGGGCCAGGGCGGTCGGCGGCAAAGTCGTGCTGGTGACCGACGAGTTGGGCGAGACCTTCGCGAGCCGGGTGGAAGCGGTCCTCACCGCGCCGCACACACCGACCGGGATCACGGCGGAATCCCTGACGGGGCTGGTGGTGGCGGATGTCCTGCTGCTGGCGCTCACCACGCTGGACGAGACGCGCGCGGTCGAGTCGTCCCATCAACTGACGGCGCTGCGGGAGCAGTTGATGGCGCCCCGCCGGAGGGTGTGACCGCCGGGCGGACCGCTACCCGTACAACTCCTCGATCTCCGCCGCGAATTCCTCGACGACCGCCGCCCGCCGCACCTTGAGCGACGGCGTCAACTGCCCGCCCTCCTCCGTGAACGAGACGGGCAGCACCCGGAAGCGGCGGATCGACTCGGCCCTGGACACCAGCCGGTTGGCCTCGTCGACCGCCCGTCGCAGCCCGGCGAGCAGATCCTCGTCCGTGACCAGCTCCTCCCGTGTCAGATGCTCTTTCCGCTTCATCTGGCACCAGTGCGCGAGCCCGTCCGCCTCCAGGGTGATCAGGGCCGTGACGTACGGACGGTTGTCACCGAGCACCAGGCACTGGGCGATCAGCGGGTGGGCGCGCAGCCAGTCCTCCAGCGGGGCCGGGGCGACGTTCTTGCCGGCCGAGGTGATGATGATGTCCTTCTTGCGGCCGGTGATGGTGAGATAGCCGTCGTCGTCCAGCGCGCCCAGGTCGCCGGTCGCGAACCAGCCGTCGTTGAGGACCGGTACGGGCTCGGCACGCTCCCTGTCCCAGTAGCCGGCGAAGATCTGGCCGCCGCGCAGCAGCACCTCACCGTCGTCGGCGATCCGTACGGACGTGCCCGGCAGCGGCCAGCCGACCGTGCCCAGCCGGGGTTTGAGCGGCGGCGTCACGGTGGCGGCGGCGGTGGTCTCCGTCAGGCCGTACCCCTCGAAGATCGTGATTCCCGCGCCCGCGTAGAAGGCGGCCAGGGAACGCCCCAGCGGGGAGCCGCCGCAGATGGCCTGCACCACCTTGCCGCCGAGCGCGGCCCGTATCCGCCGGTAGACCAGCGGGTCGTAGAGCGCGCGGGCGGCTCGCAGGGGCAGCGCGGGGCCGGAGCCCGTACCGGCCGCGGCGGCCTCGACGGCCCGCCCGTACCGCCGCGCGATCGTCGCGGCGCGGTCGAAGGACGCGGCCCGGCCCATCTTCTCGGCGGTGGCGCGGCCGGTGTTGAAGACCTTCTCCAGGACGTACGGGATGGCCAGCAGGAAGGTCGGCCGGAAGCCCGCGAGATCGGCGATGAGGTCGGCCGTGCGCAGCGACGGCGCGTGCCCCAGCCGCACCCGCGCGCGCAGACAGCCCACCGCGACCATGCGCCCGAAGATGTGGGACAGCGGCAGGAAGAGCAGCGTGGAGGCGGGCTCCTTGCTCACCGACTTGAAGACGGGGTGCAGCAGTTCGATGCAGTTGTCCACCTCCGCGAAGAAGTTGGCGTGCGTGAGGACGCAGCCCTTGGGGCTTCCCGTGGTGCCGGAGGTGTAGACGAGCGTCGCGAGGGACGCGGGCGAGAGCGCGGCGCGGCGCGCGTCGAGTTCCGCGTCGGACACGTCGGCACCGGCCGCGCGCAGTGTGTCGACGGCGCCCGTGTCGAAGGTCCAGAGATGGGCGAGGTCCGGCAGGCGTGTGCGCTCACGGCTGATCAGCAGGGCCTGTGCCCCGTTCTCGACGACGCAGGCGACGGCGCCGGAGTCCTGGAGGATCCAGCGGGTCTGGAAGGCGGAGGAGGTGGGGTAGACGGGGACGGTGACCAGGCCGGCGGCCCAGGCCGCGAAGTCGAGAAGCGTCCACTCGTAGGTCGTACGGGCCATGATCGCGAGCCGGTCGCCGGGCCGCAGCCCTTCGGCGATCAGCCCCTTGGCGACGGCGCGGACATCGTCGGCGAAGGCGGCGGCGGTGACGTCCCGCCAGTGGCCGTCGGCGTGTTTACGGCTGAGGACGGCTTCGTCCGGGGCGTCCTGCGCGTTGTCGAAGGGGATGTCGGCGAGGGAGCCGTCGGGGACGGGCGGCACGAGGAGCGGTACGGAGACCTGGCGTACGACTCCGTCCACCCAGAGCTTCTCGGGCTCGACGTACGACAGCGCGGGCGACAACGCGGGCGGGGACGCCTGGGCGTCGGCGGGCACGTCTGCGGACACGCGCTGTTCCCTCATCTCTGCGCGGAGCGTGGGGCTCCGATCCGGCGAGTAAATCGGGAGCCGGTCGTGAAATCAAGACAGCCGTTCTCGCATCGCTCAGTCGCCCGCCGACCAGGCCGACCAGCGCTCGCCGTCCAGCAGCCTTCCCAGCCCCGTCCAGGCGAAGTTCATCAGCGTCGACGCCGCCTCCTTGGCCGAGACGTCCGGCGTCTCGTTCGCCCACCCGGCCAGCGCCTCGGCGGCGCCGACGAGTGCCTGCGCGATCCCGGCGACGTCCCGCTCACCCAGGTCCGCCAGATCGGGCGACGCGGGCTGCGCGCGGGCCGCGTCCCGGAAGAGGACCGTCACGAAGGAGACCAACTCCTCCCGCATCCTTCTCACTTCGGCGGCGAACGGCTCCCCGTGCGTACGGGCCTGCCGGTGCAGCACCGACCAGGCGTCCGGGTTCTCCGCGGTGTGCGTGAAGAACGCGGTGAGCCCGGCCCACAGTCGCTCGTCCGGCGCGAGCCCCGGCTCCACGACGCTCGCGCGTACGGCCATGAGGAGCGCGTCGGCCTCGCGCCGGATGCACGCGGTGAACAGCTCCTCCTTGGAGTTCAGATACAGATACACCAACGGCTTGGAGACTCCGGCCAGTTCGGCGATCTCGTCCATCGACGCCGCGCGGTAGCCGCGCTGTCCGAAGGTCGCCACGGCGGCGTCCATCATCTGCCGCTCACGCACCTCGCGCGGCATCCGCTTGCTCCTGCCCGCCCCTGCGGAACCCACCTGGCCGCCCTCCCACCCCACACGCGCCGAACCGCTGCAAGCCTACGGCCGGCGCCACGACGCGGCGGCGCCCCCGGCCGAGCTTCGTCGTTCCGCAGGACTGTCCAACTCGCGGTCAGCACCGCCAGCTTGGAAGAGGCTCAGTGGCGGAGGCGCGTGGACGTCTGCGGACCATTAGCGCATGTGAGAGCTACACCAGCCCAAGTCAGCGCCCCTACTCAAGTTGCTTCGGGACGAAGAGATCACGAACCTGAGGTCGCGGCTATCCAGGAGCTAGCGTGCCCCGGTCGCAAGCTCGGCAGTCACCATCGCCAGGTGGTGGGACGTCGCCCATGCTCGCCACTGCGTCCCGCCGCCTGCTTTCAGTCGCTGCCGGTTGGCGCACTCGTGTAGCCGAGCGTCCCCCCAGGATGTTCGCGGGCCAGTGGGGGGCCAGTGGGGCGAGGAGACGAGGTCCCGGCTCAGGGTGAAGAAGTCGTCGTTTCCCGGGCGTACACGCGGATAGACGTAAACCTGCCAGTTGTCTGGTGTCGTGTAGCGCATGTTCGGGTCCGGTGTCCCGCGGCTCTGAGTTGGCATGCGGGGATGTGTGACGCCGAAATCTCCGAAGTCTGGCGTCTGGCCATGCCGGTGGTAGGCAACCCGTTTCCAGAGCTCTAGATCCCGCCTGGCCACAGGCGTTGCCCGGCCGCGGGGGAAGCCGGTCAGGTTGGCAGGGAAGGCGCCGGCAGCTACACACTCGTGGCGCCATTTCCACTGCGACAGGAGATCGAGAAGCTTCAGGACGCGCTCTGCCAAGCCGCCCATTGCGGATCCAGGTTGGACGGGCCCTGCGTCGATGAGGAGGTCAACCTCTTCCGGGGCGAGGCGGAGTGTCTGGAGCGTTGCTCGGATCTGTTCTTCGTTCGGTGTAGCTTCACTTGGTCCTGTTGCCACTCGCAGGCAGGCACCGCGCTGATGAGACCTGCTGGCGTCCGCTGCTTCGTGCAGGACATCGTCCGTGTCGCTGGTGCGGACTACCGGGCACATGTCAACACCTCTGAGGCCTAGCGATTCACTCAGTCGCACGATGGGCCCTCCGCTGGCGCCTTCGAGGACCCTGATCGCAGGTAGGGCACCGCAGTCGACGGTCAACAACTCACCGGTTGGGATCGCATCCATCGCACGGTCGCTAAAGGTCTCAAGCTGATCCCTGACCAGCTCGGGATCAGGTACCAGCTCAAGGACCGGGCGTATGCGGGAGCGGACCTCTGGTGTTGCGTGCTCAAGTGCCTGAAGCTCGCCTGCCTTGGCTTTGAGTATCGGGACGTAAGCCACCGGCCACCCCCTAATGCCCTGTGCCGCGGCGAACCGACTTGCCTGATTCCTCTCCGACAGGATGACGAGTCGCCATGAACGCAGGTAGAGCGCCAAATGAGCCAACAGTCCCATCCAGAATCGGTCGCACGTTGACGTAGCCACACGGGCCAGCATGGCGATCTCGCGGGCGTCTCGGGAGCTAGGCCGTTTCGTTTGGATCATCGGGCTGACCACAGGAAGATGCCTGCGATGTGGAGTCCGGCCAGGTAGATCGTGGCTGTCTTCTCGTAGCGGGTGGCGATGCCGCGCCATTGCTTCAAGCGGTTAATGCATCGCTCTCGGTGTTGCGTTGTTTGTATGCCTCGCGGTCGAAGGCTGGGGGTCTGCCACCTTGACTGCCGCGCCGCGGCCGGTGGCCCCGCTGGTCTGCCGGGACGGGGATCACTGCTCGAATACCGCGCTTGCGTAAGTGCCCGCGAATGGCCCGTGAGGAGTACGCCTTGTCAGCCAGAACCGTGTCCGGTCTGGTCCGGGGCCGCCCGCGTGGGCGAGGGACGCGAAGTTGGGCCATCACGTCCGGAAAAGCGGGCGCATCGCCGGCCTGTCCGGCGGTGAGAACGAAGGCCAAGGGCCGGCAGTGGGCGTCGGACGCAAGATGGATCTTTGTGGTCAGTCCTCCGCGGGACCGGCCGATGGCACGGTCGTGCGGCTCGCTGGCCGGGGCCCCTTTTGGCGGGCCCCAGCAGCGTGCTGGTGAGCGCGCACGATCGTCGAGTCCACCGAGACGGCCCAGTTCAGGTCCTCGTCGGCATCGGCCTGGGCCATGAGCGCGGTGAACACCCGCTCCCAGGTGCCGTCCACGGCCCACATCCTCAGCCGGTTGTAGACGCCCCGCCAGTTGCCGTACCGCTCTGGCAGGTGCACCCACTGCGAGCCGGTCTGGAACTTGAACGCGATCACGTCGATCACCTGTCGATGGTCACGCCACCGTCCACCCCGCTTTCCCGACCGGTCCGGAAGTAACGGCTCGATCCGCGCCCACTGCGAGTCAGTCAACGACACACCCAGACCAACGATCAGATGATCCGAACGAAACGGACGAGCCCGAAAACGCCAGCGGGGCTCCCCGCCCACAAGAACGGGAAGCCCCACCTGCCCGCCTGCGCCGGTCAACCGGCCATGGCCGCCACGACCAGCGCAACAGCCGCACCGCACAGCAGCACCACAAGCGGCCATGCCAGCCGGCCGCGCCCGGTACGCCTGCGCCACAGCACCAGCCACAGCGCACACGCCGCCACGAACACGACCGCCACACCGCTCATCTCGCCCTCCCGCCACGCCACCCGCACGGCGCCAGGGTCAGCACCCCATACAAGGAACGCAACAAGGACGCCCACGGTCAGCGCACACACCGCTTCCAGCAGCCTGCTCATACGGGGCCCTTCTTCTCCGGAGTGTCCGTCAGGTCACTGCGCGGGCGGAACGGACGACTTGACCTCGACGGTCTCCGTCTTGCGGCCTTCTGCGTCCGTGCTGACGGACCGCTTCTCCCTGGCCCGGGGACCAGCCACGGGCGCCTGGGGCGCACCGGACTGCGCGATCTTGACGCGCGTCTTGACCATGAGGGTAACGATCAGATGATCCGAACGAAACAGCCTAGCTCCAGTCACAACACGCCCGAGCCATCCGTTGAGGCGCTGGCGCGGAGGTGGGCGCCCGTCGTGTCAATGGCTGCCGCTGTCAGGGCGTTGCTGAGTTCTGTCGGGGCTTGGCTGCGTCTCGCCAGCCAACCGCCACGTAGTTCCTCGCCGGGGACCCACAGCACCGTTTCTGGGTCCAGGTCGTGCCCGTCGAATCCGTCGTCCCTGTTGTTGTTCATCTCCACAAGCCCCTTTCCCGCAGGCTGGCTGACGATTGACCGTGTCCGGCCCTGATGGCGCTCTTTGAAAGCGGCCACCCCCTGCTCGGAGGGAGCCCAGACCTGCTCAGTGGATCTCCCCACCCACAGAGCCCCTGACCTGCGGACGGGCGCGACAAAGGCCGAAGGCCAGCGCGTGGCGCCGCCGTAGGGGCCCTTGACCGGCCGGCACGGCCCGCACCGGCTTTGCATCTCAGCGCGGGAGCCACCGCGAACACCACGTCGATGTGGCCAGAGGGCCGACGTCTAACCCGTTCAACCGGGAAGTCCTCCGTGCAGGCCGCCGATGGCAGCATGAGGGTGACCGGTGCCGGTCCCCTCGCGCTGGGGACAAAGGCTCTGGTGGCAGAGTGGAGCGACTTGTTCCGCCCTGTGGAGGTAATCCCGCATGCGTCTGCTCCTCATACGCCATGGCCAGACTCCGTCGAACCTCAAGCACCTGTTGGACACCGAGGCACCGGGGCCCGCGCTGACCCCGCTGGGGCAGGAGCAGGCCGCCGCGCTGCCGCAGGCTCTGGAGGCGGAGCAGATCGATGCCCTGTACGTCTCCACGTTGGTGCGCACCCAGCTGACCGCAGCGCCATTGGCCGGCGCGACGGGGCTGGAGGTTCAGGTCCGGGACGGGATCCGGGAGCTGGCTGCCGGAGACCTGGAGATGCGTGGCGATGACGATGCTGTCGCCGCCTACCTCTCCACCGCCTTCGCCTGGGCCGAAGGGGACACCGGCCGCAGGATGCCCGGCGGCGAGAACGGCGTGGAGGCCCTGGGCCGCTTCGACGCGGTCGTCGCCGAGGCAGCGGGAACAGGGGCGCAGACGGTGGCCATGGTCAGTCACGGCGCGATGATCCGGGCGTGGGTGGCAGCCCGAGCGGCCAACGTCGATGCGGCGTACGCGTCCAGCCACCCGCTGGGCAACACCGGCGTCGTTGCCCTCTCCGGCTCGCCCGGCCAGGGCTGGCAGGCCTTCCTGTGGGAGGAACACCCGCTCGGCCCGGAAAGAAGCTTCCCCGAAGATAGCGGCCCGGCCGGCGCGGCCGACCCTGCTCGCTGACGGGTTGCCCTCTCTTCTGTTCAACTCTGGCTGCCGTACCGCCCTGTCGAGACGTGGCGGTCTGCAAGTCAAAAGCCCCCGGCCGTCGAGAGAAGACAAGCAGGGCCGCTGACGAACATACGAGCGACATCAACAGTCACCGACATTGATCATGCCTTGCGGCGCTGAGTGACTCCCGAAACCACGTCCAAACGGCGTCCACGGACGGTGACACAGCCACCCGCACACTCCACGAGCGGGCGGCCCGGCAGACAACCTGCGAGGCGCTCGCTGGAACTCCCCACTCGCTTGAACGACGGAGCAAGTGAGGCGACGAGCGGCCCTGGCCGATTTCAGAGATCCCCATCAGGCCCTGCGGCAAGAAGACATGACCACGAACCCCGGTGCCATTGGCACCGGGGTTCGTGATCGTTAGAGAGCGGTCCCCAACCGAACCATCCCCGTTGCTTCCAGGCGCGGGGGTGGTCCGGTGTTGTGCGAGCGGTGGGCCTACGGGTCGGGGACCGGATGAGATCTGGGCCGATCTGCCGTTTCGGTGGTCCGTGTGGGGCTGGGTTCGTCCCGGTGATCCCTCGTCACGGGCGCGACGTCTTCTGGTTCGTCTTCCTCGTTCGGTGACGGGAGTCGAGATCCTCTGCTCTCCGCCACGCGTAGCGCGTCGCGCAGGGCCTCGCTCAGTCGCGTGCTGAGGAAGCACAACTCTCGGGTGCTGACCTTGTCGTCCCGAAGCATCGCCGCCGCATGGTCCAGCAAGGTGACACCAGTCTGGAGCTGGACCTCTTCCATCTCGTTGGCCAGCGTGGACAGATAGCTCTGGCCGTCGTCCGTGACCAGGTAGGAGCGTTGGCCGTCCTCGCCCGGCCACGGGAGCAGTCGTGCCTGTGTACTCACATTGACACCGCCAACCCGTGGACGGCGCACCGAAGTCCCGCTTGGCAGCGGCATTCGTGTCGTTCGAGCCGGCGCTCATGAGCCAGGACGTACGGCCGGACCAGTCGGACATCCTCGCCGCGCATCATGGGCCAGACGTACGGGTCACGCACGCGAGGCAATGCCATCGTCGGCGCATCCACTGCACGGTGGTGGCCTCGCCGGGGGCGTAACAGGCTGATCAGCCGCCCGAAAATCCTGCCGATATGGTTCCGCATGTCGACCTGCTTTCACCAGGTGGGCCATGCCCCGGGGTGCCGTCACGCATCGCCGGGGTGTCTTGTCTCGACAGTCAGTCAACGACCGTCTTTGGCCAGGCGGCAGTGTTCACAAAGGGGTTCGTGTGCACACCGGGGGTTCGGAAGGCTCCGCCCAAGGGGTTCACGACGAACCCCGTCTCGGCGAATGCTGCTGTGACAGGATGAACACCTAACGTGATATCGGGGGTGACAGCAGAGCGTGAGCAAAGACCCGAACCATCTGTTGGCCGCTGTCATGGCAGAAGCCGGAGCTTCAAACAAAGGGCTGGCCAAGAGAGTTCGCGAAATGGCCCAGCGGCACGGCGACCACTTGGGTACGACGCACGTTGCCGTTCAACGGTGGTTGGACGGTGGCGGTATTCAGCATCAGACCGCCGGGTACGTGGCCGAAGCGCTGAGCGACAAGCTCCGACGGAAGATCACGCCGAAGGATCTGGGCTTCCCCGGTGCAGTGCCGGCGCGGGTGCCCGTGGGCGCCACCCGCTACGCCGGGTCCCTGGCCGAGACGCTGAGTACCTTGGAAACCCTCACGCATCAGCGCCCGGAGGACGGGCAGGGTGAGGAAGCCCCGTTGCCCGACAGTGATGTGCAATCGGCTGCTCTGGCGTGGCTCGTCTCGCGCCCGGACGGCTTGCCCACAGATGCGCCTACCACGCGCCGAGTCGGTATGCGTGACGTCGCCGCGATCCGCACCGCCGCCGGATTCTTCATGCAGCTTGATTTCCAGTTCGGCGGTGGCCACGCACACAAGGCATTCCGCCACTACTTCCGCGAAGACGTACTGCCCTTGCTCAGCGCCAGCTACAGCGCCAAGGTCGGGGAAGCTCTCTTCCAGGCCGCATCAGAGATGTCCCAGCTCCTCGCGTGGAGCGCGTACGACAGCGGCAACCACGCTTTGTCAGACCGCTACATGATGTCGACGCTCCGTCTGACGCAGGTCATCGGCGGCCGTGTGATGGGCGCTCGCATCCTCTCGAACATGAGCCACCAGGCCAACTACCTTGGCCAGGCACCACGCGCCGTCATGCTCGCCCGCGCCTCTGTGGAAGGCGGACGATCCACCGCGACACCACGTGCCATGGCCTTGTTCTCCGCGCATGAAGCTCGCGCGCTCTCCACCTCAGGAGATCACAAAGGCGCCGGGCGTGCGATGAACGAGGCGGAGCGGTTCTTCGAGCGCGCCGACAGTGCCGAAGACCCTGAGTGGCTGTCGTACATGGACGAGGCCGAGCTGATCGGCGAGTTCTGCCACTGCTTCCGGGATCTCGGACAGGGGCTTGATGCTGTCCGGTTCGCAGAGCGCGCCGTTGAACTGACCGACCCCAAGTACGCACGGACACTGGGCTTCTGCCGCATGGTTCTCGCTCAGAGCCAGCTACTCAAAGGCGACCTTGAGGCAGCGGTGACGACCGCCGGCCTTGCCGTCGAAGCAGGCGACGCCCTTCAGTCCGCGCGCTTTCAGCGCTACGTCAGTGACTTCCAGCGTGAGGTGTCGGTCCACGCGCACAACCCTGCGGTCCAGCAGTTCAACGGGGACATGCAAGCCGCGATGCAATCCCTCAACGAGGAGTAAGCAGGATCAGCCCGGATTCCAGTCGCGCGGCGCGTCCACGTCGCGGAGCGAGGCGATACGACGCATGTACTCCGCTGCCGTCTCATCGCTCTCCGAAACGTTCTGCATCAGCCACGTCGTCATGTTGAACTCCTGCAACGACCGCAGGGTGGGAAACCCCACCCACGAGCGGAGATCCCGACCGTACGCACCGACGAACGCCCCATACTCCTGCGGCGTCTGCCAACCCAAGCTGTGATGCTCCGTGGCCGTGACCATCAGATCCCACTCAGGGTGGTCGTAACTGAACCTCTCCAGGTCGATCAGGACCACCCGGTCATTGCGGTCCACCATGAGGTTCTGTACGTGAGCGTCCCCATGCACGGGCCCCTTCCGCGACTCGAAGCTCAAATCCCCAACCTGGCCCCGGAGTTCACGCGCGCGCTTACGCAGGAACGCGCGATCGTCCTCCGGTATCTCCGTCGCCGCCTTGATGCGCAGGTCCGTCCGGTCCAGCACCGGGTACGGAGGCAGACTCAGGGAAGCGGGCAGGCTCAGTGAGTGGAGGTCGCGGAGGATCGCTCCCAGCTCTCCGTACGTAGGCTTCCGGTTGCTCTCCTCGATCAGGTGCCAGAAGGTCACCGGGTGACCGTCGATGATCAAGGGTTGCTCCAGATCATCCAGAACCCGTGTCGCCGGGAAGCCCTCACGGGCCAGCCAGCGGGACACGGCGACCTCGCCCCGGGCGGATTCCAGATACTCGGTCGACCGAGCGATCCGGACCACCACCGGATGCGCCTCCAGGCGGAACAGAGCGTTCTCACCGAGGCGGATCAGACCGGCCCCACCACCATCGAGCCCCGCTTGCCGGCATGCCGCAGCCACCACCCTCGTAGCGACCGCCGACGTGAAGGCTTCTCCCACGCTCCGCTCAGCACCAGACGGCATGCCCCTACCAACTCCCTCAGATACCGCCGACCGGCCAGGCGGGCCACCGTGCACAGTGTTCGCCAACATCCATAATCGTGGAACAGTCCTGCAGGCCACCTCCTGTCAGTCGCCAACGAACGAGATAACGAACTGCGCGCCCGCTTCCCCCGCGACGCGTCCACACGCGACAGGACAAACGAAGCCGCCCGCACCCCCGACAGAGCGGGGACGCGGGCGGCGTCTAAGCGTTGTTGCTTACACAGCGGCTTGGACAGCAACCTTCTTCTTCGGCTCGCGGGGCTCGGACTCCTCGTCAATCGGCGAAGCGTGCACCGAGTTGTACTTGTCTCGGTCCAGGATGTTCTCCCGAGCAGCCACAATCAACGGTGCTACAACTTGTCCCGCGACGTTCGTCGCCGTACGCATCATGTCCAGGATCGGGTCGATCGCGAGCAGCAGGCCCACGCCCTCCAGCGGCAGGCCCAGCGTGGAGAGGGTCAGGGTCAGCATGACCGTCGCGCCGGTGAGGCCGGCCGTGGCGGCCGAGCCGACCACCGAGACGAAGACGATCAGCAGGTAGTCCTGGATGCCGAGTTGGACGTTGAAGATCTCCGCGATGAAGATCGCCGCCAGCGACGGGTAGATCGCGGCGCAGCCGTCCATCTTGGTGGTGGCGCCGAACGGGACGGCGAAGCTGGTGTACTCCTTCGGCACGCCCAGCCGCTCGGTCACCCGCTGGGTGACGGGCATCGTGCCGACCGAGGAGCGGGAGACGAAGGCCAGCTGGATCGCGGGCCAGGCGCCCTTGAAGAACTGGATCGGGCTGACCTTGGCGACGGTCGCCAGCAGCAGCGGGTAGACGCCGAACAGGACGATGGCGCAGCCGATGTACACGTCGGCGGTGAAGGTCGCGTAGTCGCCGATCAGGTCCCAGCCGTAGTCGGCGATGGCGTATCCGATGAGGCCGACGGTGCCGATCGGGGCGAGGCGGATGACCCACCACAGGGCCTTCTGGAGCAGTTCGAGCACCGACTCGCTGAGCGCGAGGATCGGCGCGGCGCGGTCGCCGAGCTTGAGTGCCGCGATACCGGCGACGGCGGCCATGAAGACGATCTGCAGGACGTTCAGCTCGGTGAACGGGGTGATCACATCGGTGGGCACGATGCCGGTCAGGAAGTCGATCCAGGAGCCGGCGCCCTCGGGCTTCGCGCCGTCCTTGGGGGTGAGGCCGGTGCCGGAGCCCGGATTGGTGACGAGGCCGATCACGATGCCGATGACGACGGCGATCAGCGATGTGATCAGGAACCAGAGCAGGGTGCGCGAGGCGAGCCTGGCGGCGTTGTTGACCTTACGGAGATTGGTGATCGACACCAGGATGGCGAAGAAGACCAGCGGGGCGACGGCCAGCTTCAGCAGCTGGACGAAGATGCTGCCTATTTTGTCCAGCGTGGTGTAGAGCCAGCTGATGTCCTGGCTGCGGGCGAGCCAGCCGAGCAGGACGCCGAGGACGAGACCGGCGACGATCTGGGCCCAGAACGGGACCTTGGGGAGGGAGAGACCTGGGCCTGAACGGGCCGGCTGGTCGGCCTTGCCGGTGGTGGCGGGCTCGGGATTCGCGGACACGGACACACTCCAGTTGGGCATACGGGGATACGGGGACGAGGGGGTGGAACTGGGGGGTGCGGCGCCCGTGCGTCAGCGGTGGCGCCGCCGCATGGGGCGGGCTTGGATCAGAGGGAGCCCGTACAGACCGCGGACATGCAGCGGCAGAGGTCGACATGCAGGCGCGCCACGAGCGGGAGGCTCGCGGCGTGATGGCGCACTGCTGTCTTCATGCTCGATACATTAACACCGAGGCTTTGGGGAACTCAAAGGTCTGCTTTGAGGTATCGATACGCCAACTGCCCCTGGAAACACCGGTGCCCCAGCGCGTCGGCGGCTGGGGCACTCGGGAACGGCGTACGGGTGTGACGAAACTTACGCGGCGCTTATGCAGCGCCCATGCGGGGCTTGTGCGGGGCGTTGCCCTACGAGGTGGCGCCCTGCTGGGTCGTGCCCGACGGCGTCGTGCCGCCGTCCTCCTGTGCGCGGTTCGCCTCAAGCCTGGCCTTCGCGGAGTCGACCTTGCCGACGATCTGCGCCGACATCTCGTCGCGCTGCCTGCGCAGCAGGACGAAGCTGAGCGGCGCGGAGACGACGAGCGCGAGCAGCAGCACCCACACGAAGTTCGAGTCGCCGAGCCCCTTGGGCAGCGCGCCGAACTGGACCAGGGTGGCGACGACGACGAAGCAGCCGACGAAGATGCCCAGGCGCATCGCGGTGTAGCGGATCGTGGCGCTCGTTCTGGCGGCGGTCACGGCGGCCCTCTCTCCTCATGGCGACGTACCCGTCCAGTGAAGCACGCCGCCCCGCGCCCCATATAGGCGGGTTGGCTCAGTGCAGCGGCAGCAGCATCATGATGTCGTCGCGGTCGTCGCCGGGTGCCACCCGGATCGCGTCCGGGACCCGGCCCACCTCCTTGTAGCCGCACGACTCGTAGAAGCGGTCCACGCCGGTGCCGCCCCGGCAGGTGAGCCGTATCGCCTCGATGCCGTCGATACCGCGGGCGGCGTCGGCCGCCGCGTACATCAGGTCGCGGCCGTACCCCTTGCCCTGGTGCCGCGGGTGGACCATCACGGTGTAGAGCCAGAGCCAGTGGCGCATCAGGGCGTGGGTGTTGAACGTGAGGAACGCGGTGGCGGCCACGGCGCCCGCACCGTCATTGTCACGCCCGACAAGCAGCCGGGTCCGTCCCTCGGCCATCGACACGAAGTGCTTGACCAGCTCGGCCCGTACGTCGTCAGGATTCACCGGCGGTACGAAGCCGACGGCGCCGCCCGCGTCGGTGACGTCCGTCCAGAGGGCGAGGATGCCGTCGCGCAGCGCCGGGCCGACGGGCGGATCCAGAGTGAATGTAAGCGGCATCCATCTAGGTTAGCCATTACTCACCGGAGCACTCAAGCGCGTTCCATAACGCGAGAAGCCCCAGCTCAGCGAGCTGGGGCCGGTCAACGCGAGCGCCGGGAGATCAGAGCCGCATCGGCTGCGGCGTCTCGCGCCGGTCCGCGTCGGGGCCCGGATACTCCCGGATGATCTCGTAGCGCGTGTTCCGCTCGACGGGCCGGAAGCCGGCGTCGCGGATCAGGTCGAGCAGATCCTCACGGCCGAGCTTGTTCGGCGTGCCGTAGTTGTCCGCGTCGTGCGTGATCTTGTACTCGACGACCGAGCCGTCCATGTCGTCCGCGCCGTGCTGGAGGGCGAGTTGGGCGGTCTGCACGCCGTGCATCACCCAGAAGACCTTCACGTGCGGGACGTTGTCGAACAGCAGCCGGGAAACCGCGAAGGTCTTCAGGGCCTCGGCGCCGGTGGCCATCGTCGTACGCGCCTGGAGGCGGTTACGGACCTTGCCGTCCTGCATGTCGACGAAGTCGTGCTGGTAGCGCAGCGGGATGAAGACCTGGAACCCGCCGGTCTCGTCCTGGAGTTCACGCAGCCGCAGCACATGGTCGACCCGGTGCCTGGGCTCCTCGATATGGCCGTACAGCATCGTGCACGGGGTCTTGAGACCCTTCTCGTGCGCGAGCCGGTGGATGCGCGACCAGTCCTCCCAGTGCGTGCGGTGGTCCACGATGTGCTGCCGGACCTCCCAGTCGAAGATCTCGGCGCCACCGCCCGTCAGCGATTCGAGACCCGCGTCGATCAGCTCGTCCAGGATCTCGCCGGCACTCAGCCCGGAGATCGTCTCGAAGTGGTGGATCTCGGTGGCCGTGAACGCCTTGAGCGAGACCTCCGGCAGCGCCTCCTTGAGCGCCTTGAGCGAGCGCGGGTAGTAGCGCCAAGGGAGCGTCGGGTGGAGCCCGTTGACGATGTGCAGCTCGGTCAGGTTCTCGCCGCGCATCTCCGTCGCGAGGCGGACCGCCTCCTCGATGCGCATCGTGTACGCGTCCTTCTCGCCCGGCTTGCGCTGGAACGAGCAGTAGGCGCACGACGCCGTGCAGACGTTCGTCATGTTGAGGTGGCGGTTGACGTTGAAGTGGACGACGTCACCGTTCTTGCGCGTCCGCACCTCGTGCGCGAGACCGCCCAGCCAGGCCAGGTCGTCCGACTCGTAGAGGGCGATGCCGTCCTCACGCGTCAGCCGCTCGCCGGCCCTGACCTTCTCCTCCAGCTCGCGCTTGAGCCCCACATCCATGACAGATGCAGTCATGCGGCGCCTCCCACTGTGTGTGCCATGTGTCCGCCGAACGCCCGGTTGTCAGGCTCCACCAACCGTACGCCTAGGTTTCGTCGGGAAGTTCGCCGACCCGGTTCTCCCACTTCGTGGAGAGCACGATGGTCGTACGGGTCCGCGACACGCCCTTCGTACTGCCGAGGCGACGGATCGTCTTCTCCAGACCGTCGACATCACCGGCGCGGACCTTGAGCATGTACGAGTCGTCGCCCGCGATGAACCAGCAGTCCTCGATCTCGCTCAGACCGCGCAGCCGGTGCGCGACGTCCTCGTGGTCGGCGGCGTCCGAGAGCGAGATGCCGATCAGCGCGGTGACACCGAGGCCGAGCGACGCCGAGTCGACGGTGGCGCGGTAGCCGATGATGACGCCCGCCGCCTCCAGCCGGTTGATGCGGTCGGTGACGCTGGGCCCGGAGAGCCCGACGAGCCGGCCCAGCTCGGCGTACGACGCTCTGCCGTTCTCCCTGAGGGCCTGGATGAGCTGCCTATCCACGGCGTCCATATGCCTGAAGCCTTCCATTGTTCAGCAATCTCGCAAGTTGTTGTGTGCAATCTAAGGCAGTGTGGCGATGAGCCGGGGCCGCGCGCGGGTCAGCGCGCTCCGGAGGCCGGATCCGGCCCCGGTTCGGGATCGGGCCCCGTACGGGAGCCGCCCAGCTCCCCCTCCCAGCGGCGGTACAGCCGGTGCGGCACCCCCGCCGCGTCCAGCACCCGCCCTGCGACGAAGTCCACCAGATCCTGGATGTGCGTCGCCCCCGTGTAGAAGCCCGGAGACGCGGGCAGCACGACGGCCCCCGCCTCGTCCAGGGTCACCAGATGTTTGAGGGTCTGCCCGCCCAACGGCGTCTCCCGGACGGCGACCACCAGTGTGCGGCGCTCCTTGAGCGTGACGCTCGCCACGCGTTGCAGCAGGTCCTTCGAGAGCCCGAGCGCGACACCCGCCACGCTCGCCGTGGAGGCGGGGACGATCAGCATCCCCGCGACCGGGTACGACCCCGAGGACGGCCCGGCCGCCAGGTCACCTGGGGCCCAGTGCCGTACGTCCGACAGGTCGGGCGCGAAGGTGTCCGGCTTGCCGTCGGCGCCCCTGGCCAGCCACGCGCTCAGATCGTCCCGCCAGTGCGCGTCCCGGAAGGAGATCCCCGTCTCGTCGAGCAGCGTGAGGCGGGACGCGCGGCTGACGATCAGGTCGACGCTCTCGCCGGCGTCGAGCAGCCCGCGCAGTACGGCCGCCGCGTACGGGGTCCCCGACGCGCCGGAGACTCCGACGACCCACGGCCGCCGGGGCCCGGCCGTGGGCCGCTCGGCATGCCGCTGGTCCTCGTGGTCCGATCCGGGTTTCACGCGTCCGACCCTATCCGGCGCCCGGAAGCAGGAACCGGGGACGGTACCTCGTGCGTTCCTGGGGTGGGAGCGCGACGACCCCTGGGGGGCGACATGCCGGATTCATCCATCGACAGGACCGCGGTGCGCCGTATCAAAGCGGCGGCCGGTTTGATGCTGGGCTGGGTGGCGCTGCTCTGGGTGCTGGAGGCGGTCGACACCTCGACCGGTGCGCTGGGCACGTACGGACTGAGCCCGCGTGATCTGGGCGAGCTGCGCGATGTCATCCCGATGGCCTTCCTGCACCACGGCTTCGACCATCTGGCGTCGAACGCCGTGCCGTTGCTGGTGCTCGGCTTCCTCGCCGCGCTCAGCGGCATAGGCCAGTTCCTGCGCGTGGTCCTGACGATCATGGTGGTCGGCGGCCTGGGCGTATGGCTCACGGCCGCGGACAACTCGGTGACGGCCGGGGCGTCCGGCGTGGTCTTCGGGCTGCTCGGCTATCTGCTGGTCCGCGGCTTCGCCAATCGCAGCGCCGTGGACATCGTGGTGGGCGTGCTGGTCCTGGTGATGTACGGCTCCGCGCTGTGGGGCGTCCTGCCGACGAATCCGTCGGTGAGCTGGCAGGGCCATCTCTTCGGGCTGATAGGCGGCGTGATGGCGGCGTTCATGTTCCGCCGCCAGAGGGGCCCCAACCGTCCGGCGGGCGCGCTCATATCCTGACCCGCGCCCGCACACCCCGGTCGCCGCCTCAGACGCTCAGGCCGCGTACGAGCAGGTCGAGCAGCGCACAGACGAAGAGCGCCATGCCGATGAAGCCGTTCACGGTGAAGAAGGCCCGGTTGAGACGGGAAAGATCGTTCGGCTTCACGACCTGGTGCTCGTAGAGGAACGCGGCGGCGACGATCAGCAGACCGACCCAGAAGAACAGACCCGCGTCGGTGGCCACCGCGTACCAGACCAGCAGGGCCGTGGTCACGACGTGCGCGACGCGCGCGCCGTACAGCGCGGCCGGGATGCCGAAGCGCGCCGGGACGGACTTCACGCCGTGCGCGCGGTCCGCCTCGACGTCCTGGCTGCCGAAGATCAGGTCGAAGCCGCCGATCCAGATGCCCACGGCAAGACCCAGGATGACCGCGTCCCACGACCACTCACCGGTGACGGCGATCCAGGCGCCGACCGGGCCCATGGCCTGGGCGAGGCCGAGGATGGCGTGCGGGAAGTTCGTGAAGCGCTTCCCGTACGGATAGACGACCATCGGGACCACGGCGACGGGAGCCAGCACCAGACAGAGCGGATTGAGCAGGGCGGCGGCGCCCAGGAACACCGCGAGGGCGACGAGCGCTCCCGTCCACGCGGAGCGCACCGAGACCTCGCCGGTCACCAACTCACGGTTCGCGGTACGGGGGTTACGGGCGTCGATCTCGCGGTCGATGATCCGGTTGCAGGCCATCGCGAAGGTCCGCAGGCCCACCATGGCGACCGTGACGAGCAGCAGCCTGCCCCAGTGGATGTTCTTGTCGAGCTGGAACATGGCCGTCAGCGCGGCGATGTAGGCGAACGGCAGCGCGAAGACCGAGTGCTCGATCATCACGAGCCGCAGGAACGCCCGCGTCCTGCTGCCGGACGGCGCGGACCCCGGCCCGGACGGCCGCCCCGGTCGTCCCTGCCCGACGAGACCGTCGGCTCCCTCGGCGGCACTGCTCACAGGCCGTACTCCCTCCAGCGCTTCGTCACCCGGTCTGCGGTCTCCGGGTCGGACTCGACCATCTCCGGCCAGCCGCCGTCCCGCGTGTACCCCTCCTCGGGGAGTTTGCGCGTCGCGTCGATACCGGCCTTGCCACCCCAGAACTGCTGGTACGAGGAGTGGTCGAGGTGGTCGACCGGTCCCTCCACGACCGTCAGGTCCCGCGCGTAGTCGGTGTTGCCGAGCGCCCGCCAGGACACCTCGTGCAGATTGTGGACGTCGCAGTCGGCGTCCACGACCACGATCAGCTTGGTGAGCGACATCATGTGCGCGCCCCAGATGGCGTGCATCACCTTCTGCGCGTGCTTCGGGTACTTCTTGTCGATCGAGACGATCGCGCAGTTGTGGAAGCCGCCCGACTCCGGCAGGTGGTAGTCCACGATGTCGGGCACGATGATCTTGAGCAGCGGCAGGAAGAACCGTTCCGTCGCTCGCCCCAGCGGCCCGTCCTCCGTCGGCGGCCGGCCGACCACGATCGACTGGAGCAGCGGACGCTTGCGCATCGTCACGCAGTCGATGGTGAGCGCGGGGAACGGCTCCTGCGGCGTGTAGAAGCCGGTGTGGTCGCCGAACGGCCCCTCCGGCAGCGTCTCGCCCGGCTCCAGCCAGCCCTCGATGACGACCTCGGCGTTGGCCGGCACCTGGAGCGGCACCGTACGGCAGTCGACCATCTCGATCCGCTTGCCCTGCACGAAGCCGGCGAAAAGATACTCGTCGATGTCGCCGGGCAGGGGGGCGGTGGAGGCGTACGTCACGGCGGGCGGACAGCCGAACGCGATGGCGACGGGCAGCCGTTCACCGCGCTTGGCGGCGACCTGGTAGTGGTTGCGGCTGTCCTTGTGGATCTGCCAGTGCATGCCGATGGTGCGCTTGTCGTGGCGCTGGAGCCGGTACAGCCCGAGGTTCCGGATGCCGGTCTCGGGGTGTTTGGTGTGTGTCAGACCGAGGTTGAAGAACGAGCCGCCGTCCTCGGGCCAGGTGAACAGCGCGGGCAGCCGGTCCAGATCCACGTCGTCACCGGTCAGAACGGTTTCCTGCACGGGCGCGCTGCCGGGCTTCACCTTCTTCGGCGGCACGTGCGTCATGGTGCCGAGCTTGCCGAAGGCCTCGCGTACTCCCACGAAACCCTGCGGCAGTTCGGGCTTCAGCAGCCCGCCGATCTTGTCGCTGATGTCGGTGTACGAGGTGAGGCCGAGCGCCTTGAGGAGCCGGCGGTCCGTCCCGTACACGTTCATGGCCAGGGGCATGTCGGACCCCTTGACGTTCTCGAAGAGCAGCGCGGGCCCGCCGGCCTTGTTCACGCGGTCGACGATCTCACCGACTTCCAGATACGGATCGACCTCCGCCTTCACGCGCTTGAGGTCACCGTCGCGTTCCAGCGCCCGGAGCAGAGAGCGAAGATCGTCGTAAGCCATGCGGTCCAGTATCTGCTACTCGCTACCCTGGACCTGTAACCGGGGCCACCGCCCCGTAATCGATCTCCACGCACAGGGGGACCGCCCATGCTTCGGGTGCTGATGATTCTGGTGCCGCTGGCTCTCAGCATCTATGCCTTCATCGACTGCATCACCACCGACGAGAAGGACATCCGCCATATCCCCAAGCCCATCTGGGCCATTCTGGTGCTGCTCTTCCCGCTGGTCGGCTCGATCGCCTGGCTGATGGTGGGCAGGAAGCCCACGGCACGCTCCGGCTCGGCGGGCCGCCGGGGTGGCTGGGTCGCGCCGGACGACAACCCCGACTTCCTCAAGTCCCTTGAGAAGGACGGCAAGGACGGCAGGACGGACGGGAAGACGGACGGCGGAAAGGCCGACGCGGACGAGGCGAAGCCGGCCGCGGACGCTGACGCGCTGGCCGAACTGGAGCGGCGCGAGGCCGATCTGCGGCGCCGTGAGGCCGAGATCGAGCGCCGCGAGAAGGGCGGCAGCGCCGACGACGTCCCGCCGACGCCCTGACTCCCGCTCCCGCGCACGACGAACAGCGGCGCGCCCCCGGTCATGACGACCAGGGGCGCGCCGCTCTCGTTCCCGTGCGTTACACGCCCGCGTACGAGTGCTTTCCGGTGACGAAGATGTTGACGCCGTAGTAGTTGAACAGCCAGCAGCCGAAGGCGACCAGCGCCAGCGTCGCCGCCTTACGGCCCTTCCAGCCCGCCGTTGCCCGCGCGTGCAGATAACAGGCGTAGGCGACCCAGGTGATGAAGGACCAGACCTCCTTGGGGTCCCAGCCCCAGTAGCGGCCCCAGGCGTCGCCGGCCCAGATCGCGCCCGCGATGATCGTGAAGGTCCAGAGGGGGAAGACGGCGGCGTTCACGCGGTACGAGAACTTGTCGAGCGTCGCGGCGGCGGGCAGCCGCTCCATGACGGAGGACCACGCGCGGCCGACGGTGACGCCGCGGGCGATCTTGGACTCGTACACGTCCCGCAGGAGGTAGAAGAGCGTGCCGACGGCGCCGAGGTAGAAGACCGCCCCGCAGAAGATCGCAGTGGAGACGTGGATCCAGAGCCAGTACGAGTGCAGGGCGGGCACCAGCTGGTCGCTGTCGGTGTACAGCACGGTCGTCGCGATGCCCAGGTTGAGCAGGACCGTGGTGACCAGGGGCAGTCCGATCCAGCGGACGTTCTTCTTCGCGAGGAGGAAGCCGAGATACGTGCCGACCGCCACCGTGGAGAAGGTGGTGGAGAACTCGTACATGTTGCCCCACGGCGCGCGCTGCACCGCCATCGCGCGGGTGATGACACCGACCGCCTCAAGGAGGAAGCCGAGCGCGGTCATGGCGACGGCGATACGTCCGTAGAGGTCGCCCTTGAACGTGCCGCCCGCCGCGCCGGGGCCGTCGGGCACGTCGCGCCGCCCGGCCGCCGAGCGCGTGATGACCTTGGGCCGGTCCAGAACGGCGGTGCCGCCGCCCTTCTCCTGCTCCGCCGTGCGCACCTCGACCGTGGCCGTGGCGGTGGCCTTCGCACCGGCGCCGGTCAGCGCGGCGGCGGTGCGGCCGACCTTGCTGCGGCTGCCCAGGACCCACTCGGCGATATGGGCGAGGAAGGCCAGGGTGTAGACGGCCATGGACGAATAGACCAGCACATTGGCGGTGTTCGCCAAGTTCTCGTTGGTGGTGGCGGCGAGGATCACTTCTCAGCCCCTTCGACAGGCTCTCCGGTCGTGTCTGAATCTTCGGTGTCTACGGGCGCGGTTGGCTCCGCCTGCTCGGCGGTCGGCGCGGTAGGCGCGGTCGGCGCGGTCGGCGCGGTCGGCGCCTCGGCGTTGAGCGTCAGTGCCAGGTCGCCCAGCTCGTTGGGGAGCTTCGCCGACTCGCTGCGGCCGAGGCCGGCCATCTCCACGACGGTGACGCCGTCGGCGCCGCGTACCGCGCGGACCCAGATCCGCCGCCGCTGGATGAAGAGCGAGCCGGTGAGCCCGAGGACGGCCCCGATCGCCCCGGCGAGGGCGAGTCCGTTGCCGGGCTGCTGCGAGACCTGGAAGGTCGCCCACTCCTTGATGTCCTTCTCGAAGGTCACCGAGCCCGCGCCGCCGGGCAGCTTCATCGTCTCGCCGGGCAGCAGCCGCTGCGCGAGCTTGTTGCCGTCGGCGTCCTTGAACTGCTTCATCTTGCTCGTGTCGAGCTGGTACACGTTCTGCGGCAGACCCGAGTCGACGCCGAGGCTGCCCTTGTAGCCGGTGAGCGCCAGCACGGGAAAGTCCAGTTCGGGGAACTGGGAGAACATGTTGCCGTTGCCCTTGCCCGCGAACGTCGGCACGAAGAAGGCGTTGAAGCCGAGTTGCTGCTTCTTGCCGTCCTTGTCCCGGTAGCCGTCCATCACCTTGATCGCGCCGGTCGACGTGATGTTGTTGTCGATCGGCAGCAGCGGGGTCGCCCCGTTGAAGACCACCTTGCCCTTGCCGTCGCGGACGGTGAGGACCGGCGCGTACCCGTGGCCGATCAGATAGATCTTCGAACCGTTGACCTCCAGCGGTTCGTTGACCTCGATGACCGCCTTGCGCTCCTTGCCGCCCGCGTCCGCCGTGTACGAGACATGGGCCTCGAACTCGCGGGCCGTGCCGACCTGTGGTCCGTTGCGCTCGAAGGTCCCGATGAACTTGTCGAGGCTGAAGCTGAACGGCTCCAGGTCGTCGGTGTCGTACATCGAGCCCGACTTGAAGTCGTCGTACTGGGTAAGGGTGTTGGAGAAGCCGTCGCCCTCCATGATCAGCTTTCCGCCCTCGGACTTGAACAGCTGTCCGGTCGCGAAGGCCACCAGCATCACGATCAGCGAGATATGGAAGATCAGATTGCCGGCCTCGCGCGCGTAGCCCTTCTCGGCGGCGACCGCGTCCCCGACGGTGTGCGCACGGAAGCGCCGCCGCTTGAGCATGGCGAGCGCGGCCTCGCGGGCCTCCTCCGGCTCGGCCGTCGTACGCCAGGTCGTGTACGCGGGAAGCCTGTTGAGCCGCTTGGGGGCGCCCGGCGGACGGCCGCGCAGCTGCCCGACGAACTGCCAGGTGCGCGGGACGATGCAGCCGATGAGCGAGATGAACAGCAGCAGATAGATCGCCGAGAACCACACCGAGCTGTAGACGTCGAACAGCTGGAGCTTGTCGTAGATCGGCGTGACCGTCTCGTGCTTCTCCTGGAACGTCTGGACCTTGAGTTCGTCGACGCTGTTCTGCGGGATGAGCGAGCCGGGAATGGCGGCGAGCGACAGCATGAAGAGCAGGATCAGCGCGACGCGCATCGAGGTGAGCTGGCGCCAGAACCAGCGGAGCCAGCCGAGCGGACCGAGGCTGGGTCCGCCGATGACGGACTCCTCGCGGGGGGCGGTGGAGAGCTGCGATCCGGCGTCGCCGAGTTCGCGGGCCTCACGGGCCTCGGGCGTGCTCGCGGCGTCCGTGTCGGCGGCTGTCGTCGTCTCTGTCTTGCTCATGGAACTAGATCCCCACCGTGAAGCCGTTGGTCCACGTCTGCATGTCTTGCATCATGCTGTCCCACACGCCGGTCACCAGCAGCAGCCCGGTCGCGATCATCATCACGCCACCGGTCCGCATCACCCACACGTAGTGGCGCTTGACCCAGCCGAACAGCCCCAGCGCCTTGCGGAACGCCACGGCGGCGAGCACGAAGGGCACCCCGAGGCCGACGCAGTACGCGACGGTCAGTATGGCGCCCCGCCCCGCGGTCGCCTGGTCGAGGGCCAGGACGTTCACGGACGTGAGCGTCGGGCCGATGCACGGCGTCCAGCCGACCCCGAACAGCGCGCCCAGCAGCGGAGCACCGGCCAGACCCGACACCGGCCGCTTGTGGATGCGGAATTCGCGCTGCGTGAGCCAGGGCAGCAGCCCCATGAAGAACACGCCCATCGCGATCATCAGCACACCGAGGACCCGGGAGATGATCGTCCGGTGGTCCTGGAGGGTGTTGCCGAAGTAGCCGAAGAGCGCGCCGCCGGAGACGAACACCGCGGTGAAGCCGGCGATGAACAGCATCGCGCCGGCGACCATCCGCCCGCGCCGTGCCTCACCCAGGTCGGTGCCGCTGATGCCGGTGACGTACGAGAGATAGCCGGGTACGAGGGGCAGCACGCACGGCGAGAAGAACGAGACCAGACCACCGAGCAGCGCGATCGGCAGCGCGAGCAGCAACGCCCCGCTGAAGACCGTCTCATTCATGCCGGGAACCGCGGCGAGAACCTCCACGGGATCACTTCTCCGCGATCAACGGGTCGACCATCTCGCGCAGCTTCTTGTCGTCGAGCGCGGTCAGGGCGCGGGCCGCGATCTTCCCGTCCCGGTCCAGGACGATCGTGGAGGGGATGGCCTGCGGGTTGAGGCTGCCCTTGGGGAAGCCGTTGACCAGCAGCTTGCCCGCCGGGTCGTAGAGACTCGGATACGTGACGCCGTAGTCCTTCTCGAAGGCGATGGCCGGGCCCTTGTTGGTGTCGCGGGTGTTGATCCCGACGAAGGCGACGCCCTGTGCCTCGGTGTCCTTGGCGACCTTCACGAGGTGCGACGCCTCGGCGCGGCACGGCGCGCACCACGAGCCCCAGACGTTCAGCACGACGATCTTGCCCTTGAGGTCGGCGACGTCGAGCTGCTTGCCGTCGAGCGTTTCACCGGCGATCTTGTTGACCGCCTTGCGCTCGCCCTTGGCGACGGTCTGCACCCCGCCGGTGTTCGTCACGAAGTTGGTGTCACCGCCGCCACCGGATGTGGCGCCGTCGCCACACGCCGCGAGGGTGAGCATGGCCGCCGACGCGACAACGGCCGGAAGTACGGCGCGTGGGCGTCGGTTCGAGCGGCTTCGGTGGGCTCGGCCAAAGTTCATGTGAAAAGTTTCGCATGGGCCATTGGGGGATCTTGTTCGCCCCCCTCGCTCCCGGAGAACGCCCTGTCGGAGGCCGGCGGGCGGCCGGTCGGCAGCCGGTGGGCGGCCTGGTCAGGGCCGCCGGCCCAGGCGCCATCGGGCTGCGACCGGGCTGCGATCGGGCTTACGCGGCCTTGAAGAAGGTGTTCCATCCGCCGGCCGGGGCCTGGCCGACCTCCAGCGTACGGAGCTTGGCGAGCACCGCCGGGTCCTGGACGTCGAGCCAGTCGGTGAACTGCCGGAAGGAGACGAGCCGTACGTCTTTCTTCTCCGCCATCCCCTTCAGCGATTCTTCGACCGCATCCATATATATGCCGCCGTTCCACTCCTCGAAATGATTCCCTATGAAGAACGGGGCGCGATTCGACTCGTACGCCCGACGGAATCCCGAGAGATACGCCTCGGTGGCCTGTTCGCGCCAGCCCGGATAATTCGAGGGGACGCCCTTCGTTGAATTCTTCGACTGATTGGCGAGCATGTTGTAGTCCATCGACAGCACCTCGAAGGAATGCCCGGGGAACGGCACGGCCTGCAACGGCAGATCCCATACGTCCTGCCGCTTGTCCGGCCACATCTGCCGGCCGCCGGGCGAGCTGGCGTCGTAGCGCCAGCCCATCTTGGCTGCCATGGGCAGCAGATTGTCCTGGCCGAGCAGACACGGCGCACGGCCGCCGACCAGTTCCTTGCGGTAGTCGAACGGCAGCGGATCGAGTTCCTTCCAGCCGCTGTTCGTCTTCCATTCGGTGACGAAGCCGATGGCCTGATCGGTCTCGTCGCGCCACTGCTTCGGCGACCAGTTGCCGACCGAGCCGGAGCCGGCGCAGAAGTGCCCGTTGAAGTGAGTGCCTATCTCGTGCCCGTCGAGCCAGGCCTGGCGTATGTACTTCAGCGTGTCCTTGATGTGCGCGTCGGTGAGATAGCCGATGTCGGAGGCACCGACGGCGTTGCCCGGCGGGCGGTAGAGCGTCTTCTTCGACTCCGGCAGCAGATAGATGCCGGAGAGGAAGAACGTCATCGCCGCGCCGTGGTCCTTGGCGAGGTCGAGGAAGCGCGGGAAAAGGCCGTTGCCCACTTCGCCCGCGCCGTCCCAGGAGAAGATCACGAACTGCGGCGGGGTCTCGCCCGGTTCGAGCGGTACGGGCTTGGGCGGCTGGTGCGGCTGCTTTCCGGTGTCGGCGGTCGAACCGTCACCGATCAGCCGCACATTCTTCTCACTGGGCTTGCCGCTCGGCTTGCCGCCGCCCTCGCCCCCGGCCCCCGCCCCGCCGGTGTCCCCGCCGGTATTGCCGGACGCACCCGAGTCGGTACCGCAGCCGGCGATTCCGATTGCGGCAGCCGCCCCAATTCCGGCTCCGAGCAGGCTCCTTCGGCTCATGTCGCGCATATCGTCCCCATCCGCGCTCGCCCATGTAACACCCGCTGGTCATGCGGGCGACAACACGTTAGATGACACAGGGAACTCACAGGTTCCAGGAATGGGTAAAGCATCGGCCTGTAACAGCGGATGTGACATCTCCCGCCGAACAGTGGGCGATTGGCCGACTACGCTCCGAAGGCTTTCGACGCGCCCTTCACCGGTTTGGCACCGGCGAGAAGATGCGCGGGTACGAGATCACGCGCCGGTTCCGAATAGGCGACGGAGGCCAGCTTCTCCCCCTCGTAGGTGAAGGTCGTCAGGGACGCGAGGGTGCACTGCCGGCGGCGCGGGTCGTGCCAGAGCCTGCGGCGCTCGAAGCTGCTGCGTACGATCCAGATCGGCAGCTGGTGGCTGACGCACACGGCCTCGTGCCCGAGGGCCGCGTCGCGCGCGTCGGCCAGGGCGGCCTTCATGCGGGCGACCTGGTCGACGTACGCCTCGCCCCAGGAGGGCCGGAACGGGTTGGTGAGATGGCGCCAGTTGGCGGGCGAGCGCAGCGCGCCGTCGCCGACGCCGAAGGTCTTGCCCTCGAAGACGTTCGCGGCCTCGATGAGACGGTCGTCGGTGTGCAGGGTCAGGCCGTGGGACTTGGCGACGGGCGCCGCGGTCTCCTGGGCGCGCTCCAGCGGGGAGGCGACGATGTAGGTGATGTCGCGGCCCGCGAGGTGCTCGGCGACGCGATCGGCCATCTTCCGGCCGAGTTCGGAGAGGTGGTAGCCGTCGCGGCGGCCGTAGAGGACGCCGTCCGGGTTGTGGACCTCGCCGTGCCGTACGACATGGACGACGGTGATCTCGGCGCTCATGCGTCCACTCCTGTCTCTGTCGCTTCCGCCGCCGCGCGGGCGGCGGCGGGCAGGGCGGCGGCGACGCGCTCGACCGCGCGGTCGTCGTGGGCGGTGGAGACGAACCAGGACTCGAAGGCGGACGGCGGCAGATAGACGCCGTCGGCGAGCATCGAGTGGAAGAAGCCGGTGAAGCGGAACGCCTCCTGCCGCTTGGCGTCCTCGTAGTCACGGACCTCGTCGGCGGTGAAGAAGACAGAGAACATGTTGCCCGCCGTCTGCACCTGGTGCGCGACACCCTCCTTACTGAGGGCGTCGCGCACCAGCCCGCGGATCTCGGCCGAGACGGCGTCGACCTTCGCGTACGCCGCGTCGTCCAGAAGCCGCAGCTGCGCGAGCCCGGCGGCGGTGGCGACCGGGTTCCCGGAGAGGGTGCCCGCCTGGTAGACGGGCCCGGCGGGCGCGAGGTGCGCCATGACGTCGGCGCGACCGCCGAAGGCCGCGGCGGGGAATCCGCCGCCCATCACCTTGCCGAAGGTCATCAGGTCGGGCGCGACGCCGTCGATGCCGTACCAGCCGGCCTTCGACGTGCGGAATCCGGTCATCACCTCGTCGGAGATGTACAGCGCGCCGTTCGCGGCGCACAGCTCCTTGAGCCCGGCGTTGAACCCGTCCCGCGGCGGCACAACGCCCATGTTTCCGGGCGAGGCCTCGGTGATCACACAGGCGATCTCGCCGGGGTGCGCGGCGAAGGCGTCCCGTACGGCCTGAAGGTCGTTGTACGGCAGTACGACGGTGTCCCCGGCCTGCGCGCCGGTCACACCAGGGGTGTCGGGCAGCCCGAACGTCGCGACACCGGAGCCGGCGGCGGCGAGCAGCGCGTCCACGTGCCCGTGGTAGCAGCCCGCGAACTTCACGATCTTCGCGCGCCCGGTGAACCCGCGGGCCAGCCGGATCGCCGACATGGTGGCCTCGGTGCCGGACGACACGAGCCGCACCTGCTCGACGGGCCCGACCCGCGCCACGATCTCCTCGGCGAGCGCGACCTCGCCCTCACCGGGCGTACCGAAGGACGTCCCCCTCGCGACGGCGGCCTGGACGGCCTCGATGACCTCGGGCCGCGAGTGCCCGAGGATCATCGGCCCCCAGGAACACACGAGGTCGACATAGTCCCGCCCGTCGGCGTCGGTGAGGTACGGACCATCACCGGACACCATGAACCGGGGCGTACCGCCCACGGCCCGGAAGGCACGGACAGGAGAATTCACGCCGCCGGGCGTCACGAGCGACGCCCGGTCGAAAAGCGCCTGCGAAACGGGGGCTTCGTATGAATACGACACGTTGGTCCTGATCTGCGATTCGGGGTCGGATGGCCGGGGACGAAGGATCTCGGCCACCGATGAGCGGGGCGCGCGGTCTCCTCGTATTACATAAGGGCGTCAACGCCCCCGCGTCTGCGAAACTGGTGCGACATAGGGGAAGCTCACGCAATCCATGGTGTCAGAGGCTTCGACGTATCTGCGGACAGGTGTTTCACCGGTCGTTCGTGGGGGAGGTCACTGTCACGATGATCGGGTTGCGCGGCCGGGGCTGCGAGTGGTCGGGTGGAGATATGCATCGCGGTGGCGGACTGGGCGAGGGGACCGATGACCTCGGGCCCGACCCTGCCCGGCGGGGGAAACACCGGCGCCGCGAGCGAGAGGCCCGCGCGCAGTCTTCCCCCAGCGGTAACGACAACCGGCCTCCGGGAGGCGGGAGCGGCCGGGTGGGCGTGACGTACAAATACTTCGGCGCCCCCGACGGCGCGACGGCGGCCCGCGTCCCCATCTCGATGCGCCCGGAGGAACTGGGCGGCGACGAACTGGGCATGGGCGGCATGTTCACCAAGATCAAGCCCGAGACGATAGCCGCGATGGTCCTCACGGGCATCCAGGGCATGCCGCTGAACAAGGTCCCCCCACTCGAACTGGTCGTGCTGCACCCGGACTACGCGGTGGTCAAACTCCCGATGACGGTGGTGGACCCGCTACGCGGCATCGGCGAGGAATCGGTGGGAGCGGCGGCCTTCATCTGGTCGACGGTCCCGGACCGGGGCGGCCCGCGGGACGCGTTCAACGTCTACCAACTGCTGCACGAGTGGCAGGACTTCTCGCATCGGCTGCACGAGGCGGGGCATCAGCCGTACTGCTTGGTGTGGCCGTAGGGCTGAGATTGCGGGTGGTTGGGGCGGGGCTTTCGGGCCTTGCCCCTTGTCATGTGCAGAAACGTGCCGTCAGGCAGCTCTTCACACACAACGACGGCATCGTGGTGCATGAAGGCAGAGCCACTTGGTAGCTCGGAGGTCCGAACCAAACCGGGCGGGACGGACGCGGAGTGGGACAGCTCGAAGCGATAGTTTGCGTTACTAGGCCGTGCCGGTCGGGACGGCGAGTTGAACGTGCAGCGGGGCGGCAGAGCAGGACTACCGCTCCGCATAGCGCAGGAACTGCCAGCCCAGTACGCCCAGGGCAAGTGTCTGTGCGAGGGAGAAGATCACGAGTAACGGCTGGACGGCAGGAGAGCACCAGAATGCGGTCACACAGATCATCGGCAAAGCCAAGTACGTGAACAGATCCACTGCGGTCTGTAGTCGCTTGCGCGTGGTACGGCTCGCATCGCCGCGGTGGTAGATCTCCCACCCGAACACTGCGCCGTGGGCGCCGCTGAGCTCGGCCAGTCGCGGTCCCAGCCGGTCGCGGATGTAGCAGCCGACCGCCGAGATCTTCTCGTCGTTGACCAGGTAGGTCCAGCCCAGGACCAGGCAGATCACCGGGACGGCAAGCAGCAGTTGAGCCTGCCCGCTCTGGACGGTGATCGCCAGGACCGCGGTGGACGCGGCAAGCGTGAAGTAGAGCAGGTTGTCACGGAAACCTATCCGGGTTTTCTGCTCCTCCTTGATGCGGTCGTACTCGGCCAGCAGCAGTGTGCTCTCGGTGACGTCTTCTGTCGTGGCCACGGCCATTCCTAAGCTCGGGTCCCGGCTGGGCCGATGTGTGGACGGGCAGGGCTCCGGCGCTCCGGCCCCTGCCCGCCCTGAAGGCCCGTAGGACTCAGTCGGCAGCGCAAAAGGGCGGCAGGTTGTTGGGGTTGTTTCGTTCGATCCAACCCTTTCCGTCCGCCGCGATTCCCTCCAGGAGGCGGAAGGTGTGGATGAAACCAGCCGCACTGAGGTTGATTTCGGCTATTTCCTGGGCGTTTTCATCGGGCGCCAGTTGGTGGGTGTCTGCGTCTTTGACGCGAATCTTCCTGGCCGGCCCGTTGGTGAGGACGAGCTCCAGGTCGTAGCCGACCCTGGTGTGTTCCGTGACCTGTACGGAGGACAACGCGTCGAACCGGTAGTTGCTTCGCTGCTCGTTCCCACGTTTTGCGTCGGTGAAATCGAAATCCGTGCTGATTTCGCGAACGCCGTCCTGGGTGATCAGGAAAAGACGGAAGCTGTAGCGCGAGTATCGCCAAGGGCCGCCCTTCACCCGCCCTCGTTTGTAGGGGCGTGCGGGTGTCATCAGGATGGTGTGGGTGATCAGGTCGCGCCAGGTGAGCTGGTAGTGGCGGAGCGCTTCGTCGACGAACAGCGTCTTGTCGCAGGTGAGCCAGGTCTCCATTTCCAGCTCACTGGGTCGCGTGGCGTCCAGGAACGACTTCCAGTTCTGGTACGCGACTTGCCGTGCGGTCAGCTGCTCTTGGTATTCCCGGGTTTCCTCAGCCAGTCGGTGCTCTTCACCCTGGACCTCCAGCCACGAGGACACAGCCCTGCGTCCGGACCAGACCGCGCCGATCACGGCCAGGATGGCCAGCAGAATCTGCAACGCGCCAGCAGCTGACGCCACGGTTCCGAACGCGACCAGCGCCATGATGCCGAGAGCCATGAGGGCGAGCACACACAGCGCCTTCGCCGCCGCCGGCGACTGGTTCCGGTGGCGTTGATCGAACAGGTTGCCTTTGCTGTAGCAGTCTCGGGCATTCTCAGCCAGAAAGCGGATCAGCCAGTTGACCCGATCCACGCTGACTCTGCTCTCGCGGTAGAGAAGCGCGATCTCGGTGGCGAGGCTGTCGCGGATGTGGGTGGTGAGACTGAACCATTCATTCGCGGTGAGTCCGTGGGGGACGCGGTTGCTGAAGTAGTGCTTGAACGACTGACGAACGTCGTTGGTGAACCCGTCCCCAGCAGAGGCGGGATTTCCCGTGTGCGGGTTGCGGGACTCACGGTTCTTGGCCTTCAGCTGAAGTTCCTGGTCGGACCACTGGCGGCCGAAGCGAACCGCGGTCACGCCCGCACCGAGCGCCACCAGTAATTCGATGACAGCCGAAGCCGGATCCGCGAACAGCGCCAGTATGCAGAGGAGTGCGGTGGCAACGACGAACACACCGGCCAGGAAGGGGAACGCTGCCTGAGCGCCGGCAGCGGTGCTCGCACGGGGCTGCTGGGCCCGCGGCCCGATGGGGTCGGGTTCGAAATAGGCCCAGACCCGTTGGACCCGGTCGCTGTCGAAGCGAGCTGTCTCGGCCCGCGTGCGGTGCTCGGCCCACAGGCTGTCCTTCAGCCCCCCGGTGAGCACGAGGTCGAGGTGGTGGAGGATCTGGTCACGCCGCTGGGCTGACAGGGATCGCAACCGCTCCAGTACGCGCCCTGTTTCGCCGTCTGCGGTGCCGAGCATCGCCAGCAGTTCGAAAGCGACGCGCAGAGCGTCCTTCCACTCTCCCTCGGCGTAGTTCCCCACGAGCCCGGAGGCATGGTGCAGCCGCTGGAGTTCTTCGGTGTTGAGGTCGTGGTAGGCGCGCGCACTGAGCATGGCGAGCACCCAGTGGAAACGGACCTCCGCGTTGTCGTGTCCGCGGGCGATCGCTTCACTGATCATGTCGCGAGCACGGCTGGGGACGCCATCCTCCAGGAACCGCACACCGACCTTGTACTTTTCCTGAGGTGATGCGTCCTGATAGTTGTTGATGGAAAGGTGGGCTTCGCGTACGACCGAAGCCTGGATTCCGACGACGGATCCGTCTGCAGCCACATTGTGCGCGAAATTGCTGCCGTCGTTCATGACAGGTCACCCGCCGCAACAACCAGTGGTGCCAGCCTGACCACCAGCTCGGGTAACTCCGCGATCAGACCCCGTAATCTCTTGAGTGCCAGGGTCGCCCTCTTGGCCGATTCCGCAGTCTTCTCCCTCGCCGCCCGGCGGGCAAAGCCCAGCTCGGCCAGTGCCTCTCGGTAGGTGTCCTCATCGAGGGCACCCTCGACGTGGTGACGCTTCAAGTGCTCGCGGAAACCGTCCAGTTCCGCGACCAGGTCCGCCGGACTGGTCGCTTTGGGCTCCGCGTTGAAGGAGACGCTGCTCTTCTCGACCGAGCCGGCCATGATGCCAACGGTGCTGTGATGGGCGGTGTTGCTGACGTCCCCTTTGAATCTGTCGGTCGTAGGAGTCCCGTCTGCCGCAGGAGCCCTTTCTGCCTGGGACATTGCAATCTGCTCCTGTTCTCCCACCAGTTCCACAGCCAGCCGGGTGGCGAATGCCGCCGCGTTCGCCGCGGCCCTTGGTTGCCAGGTACGGTCCTTCGCGCTGCCCTTCGTACCGTCCGCTCGGTCGCTGATTCCGCGGATGATGGCCACCGGTGCCCCGTTGAGATGACCGGCCTGGGCCACACCGGCGGCCTCCATCTCGATCGCGAGCGCGTCGTTGTAGTGCTGTCGGATCCACCGCGCCTCGGCCGAGATCGTCGAGTTCTGTACGACCTCGCCGGCGGCGATCGCGCCGAAGCGCACTTGGGGCGCCCGGCCATGACCGGGCGTGTCGTCGGCCCAGTCGTTCACACGAGCCAGATGCGAGCCGAGCTGGCTGATACCGTGCGGCGTCTCCCACACCCGGGGACGCGCCTTGAGTCCGTCGTCCTCGCTGGTCCCACCGTGGTAGGCGTACACGTGTGTCGCCATCACCACGTCGCCCAGCCTGGCCGTGTCCCACAGGGCACCGGCGACGCCGACGAACAACACGGCCACCGGCGAGAACTCCTGTATCGCGCGTTCGGCGATCACCGCGGCAGAATGATTCCCCTTGTTCGTCAGGCCGAGCGCTACACGACATAAAGTGCCCTGCACGGTTCCCACCTCGAACCGCGTCCCACGCTCATGACGGTGCACCTTTCGACCGGTCAGTTTCCGGCGCACGGCCTCGTACTCAAGATTGAGGGCGGTGAGAATCACCACCAGGTCTTTCGACATCTATTCCCCTTCCTTTTCCGTGGTGGACGGCACAGTTCGGATCAGTGGCGGGTACAACACTGTCTTCGGCCCGGCCCGGTACAGCCGCGCAGGCCGACCTCCCGTGCTCCTGCGTCCCGAGCCGGCGGGGATGATGAATCCCTTTACCGCCTGGACTTTCCGGTAGAAATTACGGGTGTCGAGTTCGGTTCCCCAAACCGCCTCGTACACCTTCTGCAACTCGACTATGGTGAAGAGCTCTCCGCAGAATGCCGTGGCCAGCGCCGTGAATTCGAGCTTGGTACGCGCGCGTTCGATACCGTCCGTCACGATCCGGCGGTGATCGAAGGCCAGCTCCACCTCACCGGACAGGACGGTTTCCGCAGGAACCCACGAAACATCCTTGGCGTCCGTTCCGGCGACCGGTTCGGGAAGTCCCGGCGCGATCGCCAAGTGGGCCACGGAGACGACTCGCCCCCGTGGATCACGGCCTGCGGCCCCGTAGATGGCCAACTGTTCAAGATGCACCCACCCGGCGCCCAGAGCCGTTTCCTCGCTCAACTCACGGTGGGCGGCATCCACGATCTCCTCACCGGCGTGATTGAGGAATCCGCCGGGCAGAGCCGGCATGCCCTGAAAAGGATCTTCGCCCCGCTCCACGAGCAGGACACATAGCCGCCCTTCACGCAGCGTCAGGATCACGAGATCGACCGTCAGCAGCACGGACGGGGGTGACCACACGTCAACTTGCATGCAACTTATGGTACTTCGGTTACTGTCAATTTGACAAGAAGGGTGACACGGAGTCCGCTGGCGCTGTATGGCGGCGCGCTCCGAGCGGTCAACTCGTCGTCCGCTCCGCAGCCAGGCGCGGGCCGATCGTGGCCTGCGGGTTCGGTGTTGCCTCGAAGTGGCTCGGGAACGGGTACTTGCGTTCCAGGAAGGTGTGGAGCGCCGCCTGGGCCGCGGTCGGGCAGACAGGGGTGTGTCCACGTCGGCGAGGCAGAAGAAGTCGATGTCCTCGCCCACCGCCAGGCTGGACAGACGACGGTGCATGTCCGGGGTGCCCAGTTGGACGTAGCGGAAGTGGTAGTCCGCGGGGACGGCTCAGGCGGTCGCGATGGCCCAGCGGTGGTGGAGTGTGGAGGCCGGGGCTATGTCGGCGGTCGCTCGGAAGCGGGAGTGAGTCGTCTTCGCCAGTTCTTCGATGCCGAGGGCCCCAGCGCCCCAGGGCACATCCAGGGCACATGAGCCCGAGAAATGGCGTTGACCCATGAGAACTACGGAGAAGAGTTTTCCCAGGTCAACGCACATTTCCCTGCGAAACCCCAGGTCAGCGCCCTCCCGTCACCAATCGCTGCACGAGTGGCAGGACTTCAGCCATCGGTTGCACGAGGCGGGGCATCAGCCGTACTGCCTGGTGTGGCCGTGAGCGTCACTACGATCAACCACCATGGACTGGCTTGAGCGCACCGCGAAGCTGAGGCAGTGGACCAGGGTCGGGACCCGTGCTCCGCACAAGCCGCTGCTGTTCCTGTACGCCCTGGGCCGGTATCAGGACGACGCGGACAGCGGCCGGCGTTACAGCGCGGTGGAGCAGGATCTGCAGCGGCTTCTGGGCGAGTACGGGCCGCCGAACAAGACAACGCCCGCCTACCCCTTCCACCACCTGGTCAGTGACGGTGTATGGGAAGTGCGCACCGACCTCGGGGCCGGCAGTCCCGGAAGCGGGGTGCGGGATCTTCGGGAGACGGGTGCCACCGGGCGGCTCGCGCGGGAGTTGAGAGTCGCGTTGCAGCGCGAGCCGCAACTGCTCGGCAGGATCGCGCGATTGCTGCTCGACCTGCACTTCCCGCCTTCGCTTCACGGCGAGTTGTGCGAGGCCGTCGGCCTGGAACTGGAGCCGGTAGCGACTGAGCGGCTGGTGACGGCGGGCAGGCGACGGGACCGGCGGATGCGGGAGTTGGTGCTGACCGCCTACGAGTACCGGTGCGCCTTCTGCGGGTACGACGGCCGGATCGGCACGGTGCCGGTAGGTCTGGAGGCCGCCCATGTGCGGTGGTGGGCATTTGGCGGCCCCGACGACATCGAGAACGGGCTGTGTCTGTGCTCGCTGCACCACAAGCTCTTCGACAAGGGTGTCTTCGGTGTGGGAGACGATCACCGCATCCTCGTCTCACAGCGCTTCGTCGGCCACAGCCCTGCCGCTCGCGAGCACGTCATAGCCCTCGCGGGCCGCCCGCTCGTCGGCCCGCAGCCCGGCACCCGCCCGATATCCGCCGCTCACCGCGACTGGCACGCACGCCAGGTCTTCCACGGCGAGCCGCGCCCGGTCGCCGCTGTCTGACCGACGCGGCCTCGCGCTCGATACCGGCTCAGGGCTTTCGCGTGGTGGTTGCCATGGTGGTGACCCTGCCCCTGCGGAGGGTCAGGGTGCGGTCCGAGCCAGCGGCGAGGGTCTGGCTGTGGGTCACCACGATGACGCACTTGTTCTGTTCGTGGGCCAGTCGGCGGAAGATGTCGATGATGCCGTCGGCCGTGTCCTCGTCGAGGTTTCCCGTCGGCTCGTCGGCGAAGAGGATGTCGACGTCGCAGGCGAGTGCGCGGGTGATGGCCACGCGTTGCTGCTGGCCGCCTGAGAGTTTGAGTACGTTGCGGTGTGCCATGTCCGTGTCGAGGCCGACCTGGGCCAGAAGGTCCAGGGCGCGGGTCTTGCGGCGGCCGGTGGGGGGTGCCGGTGATTTCCATGGCGGTGGTGACGTTGCGCAGGGCCGACATGTACGTGAGCAGGTTGTACTGCTGGAAGACGGTGGCCGCGTGCCTGTTGCGGTAGTGGCCCAGGCCGAGTCGGGTGAGGTCCTGGCCGCCGAAGCGGATCGTTCCCCTGGGTAGGGCTGTCCAGGCCGCTCGCCAGGCTGAGGAGGGTGGTCTTGCCGCTGCCCGAGGGGCCCAGGACCGTGCAGAAGGTGCCCCGTTCGAAGGACAGGTCGATCTGGCGGAGCACGGTCGTTCGGTGGCGCTGGCCCTGGTAGGTGTGGCTGATCGAGGACAGTTGGAGTACGGGGGTCTCGCTCACGGCGCTTACTTGCCCTTCGTGAGGATGGTGCGCGGGTTGAGGCGCAGGGCGGACCCGGCGGGGATCGCCGTGGCCAGCAGGCCGATGCCCAGCCCGATGCCGGCGACGGTCGCGAGGTCCGCCGGGTCAAGCCGTACGGTGATCTTGTCGATCGGGTCGGCGCCCTCGACCGGCTCGTCGTTCGGGTCGATGCCCTCCTGAAGTCCCGTGGAGCCGGGGTCGGTGGCTGCCAGGCGTTGATCTTCCGCTGGGCGGCGGCCTCATCGCGGAGCAGTGTGTCGCCCGCCAGATGGGTCAGGCTCTGGGCGAAGAGCGAACTCAGGCCGATGGCGAGGGCGGCGACCGCGACGGTCTCAACGGCCTGCTGGGCGACGAGTTTCCACTTCTTCTCGCCCGGCGCCGGCAGCATCCCCAGCTCGTCGCGCCGCTCCTTGATCGTCGGCAGCACGATCAGACCGAGGATCACCGTGCCGAACAGCGCGATCAGCCAGAGCAGGGAGCCCGCGGACGCGCCGACCCGCCGTAGCGGCAGGACCTGGTCACGGAACGCCTTGTCGTTGACGTCGAACCGGAAGCCGTCGCCGCCGAGCACCCGGGCAGCCTCGGCGTGCAGATGTTCCGCCTGCTCCGGGGAGCCGATCTTGAAGGCGGCGTCACTCGGCTTCGTACCGGAACCCAGCGCGGACACGGCCGCGACAGGCGCGTACACCTGGTTGGCGACCAGTTCGCTGGGGGCCACCCACTGGGGCGGGTCCGAGCGTAGGTCCTCGTAGACGCCGACGATCTCGAACGTCTCCGTGCGCCTGCCGTCGGACGAGCGGAGTCCGACCATGTCGCCGGTCTTCAACTCGTTCTTGTCCGCCAGGCGTTGCTCATGGAGTGCGACCCTGCGCCCGGTGTCCTCCTCGGTGAGCGCGCGGCCCGCGACGATCGGCTACGGCCGGCGGCGAAGTCGAGCAGGATCCCCGACTCACGGATGCCGTTCACCATCAGCCCGTCCCGGCCCGGCTCGTCCTTCGCGTCGCCGTCCTTCGTGTCACCCGGCTTCGGCACCTCGGAGGTGAGCGGCGTGAGGCCCGACGGCTTGACCGCCCCGCGCAGCAGCGGGTTGTACCGCTCCACCGGCGGGGCGGAGCCCAGCGTCGGCCGTGGCCAGGGTCAGCCCCTCACCGCGCACGGTGACATCGACCCCGATACGGCGCTGCGCCTCGGCCTCCTGGCGGCTCGTCGCACCCTGGAGCAGGAATCCGCCGAGCAGCAGCGTGCAGATCACCAGGAAGATCCCCAGCAGGAGGGCGGTCTTGGCTCTTCTGGCCACCAGGCTGAGGGCCGCGCGCTTGACGAAGTTCATGGCGAGACGAACAGCGAGGCGGGCCGCGCAACGGGATAAGCCCCGTTACCGCGGCACAAGGACACCGCGTGACAGGGCGTGAGCCCTGACGACTCCTGACAACATGAGGCTTCTGGATCTCCGGGAATGACGGGGTGTCACATCCGGGATCTCAGCACGTCGACCTCACAGCCCGGCGCGAACGGGTCGAAGCCGTGCTCGGCCAGCCAGCGAACGATCAGCAGGCTTCGTAGCGACCACCACGCGCGGATCACGTCGAGGTCGACGTCGGTGCCATAGCCGGCGACGACGTCGCCGAGGTGCTCCTCGTGTCCGAGCGTCAGGGTGGCGAGGTCGAACAGGACATCACCCGGGCCCGCCTCGGACCAGTCGATGATGCCGGTGATCTCGTCACCGTCGACGAACACGTGAGTGATCTGCAGGTCGCCATGCGTGAACATCGGAGTCCACGGCCGGAGCGCGGCCTCGGCGACCTGGCGGTTGCGGGTGACCAGGTCGGCGGGCAGGACGCCGTTCGTCACGAGCAACTCGCACTCGCCGTCGAGATCCGCCGCCAACTCGTCGGGGCCCCTTCCCCGGCTGGGCCAGGGCGGCAACGGCGCGTCGTGCAACTTCCGGATGACGGCACCCGCCGCGGCCCACGCAGCCGGGGACGCGGTCGACGGCTCGCCGAGGCGGCCGAGTGCCGTCCCCGGGACCGCGGCGATCGCGAGCACGTGCGGCTTGCGCCACAGGACCTCCGGGGTCGGGACCGGCGCCAGGGCCATCGCCTCGACCTCGACGTCGATGTGCGCCTGATCGGCGTCCACCTTCAGGAACACATCGCCGACGCTCAGGGTCGCTCGCTCGGAATGGGCGACGACAACTTTGACCTCATCCATGGGCGACCAGTATCCCGGGGATGGCCGTTGGCGTCGCCGGGTTTATCGCGTGCAATCGCGCGCCTGACCGCGTCCTGCTACCCGGCGACCTCGTGCCCGGCACCGACCCGCTGACCAGGTCAAGCCCACCACTTTCGGCAGGAGTCCCTATGCGCTGGGACGATGTTCATGCCGCTGCGAACCGGCCTGTGCTTTGCTGCGGTTCATGAGAGTTCTGGTTGCCGAGGAACCATCGCGTACTGGCACGGACCGTCGCGACCGGCCTGCGCAGGCAGTCGATGGCGGTCGACCTCGCCGCGTCCGGCGACGAGGCGGATCGGATGTGTCTGCTCACGGACTACGACGTCCTCATCCTCGACCGCGATCTGCCGGTGATGAGCGGGGACGAGGTGTGCCGCCGGCTCCGTGAGCTGGCGGACCCGCCGCGCATCCTGATGCTGACGGCGGCCGGCGGGACCGAGGACATCATCGAATATCCGAAGGAAGGAGTCCTCCGATACCTCAAGGGCTCCGCCGCTCTGGCAGAGCACGGCTGGTAACACCCCGCGGTCCCGCTACGCGACGGCACCCGCTCCCCCTTCCACCCACACGCGCAGGTGGGAGGGGTGTTCGGCATCCATGTGCACCGTGTTCGCGGAGATGGCGGTGCGCCGGGCGGTTGCCTCCGGGTCGGCCGTGTTGGTGTTGGTGTCGAAGCGGGGGAAGTTGCTGGAGGAGATGTCGAGGCGGATGCGGTGGCCGGCGGCGAAGCGGTTGGCCGTGTCGGGGGCCGTGACCTCGATCTCGTACACCTCGCCCGGCGTGAGCAACTCCGGTTTCTCGTAGGAGCGGTGGAACCGGCAGCGGACGATGCCGTCGGTGAGGTTCATCGCGAAGCCGTGCGGATAGTCGGCGTTGGGCGGGTGGACATCGATCAGTTTGATGGTGAAGTCGGTGTCCGGGGCCGTGGTGGAGATGTGAAGCCGTGCCGACACCGGGCCGGCCAGGACCACATCTCGCTGAAGTGGCGGTGTGGTCAGGCTGATCACGTCGGGGCGTGAGTCCAGCGGCAGGTACGGCTCACGTGCCCCGTACACCCGGGCGTCCGGGGCGTTCTGGTCGAAGGCCCCGCCCGTCATCACCGGTTCGCCCGAGGTGACTTGGCCTCCCATGGTGGGGACCGGGCGGCGTGGGTCGAAGTCGTAGGTCACCGACGCGGCGGCCGTTGTCGGCTGGGCGAGGGTGAGTGTGCCGTCAGCGGTGAGGTACAGGGCGACGGGGGCCGTCGACGCCGGGGGCCACCGGGTGTCGGTGCGCCATGCGCCGCCGTGCCGCATCCGGCCCGCCGCGTCGCGCCGGCCGTCGCCGCCGCCCATCAGGAAGTACTGGACGGCGGGGAGTTCTCCGGCGTCCGGATTTCCCTCGTCCGTCCGGCCCAGTGCCCGGTCGAACCAGCGGCGGCGGAATTCCAGGTACGACGGGGCCAGGTTGCCGTCCAGGGTCGCCCGCGGGCCGAAGTCCACGTCTCCGGCGTACGTCTCGCAGCGGTGCCCGTGCGTCCACGGGCCCATCACCAGGTAGGAGGGCGCCGACTTCAGCTCCCGCAGGGTGGTGAAGTTCTCGATGGTGGAGCGGACGTAGGGGTCGTACCAGCTGCCCATGTGCAGGCTCGGCGCGTCCGGGAAACGCTCGTAGAAGCCTCGCCCGTAGATCGCCGGGTTGCGGTAGTAGTCCCCGAAGGTGTCCTGCCGCCACTGCTCCAGCAGGAAGTCCTCGTACGCCGGCAGGTGCCGAAGCGGTGTGCGGCCCGGTCGCCACGGCATCGCACCGAACCAGCCCGGCACGTCGACCCGCCGCAGCTCCTCGGCCAGCACCGGATCCGCCGCCGCCTCCGGGCTCATCGCCGCATGCCGCAGTGCCCAGGTCACCTGCTTCAGCTCGAAGGCGCCGCCCATCCGCATCCCCGCGTCGTACGCGGAGGAGAAGCCGCCCGAGTCCTGGAACATGGCGGCGAGCCCGGTCGCCCCCTCGGCGGCTGCGGCGGCCTGGACATGGGCGGAGTAGGACACCCCGGTCATCACGACCCTGCCGTCACACCATGGCTGGTCCCTGAGCCAGGCGATCGTGTCCGCCCCGTCGGGGCCCTCGCCCAGGTACTTCACGAACGTTCCCTCGGAGTCGCCGCGCCCCCGGCAGTCCTGCCGTACGACGTGGTACCGGGCCTCGGTGAAGTACCGGGCGATGTCCTCCGGCCGCGGGACAGGCTCATCGCTGCGGTCCTGGTCCGAACCGCGCCGCGTACGCCGGCCGTACGGGGTGCGCTCAAGCAGCACGGGAAGCGGGGGAAGGTCGGGAAGCGGGGGAAGCTCGGTCGCCCCCGGATCGGGTGAGGCGGAGTACAGGTCGGCGGCGAGACGGATGCCGTCCCGCATGGGGACGCGCAGGGTGCGGCGCCACAGGGCACCGCCCTGGAGGGGTTCGGGTCGGCCTGTATGGGCGGTGTCGTCGCAGGTCACGCCTGTGACGCTAGGCAGTGACACAGATCATGGCGATCACTTGACGTCATCAGGTCAACTGTTCCGCCGGACGGTGACGGGACCGGAAACGGGACCTACTGTGCAGCGCAACCCGGGGGATGCCCGGCGGACCCTCGCGACGGCGCGACGGATCGCGCGTGGCTCCGGGTCTCGTTTCACCCTGCTCGCGGCGCGGCCGCGCCATGCCCTCGTTCACCGTTCCCTCAGGAGCCCGCCATGAGCACACCCGACAGCCGCACCCAGGAGGTGCGGGCCACCGAACCCGGCGACGGAGGCCGTGGCTCCCGGCTCCTCGACCTGGTCGAGCGCGCGGGAAACGCGCTGCCGCATCCGTTCTGGCTGTTCTGGATCCTGTGCGGGGTGGTCGCCTGCGTCAGCTGGGCGCTGAACGCCTCCGGCGTGCGGGTCGAGGACCCCTCCTCGGGTGACCTGGTCGGCGTCCGCAGCGCCCTGTCCGCGGATGCCGTACGGGACTTGATCAGCGGGGCCGAGGAGTCCTTCGTCACCTTCGGACCGCTCGGAACGGTGCTGATGGTGATGCTCGGCGTGGCGGTCGCCGAGCGGTCGGGCCTCTTCGAAGCGCTCGCGCGCCGCATGCTGTCGGGACTGTCCCCTCGCACGGTCGTCCTCGGCGTGGCCCTGGGCGGTGTGCTGGGGAAGTTCCTGTCCGACTCCGCGTACGTGGTCCTCATCCCACTCGGGGCGGTGGCCTTCCGCGCGGTGGGGCGCTCCCCCATGCTCGGCATGATCGTCGCGTTCGTCTCCATCAACGCCGCGGGCGACGCCAACCCGCTGATCGCCCCCGGTGACGCGCTGTTCGCCTCCGTGGCCACCGAGGCCGCGCAACTCGTCGACAAGGACGCGGCGGTCCGCGCGACGGACAACATGTACTTCACCACCGTCTCGGCGTTCGTGCTGGCCGGCACCATCGCCCTGGTCGTGGACAAGATCCTCGCCAAGCGCGAGCACCACCTGACCCCCGACGCGGACCTGGAGGCCGCCGCAGCACAGCGGGTCGTCGCCGCGGAGGTCGACGACGCCACCGAGACGCGCGCACTGAGGCTGACCGGCCTGGCCGTGCTCGGCTACGCCGCGCTGATCGTCCTCGCGATGCTGCCCGCCTCGTCACCGCTGCGCGGCGAGGGGGGCGCGCTCGTGGAGTCCACCTTCATGGACTCCATCGCCGTCTTCCTCACCGTCTTCTTCCTGCTCATCGGTGCTGTGTACGGGCGGCTCACCGGGCGAATCAGCGGGAGCCGCGCGATACCGGAGTTCATGGCGGAGGGAGTGCGCTCCATCGCACCGCTGCTGGTGCTCTTCTTCGCCGTGTCCCAGTTCCTCGCCATGTTCAAGTGGACCAACATCGCCACGGTCGTGGCGGTCGAAGGCGCGGACTTCCTCAAGCAGTTGGGCGCGCCCACTCTGGTGCTGTTCTCCCTGCTGATCGTCGCGGTCGCGCTGCTGAACCTCCTCATCACCTCCGGCTCCGCCCTGTGGAGCCTGGTCGCCCCGGCACTGGTGCCCATGCTGATGCTGCTCGGCACGAACCCGGCCACCACCATGGCCCTCTACCGCATCGCCGACTCCTGTACGAACTCCATCACTCCGATGAGCACCTCGTTCATGCTCTGTGTCGGCTACCTGCAGACCCTGCGCCGCAAGGCCGGCATCGGCACCCTGGTCTCCTTCACCCTGCCCCTCGCCATGATCATGCTGGTGGTCTGGGTGCTGCTGTTCTTCGCCTGGTACCTGCTGGGCATCCCGCTCGGTCCGGGCGCGCCCGTGCGGTGAACCCCGCCGTACGCTGACAGCGTGAGTATCGTCCTCGACCTCGGTGGGCTCGGCCCCGCGAACCTCGCGGCCGGGCCCTCCGCGCTGTCGGAACTGATGGCGAGCCTTCATGTGCTCGCCGAACCCGAGCACCACCCGGAGGCCGCCGAGTGGGTGGCACGCGCCGCCGCGGCGGGGCCGGACCTGCGCGACGAGTTGTCCGTGTTCGCCCCGCTGTGGGCGCGCTTCCGCTGCCGTCTGTTCTTTCCCCGTACGGTGCCGCTGCCGGTCGCGGCGGGCCTGGACGAGGAGCTGGCGGCGATCGCGGCACTGCCGGCCGGGGACTTCCTTGAGCTGGTGGCGCCGGGGGTCCTCGGCACCAGCGCGCAGCCCGTGCCGCCGGCCCGCGAGCTGCGTGCCGGCACCGCCGCGGCGGAGGACTACGCCCGCCGCTGCCTGCGCCGCTCCTACGCCCGGGGTGAGCTGGCGCGACAGCTGGTGGCGGAACCACTGGAACTGCGGGACCGGCTGCTGGCGGTGCTGCGGGCCGCCGACACCGCGTTCTTCGCCGAGGACTGGCGCACCCTGCGACCGGCCCTGGAGGAGCACGCGCGGGAGGTACGTCGTCGGCTGGCGGTCCGGTCACCCGCGGAGGTGCTCACCGAGCTGCTGCCGACGGCGGCCCGGGTGGGGCCGGGTGAACGGGTACGGCTGGACAAGTTGCAGATCGACGAGGTGAAGGTGGCCCCGCGCCCGCTCGTCCTCGTCCCGTCGGCCCGGGTGTGGCCGCATCTGACCGTCAAGAACGAGCACCCGTCGTGCGTGGTGGTGCAGTACGCGGCGCACGGCACCGCACCGGGCGGACAGATGACCCTGCGGGATCTGCACCACCGGCTGATGGCGCTGACCTCGCCCGCCCGGATGGAGCTGTGCCGCCATCTGCTGGGCGAGCCCATCACCACCTCGGAGCTCGCCGCCCGGCTCGGTTCCAGCGAACCACAGGTCTCCCGCGCCCTGCGGACCCTGCGCGAGGCGGGCCTGGTCCGCTCCACCCGGGACGGCAAGCTGGTGCGGCACCGGCTCGCCACGGATGTCATTCAGCGACTGGGCCACGATGTCCTGGCAACGGTGGCACGGTGAACAGCGCCGGCGGCCAATTCCGCGAACGCCATGGAGCGCCCCCGGTAATTCATCGCCGACCCGGAGATCGCGACACTGATCCGCGACGAGACGGAGCGACGCCGGCCGACCGGCGGTCCGGGAATGGACGAGGTCGTACGCCACGGCCTCATACCGTCGGGAAGCAGCACGTCAATTTCCCTCAAGGGCCTTCAACGCGACGTTCAGTTCCAGCACGTTCACCCGCGGCTCCCCGATGAAGCCCAGGATGCGGCCGTCCTTGTGGTCGTTCACCAGCCTCTGGACCTGTGACACCTCCAGGCCGTTCAGCTTCGCCACGCGCCGTACCTGGATGTCCGCGTACTGCGGGGAGATCGCCGGGTCCAGGCCCGAGCCCGATGAGGTGACCGCGTCCGGTGGGACGTCCGACGGGTGGACGCGGTAGCCGTCCACCGAGTTGTCCTTGATCACGGCCGCCTTCGCGTCCTTGACCCACTGGATCAGCTCCGGGTTGTCGCCGGCCCGGTTCGTGGCGCCCGAGAGGAGCAGCTTGTACTGGGTGTTGACGCTGTTGGTGCCGAGGCCGTTGGAGGGGCGGGGCTGGAACCACTTGAGGTCCGGCGCCGGGGTCTCCTCGCCCTTCTTCAGGGGCAGGTCGTAGCGCTGGCCGATGAGTTCGGAGCCGACGACCTTGCCGTTCGAGGTGATCTCGGAGCCGTTGGCCTTGTTGTTGAAGAAGGCCTGTCCGACGCCCATGACCGCGAGCGGGTAGAGCACGCCGCAGACGAGGGTCATGACCAGGAGGGCGCGCAGCCCGGCGCCGAGGAGCCGTGCGGTGTTCTTGACGGAGGTGTTCATGGACATCAACCGATTCCGGGGATGAGGGAGATGAGAAGGTCGATGATCTTGATGCCGGCGAACGGGGCGATCAGGCCGCCCACGCCGTAGATCCCGATGTTGCGCCGCAGCATCCGGTCCGCGCTCATCGGGCGGTACCGCACACCGCGCAGCGCCAGCGGCACCAGCGCGACGATGATCAGCGCGTTGAAAATGACCGCCGAGAGGATCGCGGACTCGGGCGAGGACAGGCTCATGATGTTGAGCTTGTCCAGGCCCGGATGGACGACGGCGAACATCGCCGGGATGATCGCGAAGTACTTCGCGACGTCGTTGGCGATCGAGAACGTCGTCAACGCACCACGCGTGATGAGCAGTTGCTTGCCGATCTCGACGATCTCGATGAGCTTGGTCGGGTTGGAGTCCAGGTCCACCATGTTCCCGGCCTCCTTCGCGGCCGAGGTGCCGGTGTTCATGGCCACGCCGACGTCCGCCTGGGCGAGCGCGGGCGCGTCGTTCGTACCGTCGCCCGTCATCGCGACGAGCTTCCCGCCCGCCTGCTCGCGCCTGATGAGCGCCATCTTGTCCTCGGGCGTGGCCTCGGCGAGGAAGTCGTCGACGCCCGCCTCCTCCGCGATGGCCCGTGCCGTCAGCGGGTTGTCGCCCGTGATCATGACGGTCTTGATGCCCATACGGCGCAGCTCCTCGAACCGCTCGCGCATCCCCTCCTTGACGACGTCCTTGAGGTGGATGACGCCCAGGATGCGCGCTCCGCCCTCGTCCTCGACCGCGACGAGCAGCGGCGTACCGCCGCCCTCGGAGATGCGGTCGGTGAGGGTGTACGCGTCGGGTGCGACGTGTCCGCCCCGCTGCTCGACCCATGCGACGACCGAACTGGCCGCGCCCTTGCGGATCCTGCGTACGGCCCCGGCCTCCTGGCCCGGTTCCGGCTCCGTGAGGTCCACGCCCGACATCCGCGTCTGCGCCGTGAACGGCACCCAGTCCGCCTGGCCCAACTCCCCCTGCCTGCGCTCCCGCAGGCCGTACGTCTCCTTCGCCAGCACCACGATCGAGCGGCCCTCGGGCGTCTCGTCGGCCAGTGAGGAGAGCTGCGCGGCGTCGGCGAGGTCGACGGCGGTGACTCCCTTCACCGGGAGGAAGGACGCCGCCTGCCGGTTGCCGAGCGTGATCGTGCCGGTCTTGTCGAGCAGCAGCGTCGAGACGTCGCCCGCCGCCTCGACGGCGCGTCCCGACATCGCGAGGACGTTGCGCTGAACCAGCCGGTCCATGCCGGCGATACCGATGGCCGAGAGCAGCGCGCCGATGGTGGTGGGGATCAGACAGACGAGGAGCGCGGTCAGCACGATCATCGACTGCTGGGCGCCCGCGTAGATCGCGAACGGCTGGAGGGTGACGACGGCCAGCAGGAAGACGATGGTGAGGGACGCGAGAAGGATGTTCAGCGCGATCTCGTTGGGCGTCTTCTGCCGGGCCGCGCCTTCGACCAGCGCGATCATCCGGTCGATGAACGTCTCACCCGGCTTGGTCGTGATCTTGATGACGATACGGTCGGAGAGGACCTTCGTCCCACCGGTCACCGCGCTGCGGTCACCGCCCGACTCGCGGATGACGGGGGCCGATTCGCCGGTGATCGCCGACTCGTCGACGGAGGCGACGCCCTCCACGACATCGCCGTCACCGGGGATGATGTCGCCCGCCTCGCAGACGACCAGGTCGCCGACGCGCAGGTCGGTGCCGGGCACCCGCTCCTCCTTTCCGGGCACCCGCTCCTCCTTTGCCGGGGCACTCTTTTCTTTTACGGGCTCCGCGCCCTGCCCGGTCAGGCGTCGTGCGACCGAGTCGGTCTTCGCCTTGCGGAGCGTGTCGGCCTGCGCCTTGCCCCGGCCCTCGGCGACCGCCTCCGCCAGGTTGGCGAAGATCGTGGTCAGCCACAGCCAGGCGGCGATCGCCCAGCCGAACCACTCGCCCGGCTTCGTGATCGCCAGCACGGTGGTGAACACCGAGCCGATCTCGACCACGAACATCACGGGCGACTTGACCATCACGCGCGGATCGAGCTTGCGCAGGGCGTCGGGAAGGGACTTGAGCAGTTGCCGGGGGTCGAACAGACCGCCGCCGACGCGCCCGTCGCCGCCGGGCCGGTGCGAGGTCGGCACGTCCGAGTGCGGCGCCCGCGACGGACCGAGACCCGAGCCGGGATCGGGGTTGGGCGTTGAGGTGGCAGTGCTCATGACGCGAGTCCTTCGGCGAGCGGTCCCAGCGCGAGCGCCGGGAAGTAGGTCAGACCGGCGACGATCATGATCGTGCCGACCAGCAGCCCGCTGAACAGGGGCTTGTCGGTGCGGAGAGTGCCCGCGGTCGTCGGCACTGGTCTCTGCTCGGCGAGCGAGCCGGCCAGCGCCAGGACGAACACGATGGGCAGGAAGCGGCCGAGCAGCATGGCGATACCGATCGAGGTGTTGAACCACTGGGTGTCGGCGTTGAGCCCGGCGAACGCCGAACCGTTGTTGTTGGCGCCCGACGTATAGGCGTACAGAATCTCGGAGAATCCGTGCGCGCCGCTGTTCGTCAGGGAATTGACCGGTGTGTCCATCGCCAGCGCCACTCCGGTGAAACAGAGCACCAACGCCGGGGTGATGAGGATGTAACAGGCGGCGAATTTAACCTGCTTGGTGCCGATCTTCTTTCCGAGGTATTCGGGTGTACGGCCGACCATCAGGCCCGCGAGGAACACCGCGATGACGGCCATGATGAGGATTCCGTACAGTCCGGATCCCACACCGCCGGGTGCGATCTCGCCCAACTGCATGCCCAGCATGGCGATTCCGCCGCCGAAACCGGTGTACGAGGAGAGGAACGAATTCACCGCACCGGTGGAGGTGAGCGTCGTCGCCACCGAGAAGATGGACGAGGCGCCGATTCCGTACCGTGTCTCCTTGCCCTCCATCGCACCCCCGGCGATGTCGAACGCCGGGCCGCCGTGGTGGAATTCGGTCCACATCATCAGCGCGGTGAAGACGAGCCAGATCGTCACCATCGTGGCGAGGATCGCGTAACCCTGCTTGACGCTGCCGACCATCCGGCCGAAAGTCCGGGTCAGGGAGAGGGGAATGAGCAGGATGAGGAAGATCTCAAGGAGGTTGGAGAGCCCGTTGGGGTTCTCGAAGGGGTGGGCGGAGTTGGCGTTGAAGTAGCCGCCACCGTTGGTGCCCAGCTCCTTGATGGCCTCCTGGGAGGCCACCGCGCCGCCGTTCCACTGCTGGCTGCCGCCCAGGAACTGACCCACCGGATGAATCCCCGCGAAATTCTGGATCGCCCCGCAGGCGACCAGCAGAACCGCTCCGACCAGCGCGATCGGCAGCAGGATACGGATGGTGCCGCGCACCAGGTCGGCCCAGAAGTTGCCGAGTTCACCGGTGCGGGAGCGGGCGAAGCCCCGTACGAGTGCTATGGCGACGGCCATGCCCACGGCGGCCGACAGGAAGTTCTGCACCGCGAGGCCGCCGGTCTGTACGACATGGCCCATGGCCTGTTCGCCGTAGTACGACTGCCAGTTGGTGTTGGAGACGAACGAGGCGGCGGTGTTGAACGCCTGGTCCGGATCGATGGACGAGAAGCCGAGCGAGCCGGGCAGGCCGCCCTGGACCCGTTGCAGCAGATAGAGAAAGAGGACACTCACCAACGAGAAGCCGAGAACTCCGCGCAGATAGGCGGGCCAGCGCATCTCGATGCTGGGATTGGCGCCGACGGCGCGGTAGATCCATGTCTCCACCCGCAAATGCTTCGGGGAGGAATAGACACCGGCCATGTAGTCGCCGAGCGGTCGGTATGCCAGGGCCAGCGCCACCATGAGCGCGAGCAGCTGGAGCACACCGGCGAGGACGGGGCTCATCAGGGCTCAGAACCTCTCCGGAAACAGCAGGGCGAGGACGAGATAGCCCAGCAGGACGACGGCGACGACGAGACCTGCGATGTTCTCGGCGGTCATAGCTTCGCCACCCCCTTGGCGACGAAAGCCACCAGCGCGAACAGCGCGATCGTGGTGACGACGAAGGCCAGATCGGCCATCGTGAGCTCCTGTAATGAGGTCGGAAATTCTTGGACCTCTAGAGGAAAACCTCTTTCTTCCGGGACACGAGCGACGTTGACGGGTCCCATACGGCGCGGGGGACGCGTTTGACGGAACTCATACACGGATGGCCCATACATCACTTGTGCCCGGCAGGAATCCTGCCGGGCACAAGGTGTGTGGGGGTGGGGCCGTGAGCGTCAGCCGGCGCGTGCCACCGGCGTACTCGTCACAGGCTCCGGAGCGTCCTGGGCCCGTGCGGGACGCAGTACGCGCTCCGCGAGCGCGCCGAAGATCAGCCCGAAGGCCGTCCACAGCAGCGCCTGGACCCCCAGCGAGGCCAGCCTGAACTCCCAGAGCAGCGCGGCCGGGAAGGTCTCCTTCACCGCGTCGGTGTTGGCGGGCAGCAGCAGACAGGCCACCGCCATGACCACCACATAGCCGCCGCCGGCGGCGACGGTCGCGTTCCAGTTGCCCAGCGTCGGCGCGAGCCGCCGCCCGGCGATGACGGCTATGACCGCGACCAGCACGCTGAGCACGATCATCAGGAAGAACAGCGTCGTGCGCTTCCCGATGGTGTCGGGATTGCCCACGGCGGGTGGCGTCGCGGGGTATTTGAGGAACGGCACCAGATAGACGGTGGTGAAGGCGGCGCCCGCGACCAGCGCGGCCGTCGCCCTCGGCCGGATCCGTCCGACCCGGCCGAGACAGACGGCGAAGGCCAGCGAGGCGATGCCGCCCAGGGCCACCCCGTACACGAGCACGCCGGTGGCGAGGCCGAAGGTCGACTGGACCGGCCGCGTGACCAGTTCCTCCTCCTCTTCGGCTTGACCGTGCTCGTGCGCCGACGCGGCCTGCGACTCCTCCAGGGCGATGGAGGAGTCGATGGACGGCTCCCCCACCACGTAGGCGAGCGCGAAGGCGAGCAGTCCGGCGACGACGCCCGCGAGCATGCCGCGGACCAGAAGAGTTCTCACAGTGGATGTGGATGTCTGCATGGCGGGATCAGTGGCAGGGGAAGCCGAGCAGATGACGGCCGTCGTGCACCCACTCGTGCACCCCCGCCCCGGAGAACACCGACGTCGCGCCCTGTTCGGCGCCGACGAAGTAGAGCAGCACCAGCATCAGCGTGCCCACGAAGACCGCCCAGGGCAGAACGGCCCGCAGGGGCAAGGGAGTCAGGTGGGTCAGGGGGGTTATCGCTGATCCGGCGGGCGATGAAACGGCCGGGGGCACAATGGACTCAGCCACGGCACAACCTCCTTGGGAACTCGCGTCCCGTTCAGTGGAGCTCGCACGACGACCATCGGGTCTGACTCACCGGGCCGCCTCCGCCGCGCGTACACGGCGATGGCTGCTCGGCATACAGTGGCGCGACCGTGCCGGAATCTCACCGGACTTCCGTCTCGCCGTCGTGATATCGACGCGAACGTACCGCGATCGGACAGGTAGGCCAAGAGGGCGACTCGGCCGATGCCTCGGGTGCGTCCCGTGAACGCAGGACCCTGGAGGGCCCTATGACCACACGCGTGACGCTCATCTCACCGGCGCTGAGCACCGCGCTGCGCGAGGCGCGCTTCGACGACGGGCCGCTGGACGCGACCGGGCTGCGCCAGGCGGAGGCGGTACGGGGGGTGTTCGGCGCCGTACCGGGACAACGCGGCGCCGCCGACCCGGTGTTCGCGTCCCCCTCCGTGCGCTGCCGGCAGACCGCCGAGGCACTCGGCCTGACCGCGGAGCCCCTGCCGGAGCTGCGCATGTGCGCGATGGGCCGCTGGCGCGGGTTGCGGCTGGACGAGGTCAGCGCCGCGGAGCCGCGGGCGGTCGCCGCGTGGCTGGCCGACCCGGCGGCGGCGCCGCACGGCGGGGAGTCGCTGAACGCGCTGCACAGCCGGGTCGGCCACTGGCTGGACGGGCTTGCCTCAGACTCGGGGCGCGTCCTCGCGGTTGCCGAGCCCGACGTCGTACGCGCGCTGACGGTGCACGCGATAGGCGCGCCGACGCGGACGTTCTGGCGTATCGACGTACAGCCGCTGACGGTCACGGAGTTGAGCGGGCGGAACGGCCGCTGGAATCTGCGCAGCGGCCGTCCCCTGGGAGTCACGCCCTGAGCGTGTCGCCCGTGTCGTCACACCGCCGTGGCCGGGCCCACCAGTTCGCCGAGGACGTCCTCCATCGTGACGAAGCCCAGCACCGTGCCCGCCTCGCCCGTCACCGCCGCGAGGTGGCTGTCGGCCGCCCGCAGCGCGGTGAGCGTGTCGTCCAGCGGGGTGTCGATCCGGACCCGCGTCACCGCGTGGAGTGTGGAGCGCGGGAACGGCTTGGTCCGGTCGGCGACGCCGAGGGTGTCCTTGATGTGCAGATAGCCCAGGACGGCACCGGCGGGCCCGGTGACCGGGATCCGCGAGAAGCCGGCCGACGACGCGATCCGCTCCAGCTGTTCGGGCGTCACCCGGTGGTCGACGGTGACCATCCGGCGCAGCGGTACGAGGAGTTCACCGACCGGGCGGGTGCCCAGCTCCAGTGCGTCCCGCAGCCGTTCGCCGTCGGCCGGGGCGAGCAGCCCGGCCTCGCTGGAGACGGCGACCATACGGGCGAGTTCGTCGTCGTTGAAGACGGCGGCGACCTCGTCCTTGGGCTCCACCTTGATCAGCCGGAGCAGGACGTTGGCGAACGCGTTGATACCGAAGATCAGCGGACGCAGCGTGCGGGTCAGGGCGACCAGCGGCGGGCCGAGCACGAGCGCCGTCTTGGTGGGAGCGGCGAGCGCGATGTTCTTCGGGACCATCTCACCGAACAGCATGTGCAGATACGTGGCCACGGTCAGCGCGATCACGAACGCGATCGGGTGCACCAGGGCCTCGGGGACACGTGCCACCTCGAAGGCGGGCTCCAGCAGATGCGCGATGGCCGGTTCGGCCACGGCGCCGAGGACCAGCGACGAGACGGTGATGCCGAGCTGGGCCGTCGCCATCATGGCCGACAGGTTCTCAAGCCCGTACAGCACGGTGGGTGCCCGCTTGTCGCCCTTGCGGGCGTGCGGCTCGATCTGGCTGCGGCGGACGGCGATGAGGGCGAATTCGGCGCCGACGAAGAAGGCGTTGGTCAGCAGTGTCAGGGCGCCGATGGCGAGTTGCAGAGTGGTCATCGGGCTTCTCCGGCGTACTGGCGCGAGGGGTCGTCGGTTTCGGTGTCGGTCTCCGAGCCGGGCTCCATGCCGGTGCCGTTGCCGGGTACGGCTGTGACCGCGACCACCCGCGCCGGCTCCGTGATGTGCACGCGCTCAGCGACGTGGTGCTCGATGTCCAGGACATCCAGCCGCCAGCCGTCCAACTCGACCGTGTCGCCCTCGACGGGGATCCGCGCCAGCCGGGCCGCGACGAGGCCCGCGACGGTCTCGTACGGCCCCTCCGGGGCGACCAGCCCGATCCGCGCCAGCTCGTCGATCCGTACGCTGCCGTCCGCCTCCCAGGTCGCGCGCCCGTCCGCGTGCGGCGGCGCGGGCAGCAGGTCGGGGGTCTCGGCGGGGTCGTGCTCGTCGCGTACCTCGCCGACGACCTCCTCGACGATGTCCTCCATGGTGGCCACTCCGGCCGTGCCGCCGTACTCGTCGATGACCACGGCCATCGTGCGCGCGGCGCGCAGCCGGTCGAGCAGCCGGTCGGCGGTCAGGGTGTCGGGCACCAGCAGCGGCTCGCTGGCCAGCTCGGTGACGGACACGCGGGCGCGCCGCTCCGGTTCCAGGGCGAGGACGTCACGGATGTGGACCGTGCCGATCACCTCGTCCAGGCTGTCGCGGTAGACGGGGAAGCGGGAGAGGCCGGTGGCGTACGTCAGATTGGCGGCGTCGGCGGCCGTCGCTCCGGCTTCCAGCGCCTGGACGTCGACGCGGGGGGTCATCACGTTCTCGGCGGTCAGTTCGCCGAGCCGCAGCGTCCTTACGAACAGCTCGGCCGAGTCCTGCTCCAGCGCGCCCTCGGCGGCGGAGTGCCTGGCGAGCGAGATCAGCTCGTCGGGCGTACGGGCGGAGGCCAGCTCGTCGGTGGGCTCCAGGCCCATGCGCCGGACGAAACGATTCGCCGTGCTGTTGAGGTGCCGGATGAGCGGGCCGAAGGCGGCGGTGAAACCGCGCTGCGGGCCCGCCACGACCTTGGCGACGGCCAGAGGCCGCGAGATCGCCCAGTTCTTGGGGACCAGCTCGCCGATGACCATCAGCACGACCGTGGAGATCATGACACCGAGAACGGTGGCCACGACGGACGCGGCCGAACCGAGCCCGACGGCCTCCAGCGGTCCGCGCAGCAGCACGGCCATGGACGGCTCGGCGAGCATGCCGATGACCAGCGACGTGACGGTGATGCCCAGCTGTGCGCCGGACAGCTGGAGCGTGAGCCCGCGAACGGCCTTCAGGGCGCCTTCGGCGCCGCGCTCACCGGCGGCTGCGGCGCGCTCCAGGCGGTCGCGATCGACGGTGGTGAGGGAGAACTCGGCGGCCACGAAGACGGCGCAGGCGAGTGTCAGCCCGAGGGCGATCAGGAGGAAGAGGATCTCGGTCACCGTGCCACCTCCGCTCCGCCGGTCGGACAACGCGGAGGGGAAACGGCACGGCTGGTACTAGGAGGCTCCATCGTGGAACTGCTGCTTCCTTCTTGGTAGGTCGGGGTGTCCCCGCCGTGGTCGGACACGGGACGAAACATCATGGTAAAGGAATGGCAAACGGAATGGGAGTGCCTGAAGGGGTGACCAGGGGCGACTGAGAGTGACCAACACCGGCGGCAGGTGGAACATTCCCTCCCGCCGCACTCACAATCCGCGACGCAGCCCCTTCTTCACAGGTCCGTCCTCACAGGTCGTTCGCCGGCCAGTCCAGCAGCCGCGCGCCGATCACGGCCGTCTGGAGCGTGTAGCGGTGGAACGGCTCCGCCGGGTCCGACCCGGTGAGCTTGTGTATGCGCTCCAGCCGGTACGTCAGCGCGCGCACGCTCAGATTCAGCCGCCGCGCCGCCTCCGCCGCCACACACCCCGCGTCGAAGTACGCCGTCAACGTGTCCAGCAGCGGCCCGGCGCCGCCGCGCGCCTCCTTAAGTGGGCCGAGCGCGCTGCGCACGAGATCGGTCATCGCCTCCCGGTCCCGGCTGAGCACCGGATAGACCAGCAGATCAGCCGCGCGCAGCACCGGCTCGTCCAGCCGCATACGGTCGGCGAGGTCGTGCGCGTTCAGGGCCTCCTCGTACGACTGCACGACGCCGCCCGCCCCCTGATGCGCGCGCCCGATGGCGACCCGTCCGCCGCCGGTCGCCGCGTGCGCCTGCTTCGCGAAGTACGTGAGGACGTCGCCCTCGTCGGCGGGCGCGACGCAGATCAGCCGCCCGTCCTTGGTGGTCAGCAGGATGCGGCGGTGACCGAAGCGCGAGGTGAGGGCGAGTTCGACGCTGCGGGTGACGGGGTCGGTCTCCGCGTACGCGGTCTCCCCGACGGCCACGGCCACCGCGTGCGCGTGGGAGAGCTGGAGCCCGAACCGCCCGGCCCGCTCGGCGAGCCTGCCGAGGTCGCTGCGGCCGAGCAGCAGGTCGTCGATGAACTCACGCCGGGACGCCTCCTCGCGGCGTACGGCCAGCCGCTGGGCCCGCTCGTAACCCTCCGCGAACGCGTCGACCGCCTGCTCGACGGCGGCCAGGACGCTGTCGGCGGACGCCGAGTCGGCGGAGGAGACGGGCCAGGCGGCGCGGGTGGCGGTCAGATACCTGCTGACGAGCGCCCGCAGGCCGTGCCCGGCCTCGGCGGCCTGCTCGCCCAGCGCGCGGCGTGAGTTGAGCTCGTCGCGGGTGAGGCGGCGCCCGGTCATGGAGACGTCCGCGAGGATCCGGTCGTAGCCGGTCAAGTACTCCCGGAACACGTCGTCGTCCGTGATCCGGCCCGTCGTCTGGTCCGCCATCTCGCCCCCGGCTTCCTGATCCATACTGACGCGTTCTTAACGCGGATGCCGTCCACCCTGTCAGACCTCGATCGTGCGACGACACTCGGCATTGAGGAAGCGTAAAGATTGCCGGGATCCGGCAATGCGTGGAGAGCCCGCCGACTGACAGGATCGGAGCACGGAAAACGGGGGACGGATTCCGGTGCCGGAGTGCGCGCACTCGCACTCCGGCACCTGAACTGGTCCGGTCGGTCGGGCGGCGGAGAGCCGGGCGAGGGGGAGCGGGAATGCGTGAATTCATCGACGCGGCACTCGGATTCCCCACTTTCCTGTTCACCGCCGCACTGATCGTGATCATCGGCTTCTGGCTGCTGGTGCTGGCCGGTGTCACCGAGACCGACAGCTTCGACTCGGACGTCGACCTCGACACCGCCGGGATCGGCGGAGTGCCGGTCACCGTTGCCTTCTCGCTGCTGACCGCGGTCGCGTGGTTCAGCAGCCTCACCGCTTCCGTCACTCTGCACCGCCTCGGTGCCTTCGACGCCTCCGGTCTCGTACGGGCCGTGTCCGCTCTCGGCGTCCTGGCCGGTGCGACGCTGCTCGCCTGGTGGGCCACCCGGCTGCTCGTACGGCCGCTGCACACGCTCTTCCCCGATGAACCCGCGCCGTCCCGGCTCGACTTCGTCGGCCTGACCTGCACCGTCCGGACGGGACGGGTGGATGCCTGGTCCGGCCAGGCCGAGGTCGCCGCGCGGGACGGCTCCACCGCGCTCGTACAGGTCAGGCAGCACCGCGCGGACACCGCGAAGACCGGTGCGCCGGCGCTGGGCAACGGCAGCACCGGGATGCTGTACGCCTACGACGACGCCGGCGAGTTCTTCTGGGTCGCGCCGTACGACACGGCGCTCGACCCGCGCGCCTCGGCCGCCTGACCGCAGCGGCAGCCGCAGCCCGACTCCCTGTCGCGGCGGTGGAGCCGGCGATCACCGAATGGCAGTGGAGCCCTACACGCTGACGGACGGCCGCCACTTCGGGTCACGGCCCGTCGCGGCCAGCAGCGACTCGAAGGGCGTCGCGTCCTCCCCTACGGGGAAGGGCTCGCCGAAGACGCCCATCTTCCGGGCTGTCGGCGCCAGGGCCGCGAACTCGTCGCCCAGCATCCGTACGAGGGCGGCGTCCGGCTCGTACGGCTGCCCGGTCGCGCGGGACAGGTCCCAGGCGTGCACGGTCAGATCGCCCAGTGCCATGGTGCCGACGGTCCGCGCGGGCATGTTCATGGCTCCGGTGAGGCCGTCCTCGGCGCCCGGCGCGGCCCACGCGCTGATCAGTTCGGCGATCTCGACGGCGAACCGGTCGTTCCGGTCGTCCGCCAGCCGCTCGGGCGCCGTGCCGAAGTCGGACTCACCCTTGGCGGCGAGCACCTGGAAGTTGGTGATCACCTGGAAGAGGTGGTCGAGCAGACCGTGCACGTCGTACTCGGCACACGGGGTCGGCAGGGTGAGCTGGTCGTCCCGCACTCCGCGCAGTACCGGAAGGGCGTCGGCGGCGGCCTTTTCGAGGAGCGTGCTGATCGTGTCGTTCATGGGTCCGACGCTACGGACCGCGCTCCCCCGGTGTATTGAACAAACGCGACATAGGATCCGGCCATGACAGGTCCACGGCGCGACACACGAGGCATCGTCGACGCGTCCGCGCTCTTCGCACGGGTCGACTTCCGCCGCCTCCTGCCGGCGCCGGAGCTGCGCCGGTACGTGGAGCTGTACTGGCTGATCGACTGGGACCTGTCGGAGCCGTACGCCTCCCACGTCGTACCCCACCCCTCCGTGAACGTGGTCTTCCAGCGCTTCGGCACGGACCCGCCCTGGGGGGAGGTCGCGGGGATCGGCCTGGAGCTGTTCACGCAGAAGCTGGAGGCGCGCGGGCGGGTGTGCGGGGTGAAGTTCCGCCCCGGCGGCTTCCGGCCGTTCGCGCCCGCGTGGCCGGTGTCCGAGTGGTCGGGGCGGCGGGTGCCGATCGCCGAGGTGCTGCCCGCGACGGACGCGGACGTGGCCGCGATCCTGGACCCTCCCAAGGAGGACGCGCGGGTCGCCGCGCTCGACACGTATCTGCTGGGTCTGGGCGCGGAGCCGGACCCGCAGGCCGACGAGGCGATGCGGGTGGTGCGCCTGGTCGGCGAGGACCGTACGATCCGGCGCGCGGCGCAGCTGGCGACGGCGGCGGGGCTCTCGGTGCGCTCGTTGCAGCGGCTGTTCGCCATGTACGTGGGGGTCGGGCCGAAGTGGGTCATCCTCCGCCACCGCATCCACGACGCGCTGGAGCGGGCCGAGGCGGACGAGGAGCTGGACTGGGCGGCGCTGGCGGCCGAGCTGGGCTACAGCGACCAGGCGCATCTGGTGCGGGACTTCACGGCGACGGTGGGTGTGCCGCCGACGGCGTACGCCCGCGCGGTCGAGCAGGCCGAGTAGGTCGAGCAGTTCGGCGGGGTCGCGTCACCGGGTCCCGGTCGCGGCGACGACACCCCGGCCGTGGGCGGCGGCGTGCCGGAGCACCCGCAGCGGCCCGGCCAGCAGCCCGGCGGCGTCGAACTCCCCCTCCGCCGCACCGGTCATCGCGTACGCCCAGGCGTCGACACGGGCGATCACCTCCGTACGGCGCGGCCCGGTCACGGCCAGCACGGACTCGGCGTCCGGCAGCACGGCCCGCACCTCGTCGGCGGTGAGCAGGAAGTCCCCGAACCAGCCCGGAAGCCGGGCGGACTCCTCGGCGCCCAGGCCGTGGTGGAGCGCGGTCGCCGGCTCCCCGTCGCGTACGGCCACGGCGAACAGCGCGTCGGGACCCGTCCGGTCGGCGGCGGCACGGCGCAGGAGGTCCGCCGCCGCGTCCTTCATGGCCGCCACGGCGGGCGCGGTCGGGCCGCCGCCGCGCGCGAACGCGGCGAAGCGGTGGGCGGCCGGGGTCGGTTCGGGCGTGAAGTACGGCTCGCGGTCGCCGCCACCCAGCCACCAGCGCAGGTCGTCGGCGCAGCCCGGCGGGACGGTCCAGGTCTCGTCGAGATGGGCGAACCGCCGGGGCAGGGCGACGACCTCGGCGTCGGGCACAGCACCGACCGTCCACACGCCGGTGTAGCTCATGTGACCGCCCCTCCCGCTCCGCCGCCCGGTTGTCAGTGCCTCGATCTACAGTCGGTCCCGTGGAGATGAAAGCACCCCAGGTGCGGCTGGAGCCATGGTCTGAGGGGGATCTCGGACTGCTGCACGCGGCGAACGCGCCGGAGCTGATGACGCATCTCGGCGGCCCCGAGACCGACGAGCAGGTGCGGGCCAGGCACCACAGGTACGTGACGCTGAGCGCCGACCGGACAGGCAAGGGCCGGATGTTCCGAATAGTGCTGCTGCCGGACGGCGAGCCGGTGGGGAACACCGGCTTCTGGGAGACCACCTGGCAGGGCCGGGACGTGTACGAGACGGGCTGGAGCGTGCTCGGGGAGTTCCAGGGCCGCGGGCTCGCCGTGGCGGCGACGAGGGCGGTGGTGGAGCGGGCGCGGGCGGAGCGCAAGCACCGCTATCTGATGGCGTACCCCTCGGTGGGGAACGGCGCGTCGAACGCGGTGTGCCGCAAAGTGGGCTTCGAACGGCTCGGGGAGGGCGAGTTCGAGTATCCGGTCGGCCACCTGATGCGGTGCAACGAGTGGCGGCTGGACCTTGAGGCGGAATGAGGCGGCCGGCGGGTCCTACCGGCGCGGAAAGCCCTGGCCCGCCTCCCGGCCCGATGTCATGCTGACGGCGTGAACGGACCGGAGATCCACCTCACCTTCGCCCCTGAGCTGCATGTCTTCGTCCCGGCCGGGCGGCGTGACGGGCGTTCGACCGTGACGACGGACGGCTCCTCGACGCTCGGCCATGTCGTCGAATCCCTCGGCGTCCCGCTCACCGAGGCCGGCCAACTCCTCGTCGACGGACGCCCGGTGGCCACGTCGCACATCCCGTCGGCGGGCGAGTCGGTGGAGGTACGGGCGGTGGCCCGGCCGCAGCGCGTCCCCGGAGCGCCGCTGCGCTTCCTGCTCGACGTCCATCTCGGCACCCTGGCGCGCCGGATGCGGCTGCTGGGCATCGACGCGGCGTACGAGAGCGCGGACATCGGCGACGCCGCGCTGGCCGCGCTCTCGGCGAAGGAGCGGCGGGTCATGCTCTCGCGCGACCGGGGTCTGCTGCGCCGCCGGGAGATCTGGGCGGGGGCGTACATCTACAGCGACCGCACGGACGACCAGCTCCGGGACGTGCTGGAGCGGTTCGCGCCCGCGCTGGCCCCGTGGACGCGCTGCACGGCGTGCAACGGCCGGCTCGGGCCCGCCGACAAGGACTCGGTCGAGGACCGGCTGGAGCAGGGCACGCAGCGTACGTACGACGTGTTCGCGCAGTGCACGGCCTGCGGCAGGGTCTACTGGCGCGGTGCGCACCATGCGCGTCTGGCGGCGATCGTGGACGAGGCCGTGCGCGAATTCGGCGGCACGGCCGTGTGAGCGGGCCTGTCAGTAGACGTACAGATCGCCGGTGGCCGGGACGAGCACGTGGTGCTTGTCGTTCTGCGGGTTGCGGTCGTCGGCGCCGCCGTTCCAGACGGTGGCGATGTCCACGGACACCTCGGCGGGATCGCCGACCGTCCGCAGATCGAGCAGGAACTCGCTGTCCCGCCCGTCCGCCCGCAACGTGCCCGCCTGGCAGTACACGACCTGGTTCCCGCCCCACAGGCAGGCGTCCGGCAGCTTCTGCCCGACGGCCAGCGGCGCGGAGAAGCTGAGCCGCGCCGTCGCGCCGGCGAGGTCCGAGGGGCCGTGGTTGCCGATCGCGAGCCGCACGGCGAGGCGCCCGCCCCACAGGGAGACGTGCCCGTGGTGCGCCACGTCCGCCTCCACGCCCCCGCCCGTGCCACTGTCCGAACCCGCTCCCGCGCCCGAACCCGCGCTCAGCACGACGGCCATGGCCGCGGTCGGCACCACCAACATCACTCTACGCATTGCTCCCATAATCGGAAGATACCCCCACATCACCGCATACTTGACCAACCGTCAGTGCGGCGCGTCGCCCCATTCACCCGCATGACAGGCTGACCTCCATGCTCGTCGCCCGCTCCATCGCCCTCTTCGCCGTCGCCGCCCTCTTCGAGATCGGCGGCGCCTGGCTCGTCTGGCAGGGCGTACGCGAACACAAGGGCTGGATCTGGATCGGCGCCGGAGTCATCGGGCTCGGCCTGTACGGCTTCGTCGCCACCCTCCAGCCGGACGGCGAGTTCGGCCGCATCCTCGCGGCGTACGGCGGCGTCTTCGTCGCCGGGTCGATCGCCTGGGGCGTGGTCGCCGACGGCTACCGTCCCGACCGGTACGACATCATCGGCGCGCTGATCTGCCTCGTCGGGATGGCCGTACTGATGTACGCCCCGCGCAATCACTGAACCGCACCGCCTGTCCATCCGAGGAGCACGCCATGACCGTCGCCGGCAGACCCACCGCCGTCGTCACCGGAGCAAGCAGCGGCATCGGAGCCGCCACCGCTCGCCAACTCGCCGCCGCGGGCCTGCACGTCGTCGTGACCGCCCGCCGCAAGGACCGCATCGAGGCGCTGGCCGCCGAGATCAACGCGGCGGGTCACTCCGCCACGGCCTACGTCCTCGACGTCACCGACCGCGCGGCCGTCGACACCTTCGCCGCCGAACTCGCCGGCCTCCCGTCCGTCGACGTCCTGGTCGCCAACGCGGGCGGCGCGCTCGGCGCCGACCCGGTCGCCAGCGGCGACCCGGACGACTGGCGCCAGATGTTCGAGACGAACGTCATCGGCACCCTCCACACCACCCAGGCCCTGCTCCCCGCGCTCACCGCGAGCGGCAACGGCACGGTCGTGATCCTCTCCTCGACGGCGGGCCTCGCCACGTACGAGGGCGGCGGCGGCTACGTCGCGGCCAAGCACGCCGAGCACGTCCTGGCGGAAACCCTCCGGCTGGAGATCGTGGGCACGCCGGTCCGCGTCATCGAGGTGGCGCCCGGCATGGTCAAGACGGAGGAGTTCGCGTCCACGCGCTTCCGCGGGGACACCGAGCGGGCGGAGAAGGTGTACGAGGGGGTCGCCGAACCGCTCAGCGCGGACGACGTGGCCGACACCATCACCTGGGCGGTGACCCGCCCCCACCACGTCAACATCGACCTCCTGGTGGTCCGCCCCCGCGCGCAGGCCTCCAACACCAAGGTGCACAGGGAGCTTTGACAGCGGGGCGGCGCGCCGACAAGTCCGGCGGCACGGTCGTGGCGTCGCCCCCGACAAATGGTTTGCCCGCCCACCGCCCCTGATGGAACGCTCGCCGTCATGACGACGCCAGTCCCCCGCGTTGACCTGCTGGTCCGCCAACTCGACATGGCCTGGGCCCTGTTCGAGTACTACCAGAAGGACCTGGACGACCGGGCCTGCCTCTGGGAACCCTCCCCCGACTGCTGGACGGTCCGCCCCGACGCCGAGGGCCACTGGGTGGCCGACTGGCAGGTCCCGGAACCGGACCCGGTCCCCAGCACCTCGATCGGCTGGCTCACCTGGCACATCGGCTACTGGTGGACCACCACCCTCACCCACTGCTTCGGCGAGGGAGCCCCACCCCGCGAATCCATCCACTGGCCGGGCACGGCGGAGTCCACGATGACCTGGCTCCACTCCCTGAAGACCGCCTGGCGCACGGAGCTGCTCCAACTCACCGACGCGGCCCTGGACTCGAAGGACCGGACGACGGGCCTGGCGTGGGGCGAGAACATTGAGCTGGTCCATGTGGCGAGCTGGCTCAACTTCGAACTGACGAAGAACGTCGCGGAAATCGGCCTGGTCCACCGCGCCTACCAGGCATCGACACGGCCCGCCCACTCGTTCGAGTGACCAATTCGCGTACGGCTTCACGGACGCGGCGGCGAGCCTAGGCTCGATCGGGAAAAGCACCGAAGCAACGGCCCCGGACGGGACGGCAATCCCGGCCGAGGCCTGACCACCTAAGGAAGAAAGGCCTTCCTCGTGGCTGAACAGGACCATAACCCGCCGCCGCCACTCTTCGACATGGACGCCACCGCGACCTTCATGGATGTCCGAGATCCACGCTACGCCTACATGTTCGGCTTCCTGCAGGCCGACGGACACCTCTCGTCGGGCAGGGGCCGTAAGGGACGGCTGACCGTCGAGCTCAGCGTGCGGGACATCGAAATCCTCCGCGAATTCCAGCGGTTGACCCCCTACAGAAGCACTATCGGCGAACGCACCCGGTCCACGAACTTCGCATCGGCGCATCACTCCGCGATCTGGATCCTGTACGCCCTCGAAGCCCGGACAATCCTCAATGACATCGGCCTGCCCTATGGGCCCAAGTCGGCACGGATCACCCCGCCTCGCGTCGAGTTCTCCCGCCGGGACTATCTGCGCGGAATCATCGACGCGGACGGGTCGGTCGGTTACACCGGCCAGGACCTTCCGTTCCTCTCGCTCACCACAGCGAGCACCGCGGTCGGCGCGTATCTGTGCCACTACGCGAAGAAGGTCACCGGTGCGCAGCGCCAGATCAAGCGCAACGAGCGCGACGGGGTCTACAACATCGTCTACGTGAAGGAAGCGGCCGTGGAGTTGGCCGCCCATCTCTACTATCCGGGCTGCCTGGCCCTGGAGCGCAAGCGGGCATCCGCGGCCTCACTCGCCGCATGGCAGCGGCCGGCGGGCATGAAGTTCCGGCCGCCCGGAAGACGCTGGAAACCGTCGGAGGACCGCGTGCTGCTGCGCCTGGGCGACCCCTCGCGGGCGGCGATCGAGCTGGACCGGTCCGAAAGCAGCTGCGCCGTTCGCCTCTGGCGGCTCAACACCGGTCTCGTCGCGCTACCCCCGGACGAGGGGGAGAACCCGGACGAGTCGTAGCGCGCCTGTGGCGGTGCCGTCCCCCGTGAACGGCACCGCCACAGGCCCCCCGTACCGCGCCCCGCCCTCAGCCCTTCACGCACACCACCTGCTTGAGCTTCGCCACCACCTCGACCAAGTCCTTCTGCTGGTCGATGACCTTCTCTATCGGCTTGTACGCACCCGGAATCTCGTCCACGACGCCGGAGTCCTTACGGCACTCCACGCCCCGCGTCTGCTCCTCCAGGTCCTTGGTCGTGAAGCGCTTCTTCGCCGCGTTACGGCTCATCCGCCGACCCGCCCCGTGCGACGCCGAGTTGAACGCCGCGCTGTTGCCGAGGCCCTTCACGATGTACGTGCCGGTGGCCATCGAGCCGGGGATGATCCCGAGGTCGCCGCTGCCCGCCCGGATCGCGCCCTTGCGCGTCACCAGCAGGTCCACGCCGCCGTACCGCTCCTCGGCGACGTAGTTGTGGTGGCAGCTGATCTCCGGCTCGAAGGTGACCCGCGCCTTCTTGAACTCCTTGCTCAGTACGTTCTTGAGCAGACCCATCATGATCGCGCGGTTGTACTTCGCGTACTCCTGCGCCCAGAACAGGTCGTTCCGGTACGCCGCCATCTGCGGCGTCTCCGAGACGAAGACGGCAAGGTCCCGGTCGACCAGACCCTGGTTGTGCGGGAGCGACTGGGCCACGCCGATGTGGTACTCGGCAAGCTCGTTGCCGATGTTCCGGGAGCCGGAGTGCAGGGTGAGCCAGACGGCGCCCGCGGAATCGACGTTCACCTCGATGTGATGGTTGCCCGCGCCGAGCGTTCCCATCTGCCTTACCGCCCGCTGCTGACGGAATTTGACCGCTTCCGCGATCCCGTCGAACCGGCCCCAGAAGTCGTCCCATCCCGCCCCGAGCACCGCGTCCGGCTCGACCAGGTCGTCGTGCATCCCGCGGCCCACCGGAATCGCCTGCTCGATCCGGGAACGGAGGCGTGACAGGTCGCCCGGCAGGTCGTTCGCCGTCAGGGATGTCTTGACCGCCGACATGCCGCAGCCGATGTCCACTCCGACCGCCGCCGGGCAGACCGCGCCCTGCATCGCGATGACCGAGCCGACCGTCGCGCCCTTGCCGAAGTGGACGTCCGGCATCACGGCGAGGCCCTTGATCCAGGGCAGCGTCGCCACGTTCCGCAGCTGCTGCATCGCGACGTCCTCGACCGACGCGGGGTCCGTCCACATGCGGATGGGGACCTTCTCGCCCGGCACTTCCACGTACGACATAGTTCCTCGATTCCCCCGAAAGTCCGATAGAGCAAAAACCGGAACCAGGTTCGTCAAACCAGACAACGAACCGGCATCCACGGCAGTGCTTGAGGTACACATTGTGTCCACCGCACGCCAAGCGGCGGCAAACCCTTTTCGCGTGAACTCGCCATGTGCGCGGAACCTGGAACCAGCGTGGCACCTGCGCAGTTCTCATCAGTACGACCGTTTAGAACTCATGTCCACATCGCGTAGATAGGGAGCCCAGGGACCGTGCAGCGAAAGGCGTACGTACCCGGCCTGGCGGCGCTGCTCGTGACGCTCGTCGCGGGTTGCACCTCCGGTAACGGCGGGGACGGGTCCGACATCAACGCCAAGGCCGGAGTACCCACCGCGTCCACCGCGCCTCCGGGCAAGTACCGCACGCTCAGCGAGCCGTGCGGATCAGTGGACCGGGCCACGCTGCGCGATCTGCTGCCGGGTGTCACCCAGCTCCCCGCGGAGCAGCAGGAGAAGGCGTTCAAGGGCACGGCGGCCGTGACGTACGACACCGATCGCCGCGTCGGGTGCTCCTGGTCGTCCGACGCCCCCAGCGCCTCCCACCATCTGGCGATCGACGTCGAGCGCGTCGTGTCGTACGACCCGGCGGTGAGCGACGCCGACAAGGCGCAGGAGGTCTACGCGAAGAAGGAGGACGGCGCCGCCCTGCCGCCTCCCGTCGAGGAAACGGGCGAAACGGACGATGCGGGCGGCAGCCCGAGCGACGGCCCGAGTCCGTCCGGATCGCCCTCCGCCGGCAAGACCCCCAACAGCGGCACGACCACCGGCCCCTCCGCGAGCACGACACCCCCCGGCCTCCAGCCCCGCCTGCTGGACGACCTCGGCGACGCGGCCTTCGTGGACGACGTCTTCGCCCCGTCCGGTTCCGCCGCGAAGCGCCGTACGGTCAGCGTGGTCTTTCGCACATCGAATGTGGTGGTGACCGTTCGGTACGCGGAGCAGCCGGCCCACCCGACGACCGTCCCGGACAGCAAGGAGCTGCAGGAAAAGGCCCGCGGGCTGGCCCGCAAGCTGGCCGATCAGCTCGACGAGTAGCTCGACGGGCGGAGTGGCCGAGTCCGCCGCCCGGGCGCGGAGGCACGCGCCGGGCGGTTACCGTGGCCGATCGGACCGTACGACCACCGCCTCACGGAACACTGAAGGAACCATGCAGCGATCAGCCCCGCGCCCCAGCCGCTCCCGCACCCGCGTGTCCATGCTCGCGTGCGCAGTCGTCCCGGTGATGATCGTCGCCGCCGGCTGCTCGTCCGACTCCGGCTCCGACAGCGGCAAGGACGCGGACAAGCCCGCGGCCTCGACGTCGAAGTCGGCGACGAAGGTCGCCCCCGCGAAGTTCACGTCGCTGCCGGCCGACCCGTGCAAGTCGATCGCCGCCAAGACGATCGCGGACCTGGTGCCGAAGGCGAAGGACAAGTCGGGTTCGGCGGGGAAGTCCTCGGACATCACGACGCGCGGCAGCTGCTCGTGGAACGGCCTGGACGACAACGGCGTCAAGGGCTCGCAGTACCGCTGGCTGGACGTCTCCTTCATGCGGTACGACTCCGACCAAGGCATCGGCTCGGGCCAGGATCGCGCCGCGGACTACTACAAGCAGGAAGTCGCCAAGGCGCGGGCCACCGAGGGCGCGAAGGGCGCGAAGGCGGCCCCGGCGGCCGGAATCGGCTCGGAGGCGACGGCGGTCACCTACAGCCTGACGAAGACGGGCGAGACGTTCGGCTACGCGACGGTCGTCGCGCGCTCGGAGAACGTGGTGATCACGCTCACGTACAACGGCGCGGGTTACGCGGGCGCGAAGTCCCCGGCGGCGTCGGACCTGGTGAAGGACGCGACGAAGGCGACGAAGGAAGCGGTAGCGGCCATTCCGGCGGCGGCGAAGTAGCCCCGCTCCCGGACCCGCCAGGCCTCCCCGCCTCTCCCGCGATTAAGGACAAACACCCCAACTCCCCAGCCACGCACGGCTCCCCGCGCCACAGCACCCGTACACATGTGCCAGGCTGTGCCCCGCCAGATGTCCAGGACGGGAGGGGCCACGGGTGGCCGCGATGCAGCTCACTCGCACGCACCGAATACTCATCGGCGTCGTCGTCGCCGGCGCGGTTCTCATCGCCGCGATCGGTTTCGCGGGGTCGTACTCCGCCGTGCGCGACCTCGCCGAGAAGAAGGGCTTCGGCCAGTTCTCGATCGTCTTCCCGATCGGTATCGACGCGGGTATCTGCGTCCTGCTGGCCCTCGACCTCCTGCTGACCTGGATGCGGATCCCGTTCCCGCTCCTGCGCCAGACCGCATGGCTGCTCACCGCCGCCACCATCGCCTTCAACGGCGCCGCCGCCTGGCCCGACCCGCTCGGCGTCGGCATGCACGCGGTGATCCCGATCCTCTTCGTCGTCTCCGTCGAGGCGGCCCGCCACGCGGTCGGCCGTATCGCGGACATCACCGCCGACAAGCACATGGAGGGCGTCCGCCTCACCCGCTGGCTGCTGTCGCCCGTACCGACGTTCAAACTGTGGCGCCGGATGAAGCTGTGGGAGATCCGCAGTTACGAGGACATCATCCAGCTCGAACAGGACCGGCTCATCTACCAGGCCCGCCTCCAGGCGCGCTACGGCCGCAACTGGCGCCGCAAGGCGCCGATCGAGGCCATGATGCCGCTGCGGCTCGCCAAGTACGGCGTCCCCCTCGCGGAGACCGGCCCGGCCGGTCTCGCCGCCGCCGGCATCGAACCGGCCCTGCTCCCGCCGGCCCCCGCGGCGACGACCGCCGCCGCCCCCGTACCCGAACTCCCGCAGGCGCAGCACCAGCAGCAACACGAGCGCGAGCACGAGCACCAGCACCCGCAGCCCGAACTCACCGAAGAAGAGTGGATCCAGCTACAGAAGGAGGAGCAGTGGGCGCGGGAGAACGAGCAACACCAGCAGGACCCCGGCGCCGCCGCCCCCTACGAAAGCCCCTGGTTCGCCGCCCCTCGGGCGCCTGAGGGCCCGTACGAGGGCTCGTACGACCCCACGTACGACCCACAGCAGCACGACCCGCAGCAGTACGACCCACAACAGCACGAGCAGCGGCCCGACGAGCTGTACGAGGAGCGGTACGACGACGTACAGGAACCGCAGCAGCAGACCCCGTCCCGCCGCCCCCTCGGCCGCCAGCCCGAGGTCGACTTCGAGCCCGAGTTCGAGCCGGAGCCCGAACCCGAGCAGGACGAGCTGCCCACCGCCACCCTCCCCGAGGGCATGTCCCGCGAGCAGGCGTACTTCCACGCGTTCCGGAAGTACGTCAGCGAGCGCCAGGACTACCCCAACGCCCGCCAGTTCGCCATCTACTTGCAGGACCTGTACGGCGTGACCGGCCGCACGGGCGGCCCGCTGAGCGAAAGCTCCCTGCGCGCGTATCTGAAGGACTTCCGGCGCCGCTACCAGGAGCAGTTGGACGCGCAGGACGCCGAGCACATCGCCTGAAGCGACGAACCGGCAACCTCAGCCACCTCAGCCGCCCAGCAGCCTCCGTACCCGCTCCGCCCCCACCGCCAGCAGCAGCGTCGGCAGCCGCGGCCCGGTGTCCCTGCTGACCAGCAGCCGGTAGAGCACCGCGAAGAACGACCGCTGCGCAGCCTTCAGCTCCGGCGTCGGCTTCGCGTCGGGCGCCAGCCCGGCCAGTACCTTCGGCACGCCGTAGACGAGCGTCGTGAGCCCGTCCAGCGACCAGTGCGCGTCCAGGTCCGCCAGCAGCAGCCGCAGCGCCTCGCGCGTCTGCTCGTCCAGCGAGTCCAGCAGCTCCCGGTCGGGCTCGTCCCGCACGACCGTCCGGGCCTCGGCGGGCACCTGGCTGGTGATCCAGTTCTCCGCCCGGTCCAGCCGGGGCCGCGCCTCGTCCAGCGAGGTCAGCGGGTCGGCGGGGTCCAGCTCGCTGAGGATCCGCAGCGTCTGCTCCTCGGCGCCCGCCGTGATGTCCACGACGGAGGCCAGCGTGCGGTACGGCAGCGGGCGCGGCGTACGCGGCAGCTCACCGGCAGCCGTACGGGTGGCCCGTGAGTACGCCGCGGCGTCGGCCGCCTGTACCGACTCGTCCGCGATCTTGCGCTCCAGGGCGTCCCACTCGTCGTACAGCCGCTGGATCTCCTGGTCGAAGGCGATCTTGAAGGACTGGTTCGGCCTGCGCCGCGCGTAAAGCCAGCGCAGCAGCGGCGCCTCCATGATCCGCAGCGCGTCGGCCGGGATCGGCACGCCTCCCTTGGAGGACGACATCTTCGCCATCCCGGAGATGCCGACGAACGCGTACATCGGTCCGATCGGCTGCACCCCGTCGAAGATCTCGCGCACGATCTGCCCGCCGACGACGAACGACGAGCCGGGCGAGGAGTGGTCGACGCCGGACGGCTCGAAGACCACGCCCTCGTACGCCCAGCGCATCGGCCAGTCGACCTTCCAGACCAGCTTGCCGCGGTTGAACTCACTGAGCAGGACGGTCTCGCCGAAACCGCAGGCCTGGCAGACGTAGGTCAGCTCGGTCGTCCCGTCGTCGTACCCGGTGACGGTGGTCAGGTCCTTGCCGCAGCCCTCGTTGCCGCAGTAGGGCTTGTACGGGAAGTACCCGGCCGACCCCGCGCCGTCGTCCTCGTCGGCGGCGCCCGACCCCTCGGCGGCCTCCAGCTCGGCCTCGTCGACCTTCTTCTGCTGCGGCTTCTTGCCCGTGCCGGGACCGCCCGCCGCCTTGTCCTTCGTGCGGTAGCGGCCGAGGATCGCGTCGATCTCGCCCCGGTGCCGCATCGCGTGGAGGATCTGCTCGCGGTACGTCCCCGCCAGATACTTCTCGGTCTGGCTGATCCCGTCGTACTCGACGCCCAGCTCCACCAGCGACTCGATCAGCTGCGCCTTGAAGTGCTCGGCCCAGTTCGGGTACGCGGACCCGGCGGGCGCGGGCACGGACGTCAGGGGCTTGCCGATGTGCTCGGCCCAGGACGCGTCCACTCCGGGGATCCCGGCCGGCACCTTGCGGTAACGGTCGAAGTCGTCCCACGAGATGAGGTGCCTGACCTCGTACCCCCGCCTGCGGATCTCGTCGGCGACGAGGTGCGGCGTCATGACCTCGCGGAGATTGCCCAGGTGGATCGGGCCGGAGGGGGAGATGCCGGAGGCGACGACGACCGGTTTGCCAGGCGCACGTCGCTCCGACTCGGCGATGACATCGTCCGCGAAACGGGAGACCCAGTCGGTCTCGGTGCTCTGAGCCACGGTCGGCACGTCCTTCTTTCTGCTGTCTGCTGGGCCCTGCTGAATACGCCTGCGATACCGGCGCCGCCCATTGTCCCAGGCCCTTACGACAATGCGAAAACGACTTGTTGCCCCATGGGAGAATGGGCTTACGAACGCCCCTCCGACACACCCTCTACAGGAACGGCTCCCAGCCCATGGCCCCGGTCACTTCCCTCGCCTCGACCGTCGATCAGCGCATCGCGGACGCCCTCTCGGCAGCCCTGCCGGAGGCCGGCCCCGCGGACCCTCTGCTGCGACGTAGCGACCGGGCGGACTTCCAGGCCAACGGGATGCTGGCCCTCGCCAAGAAGCTGAAGGGCAATCCGCGCGAGCTGGCGGCCAAGGTCGTGGACGCGCTGGCCGGCGGCGACCTCATCAAGGAGGTCGAGGTCTCGGGCCCCGGCTTCCTCAACATCACGGTCTCGGACCGGGCGATCATCGAGACTCTGGCAGCCCGCGTCGCCGACGACCGCCTCGGCGTCCCGTTCGCCACCGACCCCGGCACGACGGTCATCGACTACGCGCAGCCGAACGTCGCCAAGGAGATGCACGTCGGCCATCTGCGCTCCGCCGTGATCGGTGCCGCGATGGTCGAGATCCTGGAGTTCGCCGGCGAGAACGTGATCAGGCGCCACCACATCGGCGACTGGGGCACCCAGTTCGGGATGCTCATCCAGTATCTGACCGAGCACCCGCACGAGTTGGACCACAGTCGCGCGGGCGAGGTCTCCGGTGAGGAGGCGATGTCGAACCTCAACCGTCTCTACAAGGCCGCCCGCACGGTCTTCGACTCCGACGAGGAGTTCAAGACCCGTGCCCGCGACCGCGTCGTCGCGCTCCAGGCCGGTGACGCCGACACCCTCGCCCAGTGGCAGCGCTTCGTCGACGAGTCGAAGATCTACTTCCACTCGGTCTTCGACAAGCTCGACATGGAGATCCGCGACGAGGACGTCGTCGGTGAGTCCGGCTACAACGACATGCTCGAAGAGACCTGCCGCATCCTTGAGGAGACGGGCGTCGCCGTCCGCTCCGACGGGGCGCTGTGCGTGTTCTTCGACGACGTGAAGGGCCCGGACGGCAACCCGACGCCGCTGATCGTCAAGAAGAGCAACGGCGGTTACGGGTACGCGGCCACCGACCTCTCCGCGATCCGCGACCGCGTGGGAAACCTGAAGGCGAACACCCTCCTGTACGTGGTGGACGCCCGGCAGTCGCTGCACTTCCGGATGGTCTTCGAGACCGCCCGCCGGGCCGGCTGGCTCAACGACCAGGTGCACGCCGTCCAGCTCGCCTTCGGCACCGTCCTCGGTAAGGACGGCAAGCCGTTCAAGACCCGTGAGGGCGAGACAGTGCGGCTGGTGGACCTGCTGGACGAGGCCGTCGAGCGCGCGTCGGCGGTCGTCCGGGAAAAGAGCGAAGGACTCGGCCTCACGGAGGACGAGATCGTCGAGCGGGCCACGGAGGTGGGCATCGGCGCGGTGAAGTACGCCGACCTGTCGACGTCGGCGGCGCGGGACTACAAGTTCGACCTGGACCAGATGGTGTCGCTGAACGGCGACACGAGCGTGTACATCCAGTACGCGTACGCCCGGACCCGGTCCATCTTCGGCAAGGCGGGCGACCGCTCGCCGGTGGCCCGTCCCGATCTCGAACTGGCCCCGGCGGAGCGGGCGTTGGGCCTGCACCTGGACCAGTTCGGCGAGGTCCTGGCGGAGGCCGCGTCGGCGTACGAGCCGCACAAGCTGACCGCGTATCTGTACCAACTGTCGTCGCTGTTCTCGACGTTCTACACCGAGTGCCCGGTCGTGAAGCCGGCGCCGCCGCAGGAGGTCGCGGAGAACCGCCTCTTCCTCTGCGACCTCACCGCCCGCACCCTGCACCAGGGCATGTCGCTGCTCGGCATCCGTACGCCCGAGCGGCTGTAGACCCGAGGGGCTAGAGGCTGTACGCCCCGTACGGTCAGCGCATCGCGCCCCGTATCTCCGGATACACCACCTCGTCCGGCAGCCGGTACCCGAGCCCCGTCAGCCGTGCCGCGACGTCCGCCGGGCTGCGGCCCGTCAGGCTGGCACTGCGGAGTACGTACTCCAGGTGGACGTCGTCCAGGTACGAGCGGGTGACCGTGTCCAGCAGCCGGATGTCGGCCTCGTCGGCGGTCTCGGGCAGGTTCGCGCTGTGGTGCAGGAAGTGCCCCAGCGTGGCCAGTCGCCCGGCGATCGCGGCGGGGCCGCGCCCGGTGACGAGGGCGGCGCGCAGGATGTGCCGCACCTGGACACCCACGACGTTGTTCTTCGTCAACCAGGGCGCTCGGCCGTCCAGGTTCTCGCTGAGGATGACGAGGTCGTCCGGCTCCGGGGTGTCGGGCACGGTCCCGTCCGGGCGCTGGCAGCCCAGTTCGTTCAGCCGGGCGAGGATGTCCGCGTGCGAGCGGCCCGTCTCGCGGGCGACGGCGAGGATGTGCCCGACGGGCGGGGCCGTCCAGCGGCCGAGCCAGCCGCCGCCGGGGGTGTCCGTGTACTTGAGAAGCCGCTCGTCCTCCGGTTCGGGCGTGTACGGCAGCCGGAAGCCGAGCGCGATCAGCCGCCGTGCGGCGACGTACGGACTACAGGACAACTCCAGCGCCACGCCCAGCACATGCTGCGCGGACACCTCTTCTCCCCAGTCGAGCCACGACCCGTTGCTCCTGCGCTCGGTGAGGATCAGCGCGACATCACGCGGGTCGGCGGTCTCCGGCAGCGGCCGGACGCCGGTGCCGACCTGGTAGCCGTAAGCGGTCATACGACGTGCGACGTCGGCCGGGGCACGGCCGGTGCGAGCCGCCGATTCGACGATCTGCCGCAGAGACACGGTCTTGTCGATGTCGACCGGGGTGGCGCCGATCCTCTCCACACTCGTGATCAGCGGTGCGTCGTCGGGCTCGACGGCGTCGGGCAGCGGACCTTCGGAGCGCTGGATGTCGGCGTACCCCAGTGTGGCCAGCCGTGTCACGACGGCGGCGGGGCTCCACTCCAGCTTGGCCGCGATGAGCAGCACACGCCCGTACGGCACCTGCACGGCGGGATGCCGCCAGGGGTACCTGCCGTTCAGATAGTTACTGGCGATCAGGAGGTCGTCCGGGTCCTGGGACGCGGGGGCATGGGCTTCGGGCGCGCGGGACATGGTGGTGTGGCCTTTCAACGGTGCGACGGCAGACGGCAGACGGGGCTCAGGCGCTCAGGCGCTCATTCGGACGCCGCGATGTACCGGCCGTCCTCGTCCCAGTCGTCGGGCTCGCGCTGGTGCTTCATCGTCAGATCCACCCGAACTCCCGCCGGCTCCAGGGCCGTCCAGATCCGCAGCATCATGTCGTGGCTGATGAAGTGGAAGGAGAGATCGAGTTCGCGCAGGTGGGTCAGTGGCTGTCCCTGGAGCAGTGCCTCCACGCCCGTGTCGGAGAGTGTGCCCATCGACAGGCTCAGCGACGTGAGTTGGGGCACGATCGTCGCGGTGGCGAGTGCGGCGGCCAACTCGTCCTGGATGAAGCTGTTCTGGAGGCCGAGATGGCGCAGCGCGGGCTTGCCCTCCCCCGCGAACAGCGGGGCGAGCTGCTCGACCGTGACGCCGCCGCCGTAGTTCTCGTCCCCGAGCCACAGCTCCAGGTGTTCCAGCGAGGGCAGTTGGGCGGCGGCGATGTGCTCCGCCGCGAGCGGGGGCAGTCCGCCGGACTCGACGCGCAGCACGCGCAGTCCCTCGTGGCCGGAGACGGGGAAGTCGAGGCCGTCCCCGCCGCGTATGGCCAGCTCCCGAAGGCCGGGGTACGTCTGGAGGATCGGGGCGACGTCACAGTGGCCGATCGTGGAGAGCATCGCCTGCTCGTCCTCCAGATCACCCAGGAAGAGCGCTTCGAGCCCGGTCAGCCGGGGCGCAAGATCGATCAGATCGTCGTGCGACATCCCGCCGTCGCCGTCGTACCAGGGCTGGCCGAAGATGATCGCCCGTACCTTGTCCAGCTCGACCGACTCCGTGAAGCGCTTCCAGCAGACCTCCGCGTCCTCCTCGGTGTCGTACGGCTCCCGGTGCAGGCGCCAGGCGACCGCGTCGGCGGGCGGCAGGTCCGCCGGGTCGGCGTACGGCGGGAAGTTGTACACGGGCAGTCCGTAGAACTGCTCAACATGGTGCACATAAGACAAGATCGGGCTCCTGAGGCTCCTGGTAAGCCAGTTGGCGCTCGTCATCCTTCCGTCTCCGGCCCGTGTTTCGCACACACTTCCGTATCTTCCTTGCTTACCTCCCGGTGGGTATCGCACTAAATAGTCGGTACTTGTGGCCGGAAGTCCGCCGGCAAGAAGATCGGACGACCCCGTCCGCCCCGCCCGGAGGAGCACCTTCATGTCCACGACCCCCGCCCCGCCCGCCAAACCCCCCGTCTCCGTCATCGGTCTCGGAATGATGGGCACCGCTCTGGCCGTCGCCTTCCTCAGGGCCGGGCATCCGGTCACCGTGTGGAACAGATCCCTGTCCAAGACCGGGCCGCTGGCCGCCCAGGGCGCCTTCCCGGTGGACACGGCCGCCGAGGCGGTCGCCGCGAGTCCGCTGGTGGTCGTCTGCCTGTCCACGTACGACACGGTCCGCGCGGTCGTCGAACCGCTCTCCGGGCAGCTCATCGGCAAGACGCTCGCCAACCTCACCAACGGCACCCCCGAGCAGGCTCGCGACCTCGCCACCTGGGCGGCCAAGGAGGGCGCTGAGTATCTGGACGGCGGGATCATGGCCGTCCCGCAGATGATCGCGGGGCCGCACGCGTACGTCCTCTACAGCGGCCCGCAGGACGTCTTCGACGCGCACCGGGAGACGCTCGCGGCGCTCGGCGGCACGAAGTACACCGGCACGGACCCCGGTCTGGCCGCGCTGTACGACCTGGCGCTGCTCACCGGCATGTACGGGATGGTGATGGGCGTGATGCAGGCGTACGCCCTCGTCGGTACGGAGTCGATCCCGGCCACCGAGTTCTCGGAGCTGCTGGTGCCCTGGGTGGGCGCGATGCTCGGCTCGGCGCCCGAGTGGGCGGAGGCGATCGACTCGGGGCAGCATCTGACGGACGTGTCGAGCCTGGCCGTCAACCAGGAGGCGTTCCCGAACCTGCTGAACACCTTCGCCGCCCAGGGTGTGAGCGGCGAACTCTTCGCCCCGTTCCAGCCGCTCCTCGACCGCGCGATCGCCGAGGGCCACGCGGCGGACGGCCTCTCGCGTCTGGCCGATCTGCTGCGCAAGGGCAGTTCCTGACGGCTTGTCAGTGCGGGGCTTCACACGAGCACGCGGACTGGTATCGCGCCATCAGGTCGAGGCGGTCCGCGTACTCGGGTCGGCCGAGATCCCGGTACGCGCGCGCCCACAGCGGTTTGAGGTCGGCGAAGTAGCAGCCCGGTCCGTTGACGAAGGCGTCCTTGAGCGCGAGCAGCGCGGTCGCCGGGTGTCCGGCGTCGAGCCAGACCTCGGCGGCGATCAACTCCGGTTCGAGCTGCGGGCGATCCGCGGCCACCGGCCTGCTGTCGGCGTACGCGTCGGCAGGGGCGAGTACGCCGATGCCGTCCTCGCCCCTCTCGTGCCGCCAACCCTCCGGTACGTCAAAGGAGATGGCGAACCCGGTGTCGTGGGAGACCCGCGAACCGTCCCAGGACGACCCGGCGTAGACACGGTCCGGGTCGGGCCGCACACCAAGCTCGGCGGCGACCCGGTCGAGAAGTCTCCGCCCCGCCGGCGGCTCCGGCTCCGGCCTCTCGCGCCATCGCCGCAGGGTCCACGACAGCATGAACTCCAGGCCCGCGTGCGTGTCCGCGCCGATCAGGGTCACACCGTGGTCATGACCGTTGGCCAGGGCTACCGGGTGGTCGGGCCGCCCGAGTTCCGGCGCGGGCACCAGCCAGCCGACATCGGCGCCGGTGCCCAACGCGCCGAAGGGCACGAACTCCGGCGTGGCGAACATCGGCAGTGCCGGCTGAAGGTGGTCCTCGCCGAACTCCGGGGAGCCGGTCCACCCGTCGAGCGGGCGGGGAGTCGCGGCCAGGTCGAACATGAAGTCGTAGTGGGTCGCCACGAGGGTGTCGTCGTAGCACTCGTCCTCCACGTAGCGCTCGTACGCGCGCTGCCAGGCGATGTCCACCAGCGTCTGTAGCGCGGGCGGGGTGGGGAACGGGAAGAGATCGTCAACCCAGGGCGGCGGCGTCGAGTCGGTCATGGCGCCCACCCTACGATTCGGCCCTCAAGGGCCTCTGCCTTGGCCGGTTGCTGACGGTCCGTCAGTCGCGGGTGCCGGGTATGAGGTCCGTGTGCTCCAGTTCCGTGATGATGCGGTCGGCGCGGCTGTGCAGTCCACGGGCTTCGCGCGGCTCGACATGGGCCAGGAGCTGGAGCGCCATCACGCGGAAGCGAAGCAGGCCGGCATCGCCCGCGTGCTCGACGGCTGCACGGGCGTGGTGGATCGCCCGGTCGCGGTCGCCGAGCCTCCAGTGGCAGTACGCCAGCCCGTGATCGCGCCTGAACAGCGCAAAAGCAGCGGGGCTTTGGACGTTGATGGATCGATACAGCCTTGCCGCCGGCAACAAGCGCGGTTGTGGCCCGGCATGGATCAACCGATAGGCGCGCTGATCGGCCCAGCGCGCGTGATAGCAGTCCCGTTCGCCGCCAGGTGGCAGCCGCGCGATCTGCGCCCGAGCCCGCGCGAGTGCCTCGTCGGCGTGGACCGCCTGCCCGCCGTCCGTCTCCAGCCGGGCCTCAAGCAGGGTGAACTCGACCTGCGCGGCCAGGGCCACCCGCGTCGTGTCGGCGGCATGAGCCAACCGCAGCCGAGCGTCTTGGCGGTCGCGTCGGCGCAGCGCGACCGAAGCCAGGCCGAGGTGGATCCAGCACGCGGCGGGCGACTCGGCGATCGGCGGCCGGTCCCACAGCCACAGCTGTGCCTCGCGCAGCGACAGCGGCAGGTCAGCGAAGCGACCGTGGTACTGCCCCATCCAGCGCGCGGTGTCTTCAAGCGGTCGCGGCACACCGAAGTAGTGCAGCAGCCAGCGCCCGTACTGCCCGCCGGACGCGTTGCCACGGGACTTGAGGCGGCGCAGGCCGCGTTCGACCGTTCCCGGATCAACCGGCAGTCCCACCCACGGTCCGGCGCGCCGCATCAGCGTGTGGGTGAGCGCGGTCCACCCACCGTGCGCGTCAGTCAGGTGTTCGAGGTAGTGCTGCCACGTGCAACCCATCGGGGAGTTGTCACTCACTGTCATGTCCGTAATCGTGTCCTACCGTGCACGTGGTCTCCGTCCCTAGCCTGCGCTGCATGAAGACCTTCAGTGCGGTGACCTACAACGTTCTCGCCCAGCCCTTCGCTCACGCCGATCGCTACCCCCTCAGCCCTCCCGAGGCTCTCGACCCGGTCCGCCGCCGCGCCCTGCTGCTCAACCGTATCGACGAACTCGATGCCGATCTGCTGTGCCTACAGGAGGTCGAGCCCACGATCTACGACGAACTGCGCGCCCGGCTGGAGACCACCCACGATGCGGCTTATGTGCAGCGCGGCCAACGCCCCGACGGTCTGGCCGTCTTCGCCCGGCGTCCCCTCTTCGGCGGGCTCGAACACCACGAACTGCACTTCGCGTCGCAGCGTCGCGGGGGCGACGACCTGGCGCTGATCGTCCAGCTCACCTTCGATGACCGGCCGCTCCATGTCGTCTGCACTCACCTTGCCTGGCAACCCGAGTCGACACCGCCCGCCGAGCACGTCGGCCACCGTCAGATGCTCGAACTCCTCGCCCACCGCGACGCCACAGCCCCGGACGCCACCTGGGTCTTCGCCGGCGACTTCAACGCCATATCGCAGAGCGTCGTCGTCGCGACGGCGCTGGAGCGGGGCATGGACGAGAGCTGCCGCAGCCAACGCCCGTGGGACACCTGCGCCATCAACGGCCGACGGCGCAAGATCGACTACCTGCTGTTCTCCACGGGACGACTTGAACCGCGACCTGGTGTCCTGCCCAAGCTCTCCCGTGACACCGCGCTACCGTCCCTGACGGAGCCTTCGGACCACCTGCCGCTACGCGTCGGCTTCTCACCCATCCCGTAACCGGCCGGTCAAGTTCCCTCGGACGAACCCTTGTTGTCAGTGGCGGCCCTTAAGGTCTCCACCATGGCGACGCTCCCCAACCCCCTGCCCGCCCTGGCCACCGATCCCTCGGGGCGGTCGCTCGGGCTCCAACTGCCGCCCGGCAGGCTGGTCGACACGACCAGCGACGGGACTTGGCACGAACCGATCCTCTGGTACGCGGACGAGCCGGCGGCCCCGCGCGCCTGGGCGGACCTGCTGCCCGCCCGCAGGACGGGGCTGCATCCGCTGCTCGTCCACGGCGGGCACGGCAAGCAGTGGCCCGAGGACTGGGAGTTGAGCCCGGAGTGGACGTCGTATCCCGGCGACCACGAGGCGGATGACGTCCTCGCGGACTTCTGGGAGCAGCTGACGGATGACGAGTGGCCGGGCCTCGCACCCGCGCTGTCGTCGTCGGCCGACCCGGACAAGGAGGCGGCCGAGGTCGCCTCCATCCTGACGGGCGACGGCAGTTGGCTGCACGGCGCGCGGGTGGCCCTGGTCCCGGCCCGCCGCAGCGCGGACATACCGGCGGCCATCGGCTGGTCGGGCCCGGTGAACTACGAGGATGACGTGGCGCGGCTGTGCGCGGTGCTGCGGTCGTGGGAGGACCGCTTCGGGATACGGGTGGTGGCGCTCACCTTCGACCAGCTGGTGGTCTCCGTGGCCGCCCCGCCGACGACCCAGGAGGAGGCGGAGGCGGTCGCGGCGGAGCACTTCGCGTTCTGCCCGGACAACGTGCACCAGGGCCGCCACCCGACGCTCCCCGCGTACGCGACGCACCAGGTGCTCAACCAGCCTGCCTGGACGTTCTGGTGGGACTGACGACTGCCGGGAACATCAGGGGCGCCGGGCGGGTGGGCACGACGCCGGACGGCATCAGCGGTACACAAGCAAATAGTCACAGGTGCTCGTACCGTCGTGGAGCGAAGGGTCGCTGTTGAGGACGTAGAAAGTCCCGGCGAACCCGGCAGCAGTCATCTTCGGCACCACGATCAGTGTCTGATTCCCCATGTCCAGCCCGTTCGGGACCACCACATATTGAGACAAGAGCGTGAACAGATTCTGCCCGAGGTTCGGCAGCTGGAGGGCTCGGTACATGCGATCCCCCACAGCCGGGGGACCCGAGATGGCCACCTGGTGGGCACTCCATTGCGCGGGTTGGGTGGCGATGCGGCCCATCTTTTCGAGGTCTTGCAGGCGATTCTGCGTGCTCGGCCGGACGCCCGCCATGTGAATGTGCAACTGGTCATAGCGCCGGGCGGCATGAGAGTTGATCCCCAATCCGATATTGGGGTATTGCACGGGGACATTCCCCCCGCTCCTCGCGTTCTCCCATGCGTCGTTCCAGTAGTTCGGCGCCGCCGAGGTCACGATAAACGGGCACTCGATACCCTTGATCCGACAACTCGGGAGCAGAAGATAATTGTGCGTGTTGTGGGGTCTGCCGTGCAGCACGACATAATTCTTGGTTGTGTTCAAGCAGTTGGGACCGGGGGTTCCCTGAGTGCAGGACTGGACTTCGTTCCACAGCGGATCATTGTCGGAGATGCTGCCGCAGAGGGACTGAAGCTGAGCAGGAGGGCAGGGACTCGGCCCCCCGGGAGGGGGAGTGGGGCATGAGCCGGAAGAAGGGTCTCCGGCCGCCGGGCCGACTGCCGCGGCCGGGCTCCCCATCACTCCCCCACCGGCCAGGAGCGCCGCCGCACCAATGGCGGAAGCCGCGACGAATTGACGCCTGGGCATCTCGTTCGAATTCTTGTGGTCATTCATGCGTGATCTCCCAGGGTGATGACCGCTGCTTGGATTACTGGCCATGAGCGAGAGAGGGAAGCCTCGCCTGCATTCCCCCTCACCGATCCGCACACAGGGTAGGCGGTGGTGAGCAGGTTTCCCATCAACTGAATGGGTGAGCGTCACACGTTTCGCAATTTCTACCGTGCCCTATACGGCGAGGCGGACAAGCCGCTTCTAGCAGCACAGGGCTCCGGCGAGTTCAAGAAAGTCCAGTAGTTTCAGGAATGACGCCCGGTCAAACTACGAAGTCGCACCACTCGACTCCGAGCACCCCGTTCGCGAGCAGTCACAACAGGATCCGATAGCCGCGCCCCGGCGGAACTCGGTACACCAGGGCCGCCACCCGACGCTGCCCGCGTACGCCCACGCACCAGGTGCTCAACCAGCCTGACTGGACCTTCTGGTGGGGCTGAACCGCCCGTCGCTCACTGGTCCTTGTCGCCCTGGGCCTTGTTCTGATCGTCGATGACGGACTGAGGCGGGACCCACTGTCGCGGGGGCGCGTCCGCAGGCCGGGCGTCCCTGCGCCGCGCGATCAGCATGCCCGCTGCCACGCCCGTGGGCAGTGACAGCAGCAGCCCGCCGGCCAGCCGGTTGTTCTGCTTCGAGGAGCAGACGTTCAGCGTCTCGAGCTGCAAGTCCCGGAACCTCGCCACGGACGCCTTGCTGTCCTCGAAGTCGCTGAAGCCGGATCCGTTGTCGATCAAGTTGACGTTGAGCGCCGGACGGCACTCCCCACTGCTCCGGCCCGAGTCCGGGCTCGACATCAGCAACCAGAGAATGACCGCCAGTCCGGCGCCGGTGAATATCGCGAGGGGGAGCTGGCCTTTGCCCATGCGCCGATGGTACGAAGCGTGCCACCGCGGTGCCACCGAGTAATCGGCCTGGATCAAGCGGACCCGGTCAGATCACGAACTCGCACCACACGACCTTGCCCGGGTTTCGCTCCCCCACGCCCCACTTGTCGGCGAGCGCGGCGACAAGCATGAGCCCACGCCCCGTCTCCCCGTAGGGCTCGCGGACACATGGCCGCCCGTCGCCGCTGTCGTGCACCTCGACACGGAACACCCCGTCCGCGAGCAGCCACAGCCGCATCCGGTAGCCGCGCCCCGGCGGAACTCCGTGCACCAGGGCGTTGGTCGCCAGCTCGCTCACGCACAGCAGCACATCGTCCAGCCGGTCGCCGAGGGCCCAGTCGATCACCGCCTCCCGTACGAACTGCCTGGCGGCGGGCACGGATCGGCGTTCGCGGCGGTAGAAGCGCTCGCGCAGCGCGGGGGGTGGATTCGTCTCGTTCACGGGGTGATTGTCACTGCCTGTGACTACGCTGGTGCAGTACGCGCACCCGTACAAAAAATCCGTACGGGCGGTGAAGGCGTGACGTACGGGCGGGGACGGGGAGTTGGGCAGGTATGCACACCAGAAAACGACAGCGGAAGAACGCGTCGGCGATGAAACTCGTGGGCGCGCTGGTCGCCCTCTTCCGGGAGGCGGCGGGCCTGACCCAACGCCAACTCGCCGAGCGCGCCCGCGTACACACGGAGACGATCGCGTCGGTGGAGCAGGGCCGCCGACTGCTGAAGCCTGATCTGGCGGTCCTGCTGGATCAAGTGCTTTTCACGAAAGGGGCGTTGGAGACGGCGGTGGACAACATGCCGGAGATCGACCGGTATCCGACGTGGGCGGCGGCGTTCATTGATCAGGAGCAGGAGGCGATCGCCATCTCCTGGTACGAGAACCAGGTAGTGCCTGGACTGCTCCAGACCGAGAACTACGCGCGAGCGGTCTTCCGCAGCAGGGTGCCCGCCTTCAGCGAGGAGGAGATCAACACCCGTGTCTCCGGGCGTATCGAGCGCCAGCAGATCCTGCACCTCAAAGTGCCGCCGACGTGCAGTTTCCTGATCGGCGAGGGCGTCCTCAAGGACCGGCTTGGCTCCCCGGCCGTATTCGCGGAACAGCTCCGCCAGCTCCGGGAGAGCGCCGACCTTCCGGGCCTGACCCTCCAGATCATGCCGTTCGGCCGGACCACTCACGCCGGCCTCGACGGACCGTTCGTCCTGCTGGAGACACCCGACCATCAGCATCTCGCCTATGCCGAGACCCAGCGGGGCAGCCTCTTCGTCGAGGACCCGGACGAGGTCAGCATCCTGGCTCGCAAATATGCGATGCTGCGGACGCAGGCCCTCAACCCCGAAGAGCCGAAAGGCCTGTTGGACCGGCTGCTAGGAGAGCAATGAACACCGCACTGGAGTGGTTCAAGTCCAGCTACAGCGGCAGCGAAGGCGGCGCCTGCGTCGAGGTCGCCGCGCACCCCGCCGCCGTACACGTCCGGGACTCCAAGGTCTCCGACGGGCCCGTGCTCACCCTCGCCCCCGCCGCATGGGCGGCCTTCACCGCGGATGTCGTGCGCTGACCGTCGTGCCGACTGCGCCGGTGAGGTGAATACCGCTCCGACACACGCCGTCAGCCGTGACTTTTAAGCCCGGTCCGAGCAATAGACAGACCGGACCATGAGGACTACGACGAGCAGACGGGCTACTAGCGGATGAGAGCCACACACACCCTGACCGTCCTGGGCGCGGCGGTGCTGGGGGCCGTATTGCCGGCCACCCACGCCGCCGCCGACGAGACCCACACGAACTCGCACAACGGCGGCTTCACGCTGCTCTCGATCGGTCAGATCGACGACCCGGCAGAGGACGTCCTGGAACACGCGACCGTGTTCGGCGAGACGCACATGACGGAGGGCGCGGAGGCACCGGACGCACCGGACACCGCATAGGGCGTGCTCGCCCACGCCGCGCCCGGTCAAACCACTTCAACCAATGGCGTGGCCTGGCCACATGCCGAACCACTGCTCGGCGCCGTACTCCTCGAACCGCTCCACCTCGATGAACGCCGCGCGGTCCCTGTCCTCGGACTCCCGGAGCACAAGCCCTTCGGTTCTGATCGGGACACCAGGGAGCCCGGCTGCGGGAGTGGGCCGTGCTGCCGAGGGACGCGCAATCGCCAACCGTCCCTCACAGAAGGACTGTTGGAGAGTGAGACGTGGCGGATGGCATACTTGCGGCCCGAGGCTGACGCCGCCGATCCACAGCGCAAGGATGCCCGATGAGTGCCGCCCGCCGTGGCAAACGCAGTCCCACGCTGCCGCCCCGCGCACGGATCGTGCTCGCAGCGTCCGTCGGGTTGATCGCACTCTCCACCGTGGCCGTGTCAGCCACGGTCCCCGACGCGGGCGGCTCCGACGGCGTGGTAACGCACCATCAGACGGCGTCCCGCGAGGAGGTTCTCAAGTTCTGGACTCCGGAGCGGGTGAAACAGGCGAAGCCCGCTGAGATGCCGGTGCAGCCGGTGGAGTGCGGGGAATGGCAATGGTTCGTCCGCCCGCACTGCTGGTGATCTCGACCTACGGGTGTGCCCCGGCGCCGGGACGGACCGGCGAGGCCGAGAAAGGCCAGGCGGTTGCTGGGGTGTCGTGGCGGTGGTTGAGTCGTCGGTAGCCGGCCAGCCACAACATGGTGCGTTCGATGACCCATAGGCGACGGCCCAACCAGTCGCTGGAGTCGATTCCCTTCCGGGTGATACGTACTCCAACGCGCTTGCCCTATAACCATTTTCGCAGGTGAGGGACGTCGTAGGCCTTGTCTGCGTGCAGGCGTCGGGGATTGAGGCGGTCCCGTTCGTCAGACGATGACGGGGACGGTCTCGGAGGAGTCGGTGGACCAGTTGGTGACGATGGGCTTGTCGACGGTGGCGGTGTCGGGGAGCTGAAGTTCGGCGGGGTTGGGGTCCTCTTCGGTGGTGGCGATGATGACGTTCTCGAATTCCACACCGCCGTCGGTGTCGGTGGTCTTGGGGCTGATACCGGTGTATGCCACGGCGTCGCCGCTGAGCTTGATGGGGTCTGCGCCACCCTGCCCGACGGGGGAGGCGACACCGTCGGCGTCGGAACCGAAGGACACGGTGGGGGTGTTGACCTCCAGGGTGCACGTGATGCCGGACTTGGCCTTGGCGGCGACCAGGTAGTAGCCGCCGGCCTGGGACTCCGAAGTGACCGTGAAGTCCAGGTCGTTGGTGCCGCAGACCTGCCCGTAGCCGCTCTTCCCGCCGTCGCCGGCGTCGCCCTTGTCGCTGGAGCCGCTGGAGTCGGAGGAGTTGTCGCTCTCGCCGCTGCCGTCGCTCCCGCTGCTGCCGGCGGACGCGGCGGCGGAGGGGGGCGCGGAGCTGCCGCTGTCCGTGACCTCTTCGGGGCCGCAGGCGGTGGTGGTGGCGGCGAGGGCCGTCACGGCCACGGCGGCCAGGACGAGACGGGCGGAACGGGCGGCGAGACGCGGACGCATCATGATCTCCAGCGGCTGTCGGTTGCGGTGTTTCCTGCTGACACCGATGACACTAGGGCCGAGTCGATCTTCAAATGATCCTGTGAATGTCCGGGTTCCGTTTCAGCGAATGGGTTCCAAAAAACGGACATTGTTTTTGCAACAGCCCCAGCTCAAGGGGCATTTCGGCATCGGCGTGACCTGCCTCAACGGTTCGGGTCCTGGAGAACGGTCAACACCGTCGAACGGGCCATCAACCGATGGAAGCAGCACCGGGCCGCGGGGACCAGACACGACAAGCTCCTCATGTCCACCTCGCACGGCGACTGCGGCAGCCCACCGTCGCCCAGCATGCCGGTGCAGCAGTGCGCGAGGGCAGTGCTCTCATTGCGCGTTTGTGACCAGTTCCTGGAGCGCGGTGATGTCGGCCGACGCCACCTCGACGCCGTCCGCGGACTGCCGTCGGTGTGTGGCGAGCTCGCTCTCGCCCGGGAGCCGGACCGGTGCGGCCGGGTCGGAGGGCGGGGTGTTGTGCAGGATGCCGGCGAAGTCCGCCATCCGCGAGGTCAGAGCTTCGGTGTCCATCAGCGGCGTGGTGTCGATGAGAAGGAAGGTGTGGCCGAGATTCTGAGGGCGTTCAGGGTCGACGCTCCAGGAGCTCACGTGGTTCAGATAGGCCGCTCCGGAGAGCAGTCCGGTGAACAGGTCGACCATGAGTGAGAGTCCGTACCCCTTGTGCCCGCCGATCGGCTGAAGGAAGCCCGCGAGCGCGGCGTTGGGGTCGGTTGTCGGGTTGCCGTCGAGGTCGGTTGCCCAGGTGTCGGGGATCGCGTTTCCGGCAGCAGCTGCCTGCCGGATCTTGGCCCGGGCGACGACGCTCATGGCGATGTCGAGCATGACCGGGTCTCCGCCAGGGGAGGGGACACCGATCCCGAGCGGGTTGTTGCCGACCCGGGCTTCCCGGCCGCCCCAGGGCGCGATAGTGGTTGTGGCGTTGCTGGCGATGATCGCGGCAAAGCCCTGCTCAGCCGCCTGGAACAGATACGGCATGACCGGCCCGAAGTGGTTGCTGTGCCGTACGAACGCAGCCCCGATCCCGGTCCGGCGGGCACCTTCAGCGGCCGCTTCCAAGGCCCGGGCCCCGACCAGCGGGCCGATGCCACCCGCCCCGTCGACCCGGGCCAGGGCCGGGGCGACCTGCTCGACGCGTACCTGGGCAGCGGGGTCGAGACCGCCGAGCCGGCCGCGCTGGAGGTACTGCGGGATTCGACCGATGCCGTGGGTGTGGATGCCGAAGAGGTCTGCCTGGACGAGTACGCGGCTGATCGCCTCGGCGTCGTCGAGCGGCACTCGGGCGCTGATCAGGGCTTTGACAGCGAGGGAGTGCAGATCGGCGGCGGGGAGAACGGTGGTCTGGGTGTGGGTCACTGTCGGTCCTCGGAAATGGTCAGGTCCACGTCGTGGACGAGGGAAAGGTTGTCGTCGCGCCAGACCTGGAGCCCGGCGTGCACCGCGTTTCGTGCCCACCCCGACTCCAATCAATATAATCAACATTCAATGTTGACGTAAGGGAATCTAGGAGCGAGAACTGCCGTTGTCAACGCCACGCCGAGAGAAACTGTGTTGAGCAGTCAAGACAGAGGGGGCGGGCAACGCGTAAGGAACCAGCAGCTGCGAGCTGAGCTCTTGTCGGCCTGACGGGCGGATATATGGAGCCTGAGGCTTGACATGCAGGGAATCCGCTTCGTACGGTTCCGGCTGTTCATCAACCTTCAATGTTGATTGTATTGATGAGAGGGGCCGCTCATGCAAATAGTCATCGACAACCTGAGCCTGAAATACGGCGACAGCACTGTCTTCAACGGGCTGAACCTGGACATCGTCGACGGTGAGTCCCTGGTCCTGCTGGGCCCGTCGGGCTGCGGCAAGACCAGCACCATGCGGTGCATCGCGGGACTGGAGGAGCCGAGCACCGGCTCGATCGCCATCGGGGACCGGACGGTCTTCAGCGCCACAGGCGGGATCAACATCTCTCCACACCGACGCAACGTGGGGATGGTCTTCCAGTCCTACGCGGTGTGGCCGCACAAGACGGTCTTCGAGAACGTCGCGTTCTCGCTGCGCAGGCAGCGCGCCGGGGCCGGTCAGATCCGCGAGCGCGTCGGCGAGGTACTGGAGTTGGTAGGTCTGAGTGAAATGGCCGACCGTGGCGCGAGTCTGCTCTCCGGCGGCCAGATGCAACGCGTCGCACTCGCACGCAGCCTCGTCATGCAGCCCAGCGTCCTCCTGCTCGACGAACCGCTGTCCAATCTGGACGCACGCCTGCGGGAGCGACTCCGCCTTGAGCTGCGCGAGTTGCAGCTCGCCCTCGGTCTCACCACCGTGTACGTCACGCACGACCAGGTCGAAGCCTTCGCCCTGGCCGACCGGATCGCGCTCATGCAGGACGGCAAGATCCTTCAGCTCGCAAGCCCGGAGGAGATCTACGCGCACCCCGCTACGACGTCACTGGCGAGCTTCCTGGGTGTCGGCAACATCTTCAGCTGCACCGTCGACCGGGGCGGCGCGCACGTCGCCGACTCCGACCTGATCGTCGAACTGCCCGCATCGGCCAGGGTGCTCTCCGGGGCGACGAGTGTGTGCATGCGGCCGGAAGACCTGGCTGTTGCACCCCTGGCAGACAGCCCCCACGGGTCGAACACCTGGGCCGGGCGCGTCCTCGTCTCCAGTTTCCAGGGCGCCTCGATCCGCTATCGGGTCGCCCTCGACGCGGGCCCGACCCTCGACGCCGTGACCTCTCGACGCTCCGGACCGACGCTGCGGACCGGGGACCGCGTCGCTGTCACCTGTCCTGTCGAGGCAGCACAGGTTCTGCTCGACGACGGCGACGACGCACCCGCCGCAAGCGACCTCGCCGCGGGGGTTGCGGCATGACCGTCACGCGCACGCCGTCACGCAACGCGCCTGCCGCACCGGCCGCCGGCCGGCGGCTGATCCGACGCGGTCTGCCCACGGTCCTGCTCCTGGCCGTGCTGGTAATCCTCGTCATTGTTCCCGCGGGCTTCGTCCTGCACTCCGCCTTCACTGCCGACGGTGCGGGGCTGACGCTCTCCAACTTCGGTGTGCTGTTCACCGACACCATGACCGGCGCCATGCTCAACTCAGCCCTGGTCGGTCTGGGCTCGACCGTTCTGGCTCTGACATTCGGATGCAGCCTGGCGTTTCTGTCCGCACGGACCGACGCGCCCTGCCGGAAGTTGATCTACTTCTTCGGCATCCTGCCCCTCTTCCTCCCCGCTTTCGTCGGCGCACTCGCTTGGGCGGTGCTGGGCAGTCCGGCGTCAGGCTTGATCAACCTCGTCCTGGCCGAAGTCGGAGTGCCGCCGCTGGTCGACATCTACAGCTACGGCGGCGTCGTGTTCGTCCTGGGTCTGTATTACGCGCCCTATGCCTTCATGCTGGTCCACGCGGCGCTGTCGCTCATGAACCCGGACCTGGAGGACGCGGCAAGTCTGCACGGCGCCGGCACCGGCAGCATGCTGCGCACTGTCTCCTTCCCGCTGGTCAAGCCTGCGGTGCTCGGAGCCGCTGTGCTGATCTTCGCGCTGACGGTCGAGAACTTTCCGGTGGCACAGGTCATCGGTGTGCCGGGTCAGCTCGACACACTGCCGACCTTGATCTACCGGCTGATGAACGCCTCGCCCGCACGGTCCGGCGATGCGGCCGCCGTGGCTGTGCTGCTCACTGTGCTGCTGATGCTCGCCGTGGCGGTCCAGCACCGGGCGGTCTCGCGCACGCGCTTCACCACGCTCACCGGCAAAGGCGTTCGAGCCCGCCGGATAGCACTGCACCGCTGGCGCCTCCCGGCGCTTGCCGCCGCCTCCCTCTACTTCCTGCTGTCCACGGTCCTGCCGGTCGCCGCCCTGGCGGTCGCGGCATTGCAGACGTCGCCCTACCTCGCTGATCTCAACCAACTCGGCACATCCGGGGCACTGTCGGTGCTGCCGGCCCTCGACATCATCGGCAGTGCGGACTTCCTGTCGGTGCTCGGCAACAGCGTGACCGTCGGAATCGGTGCTGCGGTCACCGGCACCGTTCTGTGCTTCGCTCTCTCCTACACCCGGCACCGCAGCAGGTCCGTCGGCCGTGGCCTGCTCGAATACGTGGCCATGCTGCCGCTGGCGGTTCCGGCCATCGTGCTCGGTCTGGGCCTGCTCCGGACCTGGCTGACGATCCCGCTACCGGTCTTCGGGACGCTGCTGGTCCTGATCATCGCCTGCGTCGCGATCTTCCTCCCCCAGGGCTACCGAGGGGTGTCCTCCTCGATCCTGCAACTCGACCGGGACCTAGAGGACAGCGCCGTCATGCTCGGGGCCACCCGAGGAAGGGCGATCGCGACGGTAACCGTGCCACTGCTTCGGGTGGGGCTCTCCTCGACCTTCTTGCTCCTGCTCATGCTGGCCATGCGCGAGCTCACCGCCGTCCTCTTCCTGTACACAGCGGACACCCGTGTGCTCTCGATCGCCATCTTCGACGCCTACGACAACGGCTCCCTCCACGACGCGGCCCTGCTCAGCTTGCTCTACTGCGCCGTGATCGCCGTTCTCGCCGCCCTCGCACGCCGGTTCGGCGCCAAGGAGACCGTATGACCAGCCGCGCTTTCACCGTCCTTCGCCTCGCGGCGACCGCGATATCCCTGGCCGTCTTCGCCGGAGCGTGTGCCGAGCCCCCCGCACCGCCACGGCTGACCGGATCGGCCGATCGGATCGACCGCGATGCCGGCCTGGCCATTGACGGCGAAACGATCGCCGACGCCCGCACCTACGACGCCGCCCGCGCTCAGAAGGCACTCACCCTCTACAGCGCCTACTCGGCCGAGAGCGAAGAGGCAGTGCTCAAGCAGTTCACCGAGGACACGGGGATCAAGGTCGATCTCGTGCGGCTCACCGCCAACCGGTTGTTCGAGCGCATCATCGCCGAGCACGGCGCAGGCCGCCTCCAGGCAGACGTCGTACGCATCTCCGATCCCGGCTTCGTCGGAAAACTCGACCGCCAAGGCGTCTTCCAGCCCTACCACCCCCCGACGGCGACCCATCTACGGCCCGACGTGAAGTTCGGCCAGGGTCGGTACTTCCGGACGTTCAACCCGGCGTACACCTTCGGCTACAACACCGCCCTGGTCGAAAAGGAGGAGGCACCTCAGTCCTGGCGGGACCTCACCACCAAACGCTGGCGTGGCAAACTCGGCATCGCTCAGGTGGGTGCCGGGGGAAGTGCCCTGGCTCTCACCCGATTCCAGCGCGACCGCCTCGGCGACGACTTCCTGCGTGCCTACGCCGGCAACGACGTGCGCATCTTCGACTCGATCGGCGCAGAACTCGACGGACTCGCCCGCGGCGAGGTCAGCGTCGGCACCGTCGCAGTCAGCGGCGCCAACGTGGCACGGGCACGAAATGCCCCGATCCGCTTCGTCGTTCCCCAGGATGGCTTCGCCGTCTACGACTTCTACACAGGTATGGCCACGACGGCGCGCCACAAAGAAGCGGCCTCGGTCTTCCTGAACTGGTCACTGTCCCGGCGCGGCCAGAGGGTACTGACCGAGTTGGGTGAGTACTCGGTGCGCTCGGATCTGCCAACCCCCACTGTGATGGGCGTGAAATTGCCGGAGTTGGACTCGCCGCTGGTCTTCCGCACACGCCCCGGCGAGGCCACGAAGTTCGCCGCGAGGGACCAGGCGGCGTGGAACGACCTGTTCGGCTACAACCAGTAGACCGCCGGAGCGATGGGCTCACGACAGGAATACCGGTCATCAATGCAATCAACCCTCAGCAGGTTCGAGGGACAGCTGTTACCGCTCGAAACGGCCACACCTCAACGTAACTCTCGGGATAACTTACCTGCGATCGATCAACATTGAGCGATGCAGGAAGGATGAGGTCACATGTCTCCCACCGCACGACGTCGTGACGACGTGATGTCGGTGTCACAGGCGGCCAAGATGCTCGGGGTCAAACCTTCGACGGTCTACGCCTACATCAGCCGCAAGTTGCTCTCGAGCACGCGGCTGCCCGAGGACCGGCGTAGCTGGCTCTCCAGAGCCGAGGTCGAGGCGTTCGCCCATCGTCCCGGGGCGCGAGCGGTCGTCGTCTCCGGGACCGCCGGTGACCCGGTCCCGGAGACGACGACCGCCTCCGAGCCGGTCGCCGGCAGCGAGGTCGGAGGAATCGTCGGAAACCGGCTCCTCTACCGCGGCCGCGATGCCACGGACCTCCTCAAGTTCGGCTCCTACGGCGCGGTGGCAGAGCTGCTGTGGACGGGTAGTCCCGGCACGAGCCGGCTCCGGATGCCCGAGCAGCCGACTCGGGACCTGCTGGGCAAGCTGCAGGACACGATGCCGACGGCCAGCCTCCCCCTGGACCGGCTCAAGGCAGCGGCCGTGCTGCTTGGGGCGTCCGATCCATTCCGCTACGACCTCTCCCGTTCCGCGGTCATCTCCATCGCCCGCACGCTGGCCCCGGCGTTCGTGGAATCGCTACCCGCCCGGGCACCGGCACGGGAGGCGCAGCACACAGGCGACACGCTTGCCACGCAGCTGTGGTCGAAGCTGTCCGACACCGAGCCGTCCCCCGCACAGCTGTCACTGCTCTCCGGCGCACTGATTCTGCTGGCCGAACACGGCCTGGGCCCTTCCACCCGAGCCGCCCGAGAGGCGGCGGCCAGCGAGGCCGACCCCTACTCGGTCGTGCTCGGCGGTACGAGCGTGGCCAGCGGCCTGCTGCTGGGCGGAGGCTCATCACTGGCAGTACAGGCATGGCTGGAGGAAATCGACTCGGTCACCGAAGTCCCTCAGGTTCTGGCAGACCGGCTGGTGCGCGGCGACCGGGTGTCCGGCTTCGGCCAGCCCCGCTATCCGGGCCCCGACCCACGCGCCGCGGCGATGATGACACTGCTCGCCGACAGTGGCGGAGATCATGACCGCCAACACATCGTCCGCGAGGTCGTCGACCTCGTACGCAGCCGTCGCAATCTCGCTCCCAACGCCGAGTTCGCCCTCGGCGCGATGTGCTTTGTCCACCGGATGCCCCGCGGGGCAGGCGAAGCCGTCTTCGTCATCGCCCGCTCAGCCGGCTGGATCGCCCACGCGATCGAGGAGTACGAGACGGCCCCCGGCACGAACCCCCCGTTCACCCGCGGCTGAGCACCTGATCCCTGACCGCCCCCTACCAGCGGCCCGACACCACGACCAACACAACCGCCTCAAGGAAAGACGGAGCACCATGCCGAAGATCAAGACCACAGGAACCATCGTCGAACTTGACGGCGACGAGATGGCTCGCGTCCTGTGGGGGTGGATCAAAGAACAGCTCATCCTCCCCAACGTCGACGTCCCGATCGACTATCACGATCTCGGCATCCAATCCCGCGACGCCTCGGACGACCAGGCCACCCTCGCCGCGGCCGAGGCGATCCGACGCCACGGCGTCGGGGTCAAGTGCGCCACGATCACCCCCAACGAGAGTCAAGTTCAGGAATTCGGCCTGAAGAAGAAGTGGCGATCGCCCAACGGGACGATCCGTAACCACCTCGGCGGCGTGATATTCCGCGAGCCCGTAGTCATCCCCGAGATACCCCGCCTCGTCCCCGGGTGGACCAAGCCGATCGTGATCGGCCGCCACGCCTACGGCGACCAGTACCGGGCCACCGACGTCCAGATCCCCGGACCCGGGACACTCACACTCACCTTCACACCCGACGACGGTACCGATCCGATCGAGCACCTGGTCTTCCGCTCACCGGGGCCTGGCGTCGCGATGGCGATGTACAACCTCGACCAGTCCATCCGGGACTTCGCCCGGGCCTCGTTCAACTACGGACTCGACCGCGGATTCCCGGTGTACCTGTCGACCAAGGACACGATCCTGAGCACCTACGACGGACGCTTCCGCGACCTGTTCGATGAAATATTCGACTCCGAATTCCGGACACGGTTCGAAGCCTCAGACCTCACCTACGAACACCGGCTGATCGACGACATGGTCGCCGCATCGCTGCGCTGGGACGGAGGCTACGTCTGGGCCTGCAAGAACTACGACGGCGACGTTCAGTCCGACACAGTCGCCCAGGGTTTCGGATCGCCGGGGCTGATGACCTCGGTCCTGATGAGCCCGGACGGAAGGACTGTGCAGACCGAGGCCGCGCACGGCACCATCGCCCGGCACTACCGGCGACACCAGCAGGGTGAAGTGACCTCAACCAACCCGATCGCCCTGATCTACGCATGGTCACGAGCCCTGGCCCACCGCGGCACACTCGATGGAGTTCCAGAACTGGTCGGCTTCGCCTCACGGCTCGAAGACGCAGTGACAAGGACGGTCCGGACGGGGCGGATGACCCAGGACCTCGCCCTACTCGTCGGCGACGACGTACCCCACCTGGGCGCCGAAGAATTCTTGGCATCCGTCGCCGAAACCCTGCATGCGACCCCGCACTGAGCGAGCTTCCTGCGATCGCACGCACCGGACGACGCCCCTTCGGGGCAAACATTGCCGGACACGGTACTAGTAGGGCCCGTGGGATGCGGGGTGCCGTGCGCGCTCCACGGAAGTTGAGCCAGAACCATCGATGATCAATGCGGACGGCTTGACGACCGGCCGCATACGCCAGGCCAAACGGGCCCGCACATCTGAGTTATACCGTCGCGCCACTCGTCGGCTGAGGTCAGTACACGGGTTACGGCGCGCTTCCCGCGCCATTCACTTTCAGGCCACGCCGTCCGCCCATGATGAGCCATTCGAAGCGGGCGACCACGTGAACGCATACCCGTGCCCACCTTCGAGATGACACGAGCGAAAGAGATCAACACAATGCAGCGACGTTCCTTTGCCTCCGCAGTTTCCGCAGCAGCGGCAGCGCCATTCCTGCTCGGGGCCGCACCGAGTGGTAGCGACCGCCCGGAAAGCGTGGCAACCGACCGGCGCCTTCGGCGCGACATGGTTGCTGCCCTGGAGCGTGAGCTTCAAGATCGGGACACGGCCCGGGCCGTGGCTGCCTGGATCTTCGACATCGGCTTCGACTGGACCCCCGCCACCGCACCGATCGGCGAGGTCGACTTCATCATCGCCTACGCCTTCGGTAATCGGCCGCCCGCGAACGGCGGCGACCCGGCGAAGGTGCTCGCCGATCCCGGTCCGATGAACGAACTGCTCGCCGGCGTGGTGGCCCAGATCAGGGCCAAGCGCACACTGCCGGTGTACGCGCAGTGGGAGATCGCGCACTTCCTGACCACGAAGTACAACATGTCGCAGGTCATCGCCATCGATCCGGTGATCGCCGACGACGGCACGATCACCTATCTGAGCACGGACGGCGTCGCGGCGCAGGTCGCGGAGAAGCGGAAGTCCAACCCGGGCGGGCCGGGGACGGCGGGTGTTGTCGGCTGGCGCGACCACATCAAGCGCTGTGTGCTGACGACCGAGGGCCGTGGCATGACGGCCTTCGCCCCCAAGGGCTTCACCATGCCGGACACCTACGACCCCGAGTCGGGGCAGCCGTGGACCCGGCGCCGCGATCTGTACCTGGTCCACGACATGAACGCACAGTGGGGGATGAAGCGGACGGAACTGGTCGCCCGGATGTACCCGAACGGCTGAGTCACCGAGTCGGCGTCGCGGCCCCGGCTGGGCCGTCGCCGACCACATGCGAGCCAGCAGCACACCGGGCGCGTGTCCGAGATCATCCTCATGGGGGGTGACGATGACGCGCCGCTCGGAGATCAACTGGCTGGACTGGGGCGTTCGGCGGTACATCCCGGCCACGTTCGAGCGCTTCCACGCCGTCGCTCCAGAGGCGACCAACGGCATCGAGATGGCAGCCGCCTTCAACCAGCTTATGGAGGACCCCGATCCGGAGGTGCGGGCCAAGGCCGCAGCCGACTGGTGTGAGTGGGAGAACGCCGTCGTCGCCCACGAGATCAACGGTGCGCCCGGCTCGTACAGCGCCAGGGTCGATTCGGGCCACACCGGAAATGATCAGATGCGCATCGAGATCCGCCGCGCCTTGGATCGCTTGGCCACCCGCTGAGTCGGCGCCGCAGCTGGCGGCCGCCGGCTCGGCGGTCGGGGGCCACCAAGATAGGTGCGCACCTCCGGCGATGCGAACAGCTCCCTAGGGATACTGGTCCGGGTCGTTCACGGCTGCCGTCTCCCACTTCGAGTCGCCCCCGAGCGGGTAGTCGAACGACGGTCGCCCCTTCGCACCACTCGTACGGAACGGCTTCCCCTGGTCGTCGATACGGAGCGTGCCCTTCCGGCCGCCGCTGGACCACTCCAGCTCCAGGTACCAACTGACGTAGCGGGCCGAGGCGTTCGCGGTGATATAGAAGACCTCCGGGTCGGACTCGCTCACCTTGTACGGGAAGTCCCGCTGTCCGCCCTGCGGTTCGACGCTGGGGCGGCCCGCGTCCAGGTCCACGCTGAACGCCCTGGTCGTGACACCGCCGCCGCAGCCGACGCCCGTGCCGAAGTCGTTCCAGGCGAGCGGCGCATCGCTCCCCACCACGCGCACGTTCAGGTCGTTGAGTACGACGGTGTCGCTCCCGGTGCCCTGGAGTGCCAGTTCGATGAACTGGCTGCCGCTGGAGACCGCGCCGAGCGCGGCGACCCAGCCGGGCGCGTCCGGCTCGTTGGGGGGCGGGGGGACCTCGGTCGAGGGGCGGTCGATCAGATAGCGCTGAGTGCACGGGCTCTCGAAGGCGTACGGCCTGGTGTTCACCGTCACCGGCACCCCGCCTACCGCTCCCTTCCCACCCCCACCCCCGGCGTCGCCGCCACCCTCCTTGCCCTTCGGGGTCTCCCGCGCCGAGGGAGAGGCGTCGGACGAGGGCGACTTGCCGGGGGAAGGTGATCCCGAGGGCGATGACGACGGCGGGGCCGACGACGGCGTACCGCCATCCGAGACGTCGGACGCGGCGGATGAACGGTCGGTCGACGGATCGTTCAGCGGGCCGAAGACAAGAGCGGGGACGGCGACGGCCACGACGACCGCCGCGGCGGCGAGGGTGACGTACAGACGCTTCCTGCTCCGCGAGGCAGGCTGATCAGGACCGGGCCCGGGATCGGGCGCCGACCCCTCGGCCGAATCGGAGCTCTCGGCGGGCTCGGCGTCCGGGACGGCGGCGGCAGGAACAGCCTCAGCACTCGCCTCCGGCGCGGCCGTCGCCGCCGACCGCGACCGCCGCCGCGCCTCGTCCGCGAGGATCCACCGCCGGTGCAGCTCCACGAACTCCTCGCCCGTCGCCCCGCACAGACGCCCGAACCGCTCCGCCGTCGAGAAGTCGGCCGGCACGGCGTCGCCGTTGCAGTAGCGGTGCAGCGTGGACGTACTGACATGGAGCTTCGCGGCGAGCGCGCCGTAACTCTGTCCGGAGCGGTTCTTCAGCTCGGTGAGCAGTTCGGCGAAAGCTCTGGATTCGGTCGTCGCCACTCGCGGTTCCCCTCCACGTACGTGTGCCACAGTGCTTGGCCGTTCCAGGAACGCGTCCCAGGGAAACTTTGTTCCCGCAGGTCACAGCCGTCTCAGCGTTCCAGCTTCCCTCATTGTCCCTTGCCGATTGCGGCCGCTTCCGACCGACCCGCAAGGTGAGTGCAGCACCCGCCGAACGAGGAGGAGCGATCCGAACCCGCCTCCGCGACAGCCTCGTCGATGCCGTGGCCGTCTGCGTACTCATCACCTGCACAGCCGTGCTGCTCGTGCTCATCAACCGCTACTGACCGCACCACCACAACGGGAGACAGACACTCATGCGTAACCTTCGATTCCGCTCCGCCACCACCGCCACCACCGCGCTCGTGGCCGCACTCGCCCTCACCGCCTGCGGGCCGGAGGATGTGGTCAACTCCGCCCCGGAGCCCGGCTCCACGGCAGCCACGGCCACGGCCACGGACGCGCCGGACGCCAAGGCGAGCGACAAGCCGCAGCCGCCCGCCGACCAGAAGGCGGACAACGGCAACGGCAACGGCAAGGGCGACGACAGCGGCAGCAACGCCAACAGCAGCGGCAGCGACAGCGACAAGAGCTCCGGCAAGGGCAGCACCAAGACCACCACCTGCACCGGGTCCAACACCAAGGTCACCGTCACCAAGGTCAGCCGGCCCCTCAACCACCTGCTGGTGACCGCCACCAACACCGGCAGCGGCACCTGCCACGCCTACTACGCACCCCTCCTCGGCTTCGACGACGCCCAGGCCGTCACCCAGATCAACGAGGACAGCCAGCCGCAGGCCGTGGTCACCCTGTCGCCCGGCCAGTCGGCCTACGCCTCGATCGCGCTGGGCGGCGTCGACGGCGCCCCGACCACCGCGGCGTACAAGCTCAGCGTCGCCTTCTCGGGCCGCGACAACCAGGGGTCGGTGGGCTCGGCCGCGAACCTCACCCTCCCGAAGGGAACGGCGACCACCGCGGACACGTCGGTCTCCTACTGGCAAGCGACCATGGCCGACGCCCTCACCTGGTAGCCGGTACCAGCACAGACCCCCCCACGGGAGGAGGTCGCGCGGGCGCCTCACAGCCCCCGCGCGACCTCCGTCGCCCAGTACGTGAGGATCATCCCCGCGCCGGCCCGCTTGATCCCGGTCAAGCTCTCCAGGATCGCCTTGTCCCGGTCGATCCAGCCCTTCTCCGCCGCCGCCTCGATCATCGCGTACTCGCCGCTGATCTGGTACGCGGCGACGGGCACGGCCACCTCGGCGGCGACCTTCGCCAGCACGTCCAGATACGGCCCGGCCGGCTTCACCATCACCATGTCGGCGCCCTCTTCGAGGTCCTGCGCCAACTCCCTCATGGACTCACGGGAGTTGGCCGGGTCCTGCTGGTACGTCTTGCGGTCGCCCGTCAGCGAGGAGCCGACCGCCTCCCGGAACGGGCCGTAGAACGCGGACGAGTACTTCACCGCGTACGCCAGGATCGCCACGTCCTCCTTGCCGATCGTGTCCAACGCCTCGCGGGTCACGCCGACCTGACCGTCCATCATCCCGCTGGTGCCCACCACATGGACACCCGCGTCGGCCTGCACCTGGGCCATCTCCGCGTACCGCTCCAGCGTCGCGTCGTTGTCCACGCGCCCGGCGGCGTCGAGCACCCCGCAGTGGCCGTGGTCGGTGTACTCGTCCAGGCACAGGTCGGACATGATCACCAGATCGTCGCCGACCTCCTCACGCACCGCGCGGATCGCCACCTGGAGGATTCCCTCGGGGTCGGTCCCGGCCGTCCCGACCGCGTCCTTCTTCGCGTCCTCCGGCACCCCGAACAGCATGATCCCGGAGACACCCGCGGACACCGCGTCGACCGCCGCCTTCCGCAGCGTGTCCATGCTGTGCTGGACGACACCGGGCATGGCCGAGATCGGCAGGGGCTCGGAGACACCCTCCCGCACGAAGGCGGGCAGGATCAGATCGGCCGGGTGCAGCCGCGTCTCGGCGACCATGCGCCGCATCGCGGGGCTCGTCCGCAGCCGACGGGGCCGGGCACTGGGGAAGGAACCGTACACAGTCATGGTGAGTCGCCTCGTGGTCCGAGAGATCCGAAAGAGCTGTCGCTGACGTACCCGTCCACGCTACGCCGCGTCCCCCGCGAGCGCGGACGGCTCCCTCGCACCAGTGCGCTACGTCGTACGCCGCCGCCTCGACCCCGGTCGCCGTTCGCTCGGCCGGGTGACCGTTTCTCCGGCCTCCCGCGCGGCCTCCCGGCGCTGCGCGCCGAACGCGGCCAGCGCCTCGGCGAGCTTGTGCACCGACGGCTCCGGCGACAGCACGTCCACCCGCAGCCCGTGCTCCTCCGCCGTCTTGGCGGTCGCCGGACCGATACAGGCGATGACGGTCACGTTGTGCGGCTTGCCCGCGATGCCGACCAGATTCCGCACGGTGGACGACGACGTGAACATCACCGCGTCGAAGCCCCCGCCCTTGATGGCCTCACGCGTCTCGGCGGGCGGCGGCGACGCGCGCACCGTCCGGTAGGCGGTGACGTCGTCGACCTCCCACCCCAGCTCGATCAGCCCGGCGACCAGCGTCTCCGTGGCGATGTCGGCGCGCGGCAGGAACACCCGGTCGATCGGGTCGAAGACCGGGTCGTACGGCGGCCAGTCCTCCAGCAGCCCGGCCGCGGACTGCTCACCGCTGGGCACCAGGTCCGGCTTGACGCCGAAGTCGACCAGCGCGGCGGCGGTCTGCTCGCCGACCGCGGCGACCTTGATCCCCGCGAAGGCACGGGCGTCGAGCCCGTACTCCTCGAACTTCTCCCTGACGGCCTTCACCGCGTTGACCGACGTGAAGGCGATCCACTCGTAGCGCCCGGTGACGAGCCCCTTGACCGCGCGCTCCATCTGCTGGGGCGTACGCGGCGGTTCGACCGCGATGGTCGGGACCTCGTGCGGTACGGCGCCGTACGACCGAAGCTGGTCGGAGAGCGAGGCGGCCTGCTCCTTCGTACGTGGGACGAGCACCTTCCAGCCGAACAGCTGCTTCGACTCGAACCACGCGAGCTGGTCGCGCTGCGCGGGCGCGCTGCGCTCCCCGACCACGGCTATGACCGGCTGATGCCCGGACGCAGAGGGCAGGACCTTCGCCTGCTTCAGCGTCAGCGCGATCGTGCCGAGCGTCGCGGTCCAGGTGCGCTGCCGCGTCGTCGTACCGGCGACGGTGACCGTCATCGGCGTGTCGGGCTTGCGGCCCGCGGCGACGAACTCACCGGCGGTCGCGGCGATCGTGTCGAGCGTCGCCGAGACGACCACCGTGGCATCGCTCGCGCCGAGTTCGGTCCAGCAGCGCTCGTCGGCCGTACGGCTGTCGACGAAGCGGATGTCGGTGCCCTGCGCGTCCCGCAGCGGCACACCCGCGTAGGCGGGCACCCCCACGGCGGCGGCGATACCGGGCACGACCTCGAAGGGAATGCCCGCGGCGGCGCACGCCAGCATCTCGGCGCCGGTGTCGCCGTCGAGACCGGGGTCCCCGGTCACCGCACGGACGACCCGCTTGCCGCCGCGCGCGGCCTCCATGACAAGATTGACGGCATCCCTGATCGCTGGGATACCGGCGGCTGTTGACGCATCGTCAACAATCGTGATCTCAGGCGTGCTCACACCCGGACGGGCATGGCCGCGTACGACTTCGAGCACATCCGGCTCGGCGATCAGTACCTCCGCCCCCGCGAGCGCCTCGACGGCGCGGAGTGTCAGCAGACCCGGATCCCCGGGTCCGGCACCGAGGAAGGTGACGTGCCCTGATGCGTGGACGGCCGGATGGTCGGCGATGGGGCTCAAAGTGCTCGCTCCCCCATAAGACCGGCCGCACCCTTGGCGAGCATCTCGGACGCGAGTTCGCGACCGAGCGCGACGGCGTCGCCGTGCGACGTGGGTACGGGACCGGTGATGGACAACTGCACGAGCGTCGAGCCGTCGGTCGTGCCGACGACGCCACGCAGGCGCAGTTCGTTGACAAATCGCGTGTCCTGTCCGTCGCCCAGCAGGTCGGCCAGCGCACCCACAGGTGCGCTGCAACCGGCCTCCAGGGCGGCGAGCAGGGAACGTTCCGCGGTGACGGCGATCCGCGTGTGCGGATCGTCGAGGCCGGCGAGTGCGGCGGCGAGTTCCGGATCGGAAGCCGCGCATTCGACGGCGAGCGCCCCCTGGCCGGGGGCCGGCAGGACGGAGTCGACCGACAGGAAGTCGGTCACCTCGTCGGTCCTGCCGAGGCGGTTGAGACCTGCCGCGGCCAGCACGACCGCGTCGAGCCGGCCCTCGTGGACGTAGCCGATACGGGTGTCGATGTTCCCGCGTATCGGCACGGTCTCTATGAGCAGGCCGTGGCTTCGGGCGTGCGCGTTGAGCTGCGCCGTACGCCGGGGGGAGCCCGTACCGATCCTGGCGCCGTGCGGCAGCCGGTCGAGCGTCAGCCCGTCGCGGGCGATCAGCACGTCCCTGGGGTCCTCGCGGCGCGGTACGGCGGCCAGAGTCAGGTTCTCGGGCTGCGCCGTGGGCAGGTCCTTGAGCGAGTGGACGGCGAAGTCGACCTCGCCGCGCAGCAGCGCGTCGCGCAGCGCGGTGACGAAGACGCCGGTGCCGCCGATCCGGGACAGCTGCTCACGGGAGGTGTCGCCGTACGTCGTGATCTCCACCAGCTCGACGGCGCGCCCGGTCAACTCCCTGACGGCGTCTGCCACTTGCCCGGACTGGGCCATGGCGAGCCTGCTGCGCCTGGTCCCCAGTCTCAGTGTCTTCTCGGTCATACTCGCCCTCGGTTCTTCACGTCGACCTTGTTCCGGTCGGCGACCTCGTGCCGGCCGGCCTCAGTGCGGCCGGCCTCGCTCCGGTCGGCCCGGCTGACGGAGGCGACCGTCTGCGGGTCGAGGTCGAAGAGTTCGCGCAGCGCGTCCGCGTAACCCGCTCCGCCCGGCTCACCCGCGAGCTGCTTCACCCGCACGGTCGGGGCGTGCAGCAGCTTGTCGACGACGCGGCGTACGGCCTGTGTGATCTCGGCGCGCTGCCGCTCGTCGAGGCCGGGGAGCCGGCCTTCGAGCCGCGCGATCTCGTTGGTGACGACATCGGCGGCCATGGCGCGCAGCGCGACCACGGTCGGGGTGATGTGGGCGGCGCGCTGGGCGGCGCCGAAGGCCGCGACCTCCTCGGTGACGATCCGCTTGACCTCGTCGACGTCGGCGGCCATCGGGGCGTCGGCGGACGCGTCGGCCAGGGACTCGATGTCGATCAGCCGGGCGCCGCCGAGGCGGTGGACGGCCGCGTCGATGTCGCGGGGCATGGCGAGGTCGAGGAGCGCGAGTTCACGGCCGCCGTGCAGGGCCGTCTCGACGGCGGCGGCGGTCAGGACGAGGCCGGTGGCACCGGTGCAGGAGACGACGATGTCGGCACGTGTCAACTCGCCGTCGACGGCGCCCATCTCGACGGCACGGGCCCTGACTCCCGTACCGCCGGGCTCGTTCAGGATCGCCACCAGCCGGTCCGCGCGCGCGGCGGTGCGGTTGGCGACGACGATCTCGGCGACGCCCGCGCGGGCGAGCGTCGCGGCGGCGAGCGAGGACATCGATCCGGCGCCGATCACCAGCGCCCGCCGGCCGGCGGCCCAGCCTGTGACCTCGGCGCCGGCGGCGAGTTGTTCGAGACCGAAGGTGACGAGCGACTGCCCGGCCCGGTCGATCCCGGTCTCGCTGTGGGCGCGCTTGCCGACCCGCAGCGCCTGCTGGAAAAGGTCGTTGAGGAGGCGTCCCGCGGTGTGCAGCTCCTGGCCGCTCGCGAGCGCGTCCTTGATCTGCCCGAGGATCTGTCCCTCGCCGACGACCATCGAGTCCAGCCCGCACGCCACCGAGAAGAGATGGTGGACGGCGCGGTCCTCGTAGTGCACATAGAGATAGGGGGTCAGCTCCTCCAGCCCGACACCGCTGTGCCGGGCGAGGAGCGTGGACAGCTCGGCGACGCCCGCGTGGAACTTGTCCACGTCCGCGTACAGCTCGACCCGGTTGCACGTGGCGAGGACGGCCGCCTCGGTGGCCGGCTCGGCGGCCAGCACGTCCTGAAGAAGCTTGATCCGGCTGTCCGGGGACAGCGACACCCGGTCCAGCACGCTCACGGGCGCGCTGCGGTGGCTCAGCCCGACGACCAGAAGACTCATGCCGGCATCACGGCGGGGACTTCCCCGTCGGGTCCCTTCCGGCCGGTGGCGGTCGAGCGTATCGGCGGCGGCGTACCGGCCTCGGCGGCGGCTTCCTCACCGGCCTTGCGCTGCTCGTGGAAGGCGAGGATCTGGAGTTCGATCGAGAGGTCGACCTTCCGTACGTCCACGCCGTCGGGCACGGTCAGCACGGTCGGCGCGAAGTTGAGGATCGAGGTGACGCCGGCGGCGACAAGACGCTCGCAGACCTGCTGCGCACCGCCCGCCGGGGTCGCGATGACGCCGATGGAGACGCCGTTGTCGCTGATGATCCGCTCCAGCTCGTCCGTGTGCTGGACGGGCATCCCGGCGACCGGCTTGCCGGCCATCTCGGGGTCGGCGTCGATCAGCGCGGCGACGCGGAAGCCGCGAGAGGCGAATCCGCCGTAGTTGGCGAGCGCGGCACCGAGGTTGCCGATACCGACGATGACGACGGGCCAGTCCTGGGTGAGGCCGAGTTCACGGGAGATCTGGTAGACGAGGTATTCGACGTCGTACCCGACACCGCGCGTTCCGTAGGAGCCGAGATACGAGAAGTCCTTGCGCAGCTTCGCGGAGTTGACCCCGGCGGCCACAGCCAGTTCCTCGGACGACACTGTCGGTACCGAGCGCTCGGAAAGCGCGGTGAGCGCCCGCAGATACAGCGGAAGCCGGGCGACCGTGGCCTCGGGGATTCCTCGGCTACGGGTCGCCGGTCGGTGAGTTCGGCCAGTTGCCACGGTGCTCCTGCGGGATGAGCGGGGCTGCAGGCGGCCGTATGTCCAAGGACCGCCCCGTCCTGTGCAGGTTATGCCTTTGTGAACGCGTGCACAAAGATTGTGTCCGCTTTGTCCGTGCAAAGTGACCGGGGTCACGCGACCCGAACGAGGGATCTTGGAACCCTCGACCGCACCGGCCCGTTGAACCCATGATGGGGGCAAAACAGCACAACTCCTCATGACCACGCCCCCGAGACCGCTTCCTCCGCGCCGGCCGGAGCCGGTCGCCCCGGCTCCCCGGAAAAGGCTCGGTAAAGCGCCCCCGATCGTAACCGTCTTTCTGTCAGGCCCCCAGTTCCTTGCGGAGCCGATCGGCGTCCACCCGCCAGAACGTGTGCTGTTCACCGTCCACGAGCACCACCGGAATTTGCTCCCAGTAGGCGCGATGCAGCTCTTCGTCGACAGTGATGTCCTTCTCCTCCCAGGACGCCCCGGTATCGGCACACACCGCGGCCACGACCGCGCGCGCGTCGTCACAGAGATGGCAGCCGGGTTTGGAGACGAGCGTCACCACGCGCTCGGTGGGCTTCTTCTTCGTACGGCGCAGGAGAGGGCTCATGGCGTCCATTCTCCGTCGTTCCGCGACCGCCCCGCGGCCGCTTGCCGCCGCCTTCCCCTCCGCCTTCCCGGAGAGTTCACACCGACGGCACCCCGGAGCGTCCGGAAGTACCGAACAGACTGACTATGCTCACGCTATGGCCGCACTGGGATGGCTCACCCCTCGTAAGCGCTCCGCGACAGCACGGAGCGTGCTCGCGGGTGAGGCCGCAGCAGAGGCAGGACTCAAGTCGTCGCAGGAGATCGACGGCGTCGGCGCGGCACCGACAGACACCGCCGACACCGACGTGCCCGACTTCCCCGTCTTCGGGGACGCACGCGCCGCGGCGTTCTTCGACCTGGACAACACCGTCATGCAGGGCGCCGCGATCTTCCACTTCGGACGCGGGCTGTACAAGCGGAAGTTCTTCCAGCGCCGCGAACTGGCCAGGTTCGCCTGGCAGCAGGCCTGGTTCCGGCTCGCCGGCGTCGAGGACCCGCAGCACATGCAGGACGCGCGGGACAGCGCGCTGTCCATCGTCAAGGGCCACCGGGTCGCCGAGCTGATGGCCATCGGCGAGGAGATCTACGACGAGTACATGGCCGACCGCATCTGGCCGGGCACCCGCACCCTCGCCCAGGCGCACCTCGACGCCGGCCAGCAGGTCTGGCTGGTCACCGCCGCGCCCGTCGAGACGGCCACGATCATCGCCCGGCGCCTCGGGCTGACCGGCGCGCTCGGCACGGTCGCCGAGTCGGTCGACGGCGTCTACACCGGCAAGCTCGTCGGCGAGCCGCTGCACGGCCCGGCGAAGGCCGAGGCGGTACGGGCGCTGGCCGCGTCCGAGGGCTTCGACCTGGACCGCTGCGCGGCGTACAGCGACTCGCACAACGACATCCCGATGCTGTCGCTGGTCGGACACCCGTACGCGATCAACCCGGACAGCAAGCTCCGTAAGCACGCCAAGGACCGCGAGTGGCGGCTGCGTGACTACCGGACGGGCCGCAAGGCGGCCAAGGTCGGCATCCCGGCGGCAGCCGGGGTCGGCGCGCTGGCGGGCGGCACGGCCGCCGCGGTGGCCCTGCACCGCCGCCGTCGCTGACGCACCAGGCGCACCTGACGGCCCGTCGCGCTTGACGCACTCAGGCACAACAGATCACGCCCGCTGACACATCGTGACGCCAAACGATCAATATCCGCTCACGATGTGCCACTTGATTCGCCGTATAGGCGTAACAGAAGCGACGTAATCGATGATTTGAGCAACTGGGTGTAGTGCTGCCTGTACGAAGCGTTATTCTCCTCAGACGCATACCGGACCCCACACGTCGCCACGACGAGTGAAAGGTCCCGCACTGAACGTGATGGAAGCTCTGCCTCTGGGAGTCCCGTGTACCCACACGTCGGGGTTGACGCCTCGGGCCTGGCTACGCTCCGCGCATCGGTCATCGACCGCTTGCGCGGCTTCGTCCCCACCGCGTACGCCGTCCCCGCATACGCCGCCGCGGCCCCTGCCGCGAGCGGCCCGATTGGTCCTTGCTATGCCCTGGCGAACGGCGGTGCGGCGGTCGGCAGACGGGGAAGCCGGAGCAGCACCGCCACCGCCTCCACCTCCGTCCGCCGCCCCACGGCGGACAGCGACAGCGCCCGCATGATGGAGCTGGTCGAGCGCGCCCAGGCCGGCGAGTCCGAAGCGTTCGGCCGGCTGTACGACCAGTACAGCGACACCGTCTACCGCTACATCTATTACCGCGTGGGCAGCAAGGCGACCGCGGAGGACCTCACGAGTGAGACCTTCCTGCGCGCCCTGCGGCGTATCTCCACGTTCACCTGGCAGGGCCGCGACTTCGGCGCCTGGCTGGTCACGATCGCGCGCAACCTGGTCGCCGACCACTTCAAGTCGAGCCGCTTCCGACTGGAAGTGACCACCGGCGAAATGCTCGACGCCAACGAGGTCGAGCGCAGCCCGGAGGACTCCGTCCTTGAGTCCCTTTCGAACGCCGCGCTGCTGGAAGCCGTACGGAAACTCAACCCCCAGCAGCAGGAGTGCGTGACCCTGCGCTTCCTGCAAGGGCTCTCGGTCGCCGAGACGGCACGGGTCATGGGCAAGAACGAAGGAGCGATCAAAACCTTGCAGTACCGGGCCGTGCGCACCTTGGCGCGACTGCTCCCGGAGGACGCCCGCTGACGGCCGGCGAACGGACACCGACGGTCGGCCACCGCCTCGGCACCGGCCCGGCACCCCGTTCAACTCACCGTCGGTGATGCCTCGATGACACACTGGTCCGATCATCTTTCGCGCGTAACCCAAGTGCCGCGACGCTCGTTGTGCGGGATGCAGGCTCCCTGTGGATGCGCTCAACGCGTGAAACCTTCCGAACCCCCAGGGGAGTCGATCGTCATGACGAGAGGAGGTGCCGCCAGTGATCGCGAATGTCTCGGCACACCGGCGGGCGAACGCCTTCGCCCAGGCCCTGGAAGACCGGACACCCCAGGGCGCGGCGGTGGAACCGCCCGCCGCGTCGGCCGAACCGACGGAGCAGGGGCGGCTGTTGGCCCTGGCGAGCGGTCTCGGTGAGCTACCGAGACCCACGCTGGACCCCGAGGTCAAAGTGGTGCAACGAGCACAGCTCGTGGCCGCCATGGAGGCCATGCTGCTGGAGGGCACGGCGGGCGGAGCCGCGTCCACGGGCCCTGCGGTGCCCGAGCAGCGACGGACATCGGGAAGGGGAGCCCACCGGGCGTCCCCGCTCCGCAAGCTCCGGAAGCTCCAGCCGAGGGCTCGCTGGTCGAAAGGGCTCGCGGCCGGAGGACTCACCGTCGGTGTCGCCGCCGGCGCCTTCGGTGGAGTGGCCGCTGCCAGTTCCGACGCCCTGCCCGGTGATTCGCTGTACGGGCTGAAGCGCGGGATGGAGGACTTCAAGCTGGGCATGGCCGAGGAGGACGCCGACCGCGGCGGTCTCTACCTCGACCATGCCTCGACCCGGCTGAGCGAAGCCCGCCGACTGCTGGAACGTGGCCGCACCGGCGCGCTGGACCATGAATCGCTCGGCGAGATCCGCCGCGCGCTGAACGGTATGAAGCACGACGCCACCGAGGGCCACCGGCTGCTGCACCGGGCGTACGAGAAGGACGGCAAGATCAACTCGATCGCGACGCTCTCCTCGTTCTCCGAATCGCACCGCGCCATCTGGAACGGCCTGCGGGACCGGCTGCCACCGCAGCTCAGCGACGTGGGAAGCCAGGTCAACTCGGTGTTCGACGCCATAGACGAAGACGTCGCCCCGTTGCAGTCCCTGCTGCCGCGTACTCCCGACAAGGACCGGCACTCGCAGGACCCCGGCGGCGCCACCAAGGACTCCACGGGCTCGGTCGGTACGGACCACAGCCCGTCGCCGTCGAAGCCGCCCCCCGACAAGGGGCGCCCGGACGGCGCCGGGAAACCGAGCCCGTCGGATCCCGGAACCTCGGAGAGCGAGGGGCTGCTGCCCGGCACCCCCGGCGATCTGCTCAACCCGCCGTCGGGCGGCGGCCTGCCGTCGGCGCCCGGCCAGGGCGCCATCCCCCCGGCCCCGGACGTCACGATCCCGCCGCTGCTGCCGGACCTGCTGCCGGGTCTGGGCATCGACACGGAGAACACCGACTGACACTGCCTGAGGAGAGTCACAGCACATGAGAGAGGCGGGGGGCGGGGGGCCCCCCCCCGCCCAAGTGGCCGGGGGGGGGGGGGGGATGGAGGAATGAACACCCGGGTACGG
>NZ_JBITIB010000024.1:0-7309 GCF_044458565.1 Streptomyces sp. NPDC050433 | reverse complement strand
GCACCCCCCCCCCCCGGGGGGTGGCCCGGCGGGGGGGGGGTGTGTGGCCCCCCCCCCCCCCCCCCCCCCCCGCCCCGCGGGGGGCCCGCCCCCCCCCCCGGGGGGGGGGGGGGCCCCCCCCCCCCCCCCTCTCTCATGTCGCGTCGGGCGGTGGTCAGAAGAAGACTGACCGACGCTGTACGAGCAGCTTGTAGAGCGTGTGCTGGATCTGCTCCCGTACCTGATCGGTCAGGTTGAACATCAGCATCGGATCCTCGGCCGCCTCCGGCGGATAGCCGTCCGTGGGGATCGGCTCGCCGAACTGGATCGTCCACTTCGTCGGCAGCGGCAGCGCGCCCAGCGGCCCGAGCCACGGGAATGTCGGTGTGATCGGGAAGTACGGGAATCCCAGCAGCCGCGCCAGCGTCTTGGAGTTGCCGATCATCGGGTAGATCTCCTCCGCCCCGACGATCGAGCACGGCACGATCGGCACACCGTGCCGCAGCGCCGTCGAGACGAAACCGCCCCGCCCGAAGCGCTGCAACTTGTAGCGCTCACCGAAGGGCTTTCCCAGGCCCTTGAAGCCCTCCGGCATCACGCCGACGATCTCGCCGCGTTCCAGCAGCCGCTCCGCGTCCTCGGCGCAGGCCAGGGTGTGACCGGCCTTGCGCGCCAGCTCGTTGACGACCGGCAGCATAAACACGAGATCGGCGGCGAGCAGCCGCAGATGGCGCCCGGCGGGGTGGTTGTCGTGCACGGCGACCTGCATCATCAGCCCGTCGAGCGGGAGGGTGCCGGAGTGGTTGGACACCACCAGGGCGCCGCCGTCCGAAGGGATGTTCTCGATGCCCTTCACCTCGACGCGGAAGTAGTTCGCGTAGAGCGGCCGGATCAGCGACATCAGGACCTGCTCGGTGAGGTCCTTGTCGTAACCGAACTCGTCGACCTCGTAGTCACCGGTGACCCGGCGCCGCAGGAAGGCGAACCCCTCGGCGAGCCGCCGGTCCCAGGCACCGCCACCGGGCGCGGGCTCGGCCTCGGGCTCGGGCTCGGGCTCGGGCGATGCGGCTTCAGGCTCTTCGGCGCCCTCGGCACGAGGCGTGACGGGCTGAGGCTCGCCCGGCTGGGAGGGAACCTTCTTCGCGTCGTCGCCGCCCATGCTGTCCTCAACCCCGTCCGGCTGATCGGGCACGGACGAGAGCGCGTGCGGGCCAGGCCCCTGCGCGCGCTTCCCGGCTGCGTCCTTCTTCGCCCCGCCGCCCGTCCCTGCAGCGCCGCCCGACCGCGCCGCACGCCGTGACCGGGGCTCCTCACCGAAGGGGATGACCTTGGCATCGGCCATGTCAGATGCGCTCCTTGCTGACGAGGGTGGCGAGTTGGTCGACCGCGTCGGCGACAGCCTCTGGCGGCAGCAGCCCGGCACCCCGGCTACGTGCGAAGTCCGTGAAGGCCTCCGCCGTCGTGTGCGTGGGTACGAATCCCAGTGTCTCCCGCATCTGATCCGTGCTGACCACCCTGCCGTGGGTCAGCAGCCGGATCTGCTCCGGCGAGAAGTCCGTCACACCGAGCGTGCGCAGCGCGGAGCCGACCCAGGTGACGGCCGGCAGCAGCACGGGCACCGTCGGCCTGCCGAGGCGCCGGGAGCACTGCGAGAGCAACAGCACGCCGTCACCGGCGATGTTGAAGGTCCCGCTGTTGAGCGTGGAGCGCCGCGGTTCGTGCACGGCGATCCGCAGGACGTCGATGACGTCGTCCTCGTGGATGAACTGGAGCCGCGGGTCGTAGCCGAAGACCGTCGGCAGCACCGGCAGGGACAGATACTCCGCGAGCGGTGAATCCGCCGCGGGCCCGAGGATGTTCGCGAAGCGCAGCACGCACACGGCGACGTCCGGCCGGCGGCGTGCGAAGCCCCGCACATACCCCTCGACCTCCACCGCGTCCTTGGCGAAGCCGCCGCTGGGCAGCGACTTGGGCGGGGTGGTCTCGGTGAAGACGGCCGGGTCGCGGGGCGCGGAGCCGTACACGCTCGTACTGGACTTGACGACCAGGCGCTGGACGGTGGGCGACTTCTGGCAGGCACCGAGCAGTTGCATCGTGCCGATGACGTTGGTCTCCTTGACGGCCGTCCGGCCGCCGGCCCCGAGCGGGGTGCCCGTCACGTCCATGTGCACGACGGTGTCGACGGAATGCTCGGCCAGGACGCGGCCTATGGCGGGCTGGCGGATGTCCGCCCGTACGAAATCGGCACCGCCGAGACTGTGCTCGGGAGTAACGGCGTCCACGCCGATGACCCGGTCCACCTCGGAGTCGCGCAGGATTCTCCGTACGAGACGGCTGCCGAGCTGACGCGCCACTCCGGTCACGAGCACGACCTTGCCCAAGATCAGCGCCTTCCCCTGAATTTGATGTCTGACACAAGCACATTGCTTGTCCCAGCCGTCACCGTAGCGGGTCGCCGTAGCCGCGCGATGGCGTCACGGGGCACTTCTCCGCACCTTCGCGAATCTTTGACCCGAACCGACCTCGACCGAGAAGGCGAAGCGCGCCGGCAACGCACCGCGGCCCTCCCACCATGCAGGTGGGAGGGCCGCGGTGTTACGTACAGCTGTCGATCACTTCTTGTTACGACGCTGAACGCGGGTGCGCTTGAGCAGCTTGCGGTGCTTCTTCTTGGCCATCCGCTTACGCCGCTTCTTGATAACAGAGCCCACGACTACCCTCGCTCACTTCTCTTCACTCGGTGCGGGGCGTCTGGGCCCACACGACCTACGTTGGCCCAGCCTACCCGTCGCCGAGTGAGGGACGTAATCCGAGGGAAATCTCAGGCGGATTCGACCCCCACGAAAGACTCGCGGAGATACTCGTGAACCGCTTGCTCCGGAACCCGGAAAGACCTGCCCACCCGGATCGCCGGCAGATGACCGCTGTGCACCAATCGGTACACGGTCATCTTCGACACTCGCATCACCGCGGCGACTTCCGCCACAGTAAGGAACTTGACCTCGTTGAGAGGCCTCTCGCTGCCAGCAACCATGACCCACCTGTACCTTCCGCACCCGACGCACACCGGCTTCCCCTCCGGTGACTCTTCGTCGCTGTGCGCTCACACCCAGAGTAGGGGCGGGTGGTACGAGTGGGGAAGAGGAGCAGCACATAGCCGCCTACCGTGACAGACACGCTCGATTGAGTACATAGCGCGTCAGTGGACGGTAGTAATCGGACCGCACGCCGTCGTCAACCGGAACCACGACGGCCACCCGTCCCTCCGCCTCGCCCACGAAGAGCGCCGGATCGTCGGTGTCGCCGAGACCGATGGCTTCAATCCCCAACTGACCTGCCCCGCAGACCCATCCGTGATCTCCGACGACCAGCTCGGGAAGCGGCCCGCCGGCCGCCGCGGCACTGTCCAGAGCAACCCGAACGGGGAGGGGGGAATGGCTGTGTGCGCCGGTCTCACTCCTGGCGCGTGACGCTTCGGATTCCCGCACCAACGCGACTCCTCGTACGTAGTCGAGACGGTACGTGCGTACGCCGAACCGGGTCGTTATGTCGATACATCGCCCCTTCGCCGGGGTGAGTACGAGGCACCCCGCCGCCGACAAAGCGTCTGCCAAACCCGCGTAGAACCCGATCAGTCGGTTCGGGTGCCCGGTCCCGAACAGCACGGGAGCCCGCCGTCCGGCGGCGGCGCCGAGCCGCTCGGCGAAGGCGTCGAGGCTGCGCAACGTCCGTTCGGGGTCGATGACATCGCTGCCCGAGACATGCGCGGGATCCCCCGAGACCCCGCACCGCTCGGCCATGAGCCACAGCAACTCGCGCTGATTCCAGGCCCGTTCAGGGGTGAGCCCCAGCGTCGCGCGCGGATCGCGGGCAGCGAAGAGCCGGTAGCTGCGCAGGCTCTGCTCCCGCGTGGTGGCCACCGGCCCGGCCAGTCTGGCGGCCAGCAGGTGGGCCCGTAAGGTTCCGGTACTCAGCACAGGCCCGATGCTCCCGTACGGCGGCGGGCGCGGGGCCAAAACCGTTGTCGTACCCCACAGTTGGCGTAACCGCCGACGGGGAGCCCGGACCGGTGCCTCAGGCCAGCAGCCCCCGCAGCGGGAACGACGCCTTGCGGGTTGCGAGGATCGCCTGGTCCAGCCGGTCCGCCGGGTCGTAACCCTCGTCCCACGGCCGCCAGTTCGGCGTACGCCCGTCCGTCATCCGCCGCGGCGCGGACTCACGCGTACGGGCGAAGACCTCGTCCCGCCACTCCTCCGGCACCGCCGATGCCGGATCGATGGGCGCGTGCGCCGCGATCGACACCAGATGGGTCCAGGAGCGCGGTACGACGTCCACGACCGAGTAACCGCCGCCGCCGAGCGCGACCCAGCGGCCCCCGTCGACGTACGTGTGCGCCAAGTCGTGGCAGGACGCCTGCACGGCGCGCTGCGCGTCCAGCGACACCGCGAGATGCGCCAGCGGGTCCTCGAAGTGCGTATCGGCGCCGTGCTGAGTCACCAGCGCCTGCGGCCGGAAGTCAGCCAGCAGTTCGGGCACGACGGAGTGGAACGCCCGCAGCCACCCCTCGTCGCCGGTCCCGGCGGGCAGCGGCAAGTTGACCGCGCTGCCCTCACCGGCCCCCTCGCCCGTCTCCTCCGCCCAGCCGGTCTGCGGGAAGAGCGTGCGGGGGTGCTCGTGCAGCGAGATCGTCAGCACCCGCGGGTCGTCCCAGAACGCCGCCTGGACGCCGTCCCCGTGGTGCACGTCCACATCCACGTACGCGACGCGCTCCGCGCCCAGCTCCAGCAGCCGGGCGATGGCGAGCGACGCGTCGTTGTAGATGCAGAAGCCGGAAGCCGAGCCGGGCATGGCGTGGTGCAGGCCGCCGGCGAAGTTCACAGCGTGGTTCGTCTCGCCGCGCCACACCGCCTCGGCCGCGCCGACCGACTGCCCGGCGATCAGCGCGGAGGCCTCGTGCATCCCGGCGAAGGCCGGATCGTCGACCGTCCCGATGCCGTACGAGCCGTCGGCGGACCTGGGGTCCCGCGAGTAGCGGCGTACGGCGTCGACGTAGGCCTCGTGGTGAACGAGTCTCAGCGTGGAATCCCCGGCGGGCTGCGCGGACACCACGTCCACCTCGCTGTCGAGCCCGTACGCGCGCACGAGACCCCTGGTCAGCGATAGTCGCATCGGGTCCATAGGGTGGCTGGACCCGAAGTCGTAGTCCGTTACGGCGTCATGCCACATCAGCTGTGCGCGACCGGTCATGCCCGCCACCGTATCGGGCGCCGTCGTCGGCGAACGAGCGGGCGTACAGCAGCGTCACGAGCATCATCAGCATCGGGACGAGCATCGCGCCCCGGTAGCTCCACACGTCACCGAGCGCGCCGACGAGGGGCGACCCGATCAGAAAACCCACGTAGTTGGAGATGTTCAGCCGAGCGACGGCCGCGTCGCTGGCGTTGGGGAACAGCCGCCCGGCGGCGGCGAAGCACTGCGGTACGACGACACAGAGACCGAACCCGAGAATCGCGAACCCCAGGATCCCCACCCACGCGCCGGGCGCCACCGCGATCACCGCGTACCCGGCGGCGGCGAGCACCGCCCCGAACCGCACGACGGCGACAGGCCCGAAGCGCCGCACCCCGAGGTCGCCGGCCGACCGGCCGAGGAGTGTGGTGACCATGTACGCGTTGTACGGGACGGTGGCCATCTCGTCGGAGCTGCCCAGGACGTCCTGGAGGTACTTCGCGCTCCAGTTGGAGACAGTGGAGTCGCCGATGTAGGCGAAAGTCATGATGAGGCAGAGCGGCAGGAGGGCCTTGAAGGCGACCTTGCTGCCGGAGGAGATCTCGGTGCCGGAGGCGAGTCCCGTACCGGAGGCGGTCGGCTTTTCGGTCTCCGCGTCCGTGCACCAGCGGCTCCCGATGAGCACGGCCGGCAGCAGCACGACGACGACTGGCAGATACGACACCAGCAGGGACAGGTCCCAGTGGGCGCCGGCCCAGGCGAGCGAGGCCCCGGTGATGCCTCCGAGACTGTACGCGGCGTGGAAGCCAAGCATGATGCTGCGCCCGTAGGCCCGTTGAAGGCGCACACCCAGCATGTTCATCGACGCGTCAAGCGCGCCGCCGGACAGCCCGAACGCGCAGAGCGACAAAGCGAGTTGCCACAGCTGGTCACCGGCAGCCACGCCAAGGAAGGCGAACAGCAGGAGCGGCTGGGCCCACCGCAGTACGAGGCGGGGCCCCACGCGCGCGACGAGCTTCCCGGTGAGGACGCTGCCCACACCGGCGAGGATCGGCACGGCCGCGAGGAACGCCGGCAGCAGGGCGTCGGACATCCCGTACCGGTCCTGGATCGCGGGGATACGCGTGACGACGAGGGCGAAGACGATCCCCTGCACGAGGAAGCTCAGCGCTAGGGACACCCGTCCGTGTCTCAACCGCGTGTCTGTACTGACCGGCCGTATCATCGAGGCTTCCATGGCCGCAGAGCGTATAGCTCCGCGCTAAAGAAGTAGATGGATCATCTGAAGAGTTTCTGAAGCCCGGCGAGCTCGGCCATCGACGAGAAGTACGCGGTCGCGCCCGGCAGTTTCTCGACGGGGGTCATCGCGGTGAACGCGTACACATCCATCCCGGCCGCCCGAGCGGCGGCCACTCCGAGCGGGCTGTCCTCGACGACGACGCACCGCGCGGGAGAGACTCCCATGCGCTCGGCGGCGTACAGGAAGAGATCCGGCGCCGGCTTTCCGCGCCCGACGTCCTGCGCGCTGAAGACGATCCCGGACTCGAACCACCGGTCCAGCCCGGTCTTACGGTGCCCCACCCGGATCCGCTCATGGCTCCCGGACGACGCGACGCAGTACGGCCGCCCGTCGGCGGCCAACTTGCCCAGCACCTCGGTGACCCCCTCCATAGGCTTCAACTCCCGCTCGAAGGCGGCGAACACCCGGCTGTGCAGGGTCTCGTCGAAGTCCTCGGGCAGCTGCTGCCCGGTTCTCTCGCGTACGAGATCGTGCACCCGGTGGACTGCGGCGCCCATGTAGTCGCGGAGGGAATCCTCGTAGGTGGTGGGGTGCCCGAGTTCGGTGAGATAGCCGGCGAGGATGGTGTTGGAAAGGGGCTCGCTGTCGACGAGGACGCCGTCGTTGTCGAAGATGACCAGTTCATAGCTCATGTGCCGACTGTAAGCGCCGCTTGAACGCAGAAATGCCTCAACCCCCGCACACAGTGCGGGGGTTGAGGCCAATAATTGTTCGGCGGCGTCCTACTCTCCCACAGGGTCCCCCCTGCAGTACCATCGGCGCTGAAAGGCTTAGCTTCCGGGTTCGGAATGTAACCGGGCG
>NZ_JBITIB010000023.1:0-135372 GCF_044458565.1 Streptomyces sp. NPDC050433 | reverse complement strand
AGAACCCCAAGCCGTTCACATGGACCAAGAGCGCCGACGAAATCCTCAACTCGTTAGCGAAATATATCGCCAGGATTTCAGGCGCAGGACACTAGAGCCGGTGGCCAGCGCGTGCACGGCCCCGAGCCTGACCGGCCGACGGCAGCAGATACGCGGTGCTCGCGCCCAGGTGCGCGGCGACCGTCATCCCGACGACGCCATCCTGCGCCTCGTCCCAGACCGGCGCCCCGCTGAACCCTTCAGAGATGCGCGGCCCCGGCTCCTGCGCCTCCATCTGCACCCAGCCCGAGCCCTGCCCGGCGCGTAGCGTGCCCGACGCCCATACTCCGCAGTCGGCGTGGTCCGGGTAGCCAAACACCCGGAACATGTGCCCCCATACACCGGTCCCGTCGGGAAGCGGCGCCGGCCGAGCACCCTCAACTGCCGCGTCGAGCCGCAGCAGCGCGACATCTGCCCCGCCGCTCCGCCAGGAAACCACGGTCGCCCGCGCCTGTGGGCGCCCGCTCAGCACTGGAAAGTCGAGGTCCACCGGCGTGCTGGCCATTCCCCCCGCGGCATCGGACACCGCCCTGGCAACCACATGAGCGCAGGTGCACACCACATCAGCGGCAACGAGAAACCCGGCGCCGACCACCCCACCGGAAGCCGAGAGAATCCGCACCTGCGACGCCTCAAAGACGTCGCTCCCCCGTGCAGCGGCCATGGACTACCCCATCACTAAAATGTTGCTCAGGCACACGACATATCAGCATGCCCGGCGCTGCGACGTCGCACAACTCGCCGTGCACAGAACCCAGTTGAAGCTGCACCGACATATGGCCGCGCACACGGCGGGGACCGCTCCTCGGCGCAGATGAACCGGCCGCTGCGTTGTTCTCGTGCACTCCTCATCTGTCTCTCCGCTTCTGTTGTGGATCAGCGGGTGCGCGTCGGCTGGGGCAGCAGGTTCCGTAGGAGTTCTGCGGTCTCGGCGTCCATGTCGACGCCGCCGCCGAGGCGTTCGTTGATCTTTGCGAAGGTGGCGGCGGCGAGCCGGAGGGCGGGCATGTCGCCGGCGGCGTGGTGGGCGAGGAAGATCTGGCGGTGCAGGGTTTCGTTCTCCTCGGCGGCGAGCAGGCCGGTGCGGGCTGCCCAGAGGGCGGCGGGGTGGTCGCCGGCTTCGCGGCGCCGGGTGGAGAGTTCGTACGCGACGTGGGTGATCGCGGAGATCATTTCCTGTACGGCTGGTTCGGCCCAGGCGTAGCGGCCGGGGTCGATGCCGGTGAAGGGGCGTCCGCGGATCAGGGCGAGGGCGCGGCGCAGGGCGAGGTCGCCGTCTTCGCCTTGGTCGGCCAGGCCTTTGCGGGCGTGTTTCTGGAAGGTGGTCCAGTCACAGGTGACTTTGGGGCCGAGGCGGTAGCGGCTGTCGCCGGTGTCCTGGACGCGGGGGAAGTGGGCGTTGCCGTCGGGGTCTTTGTCGAGCCAGGAGCGTGTGCGGGAGATGACGGAGTTGCGCATGTTCTTGTTGCCGGGTTGTCCGGGCCAGAGGGCGTCGTCGATGGCGTGGTGGTCGACGCCCGGGTGCAGCGCGAGGAAGGCGGCGAGTTCGACGCCGCGGCCGCGGCGGTTGGAGTCGAGCCGGCCGGTGGCGCCCTCGACCGCGATGGGGCCCAGCACCAGGACGGCCGGGCCGACGCCGCGGTCCGAAGCCGGCTTCGGTGCGGGGGTCGGTGGTGTGTCGGGCGGGAGTGTGGCGTGGACGGCTTTCCGCGGTTCGGCGGCGCGGGGTGCGGTCGGGTCTGGCTGCATCACCCAGGTGGAGAAGTCGGGGTGGGGGGCGCCGTCATCCAGGATGTCGTCCTCGGCCAGGACCTCGGCGAGCGACGGTCCGGTCGGCTCGTCGTCCGGTCGTACGGCGGGTGCGGCGACGGCCGGCTTCTCCAGCGTCAGGATGTCAGCCCCGTGCCCGGTGGTGGCGGGGGTGTCGGGTGTCTGCGCGGTGCGCGCGGGAGGTGCTGCCTGTGCGGCGATCTCTTCGTCTTCGAGGTCGGCATACTCGGCTGGCAGCCCGTCTTCGTCCTCGGTGGGGGTCTCGTCGTCGTGGGAGGTCACCCAGGCGGGGGCTGGGACGTCCGCTTCGCTCGCGGCGAGCGTGAGGAGTTCGACGGCGTCCTCGTAGTGCTCGTCGCTCAGACCCTGGAGGTGGACCGGCAGGCCGGAGCCGGGCAGCACGATCGTGTCGTCCGGACCTTGGCAGTTGAGTGTCCACACGCTGCGGCGTTCATCGTCGGCCAGGGCGGGGGCGGTGGTGATGACTGCGGCCGCCGTGCGGGGTTGTTCCGTGAGCATGTCGACCAGGCGGTCGCTGTCGGCTCCCTGGGGCAGGTGTGCGGCCAGGACGATGTGCGGGGTCCAGGCGCCTCCCGCGTCCTCGCGCAGCCGTGCCTGGCGAAGTGAGATGGCGCCGGTTCCGGCGAGCGCGCGGCGCTGGTCGGCGGCGTGGGCGGACAGGTCGGCGACGGCGTGGGTGAGATCGGTGGTGCGGACGACGCGCTCGGGTGCGGCGCTCTCGAGCCCGGGTAGTGCCTCTCCCAGAGCGGCGACTTCCATGTGGCCCGGCAGCGGGGTGTTGGCGAGTTCCACGGCGATCGCCTGCAGTACGTGGCGCGCGAAGGTCTGGTGGCCGGCGAGCTGGAGGATGCCGACGTGCTCCAGGTCGACCAGGACGAGGTGGCCCTGGTTGTCCCAGCCGATCGACACCAGCGCCGGGTAGGGGGCGTCGGCGGCCTTGAGGGTTTCCTCGTCGGCGAGGCCGGGGCTGCTGGCCGCGCAGATCCACATGTCCTGTCGTCCGGCTGCGGCGGTAAAGGGTTTCATCGGGGCGGTGTCCTGGTCGAGGTGGAGTTCGACCTTCGACTCGTGCAGGACGACGGCTTCGATGACCGGAAGGTCGCGGTGGGCTTCCGCGAGGTTGAGGGCGAGAGAGCGCAGCGCGGCGTCCAACAGGTCGAATCCTGTGGGGAGCTGGGCCGCGCGCAGACCCTGCTCGGTCGCTGCCGCGCGGCCTTGGGGCATCGGGATTCGGCGGCCGGGGCGCAGGCGGCGCTGCTGGAGGCGGCGGCGGACGCCGAGTGTGCCGACCAGGGCGGCGGCCAGGGTGCCGGCGCCCATCCATACCGCGGCGGGGGCCAGTTCCTCGTCGTCCGCATGGCGTGAGGGGACGGTGCGGTCTCCCGCTTCGGGAGTACTGGACGGTGCGGGGGTGCGGGTGGCTTCCGGGGACGGTTCGGCCGTACGGGACGGGGACGGCTCGGTGGTTGCCGGGGGCGGCGGCTGCGCGTCGTCGTGCCCCGGGTTCGTTTCGGGCGCCGGGGGCTCGTCCGGGGTGTCTTCGGTCGGCGGGGTGGTGTCACCGGAGTCGACGGGCGGGTCGGCCGGCTCGTCGGCGGCCGGGAGGTCGAGTTCCTGCCCCGGGTAGATCAGGTTCGGGTTGTCGAACTGGGCGCCGCCGGGCTGGGGTTCGCCCTTGTTGGCCCTCGCCGCATCGCCGAAGTGCCCACAGGAAACCACCCTGCGGGCACTTCGGCGCCTTGCGACACAGCAAGAGGGCTCCGTGCTGATCAGGCGCCCGTCCCGGTCCGGGGTCAGTCCCTGGCTTCCGCCGAGTCCCGCGCCATGACCGCGACGTCCGGGAAGTCCGTCACCACGGCGTCCACCCCACGGCCGAAGTGCAGGGCGTACTCGGCGAAGGCGTCACCGAACTCGTTGGGATTCGTACCGCGCCGGAACTGCGCGGGCAGGTACTGGTTCTCCGCACGGAAGGTGTACGCACCCACTTTCAGCCCCGCCCGGTGCGCGTCGGCCAGCAGTGTGAACGGCTCCACGACCGACGACTTGTCCGGGCCGATCCAGTCCGCGTACCGCGCGATCTTCCGCAGCCCCTCCGGCGTCATCATGTCCTTGTACGTCGTGGGGTCACCCGCCGCGACCAGGTCGTACGGCGCGCCCGTCGTGCCCAGCGCCTGCCAGAGCGGCAGCCGCAGCCGCTCCTCGGCGAACGCGGCGAGACTGCTGGGCTCGAACGACTGGACCACGCACTCGTCCGCGTCCAGCCGGTAGTGCCGCACGATCCGCGCCAGCGCCGGCTCCAGGGGCAGCCCGATGGAGCGGAAGTACGTGGGGTGTTTGGTCTCCGGGAAGACGGCGATCCGGCGGCGGTGGCGCCGGGACAGCTCGCGGGCCAGCCGCACGACCTCCTCGAAGGTCATCACCGGCTCGCGGCCGTCGAAGACGGTGTTGCGGTTACGGATCAACGGCAGCCGCTCGACCGCCCGCAGGGTCTTCAGTTCGGCCAGCGTGAAGTCCTCGGTGAACCAGCCGGTCACCGGCCGCCCGTCGACCGTCTTCGTCGTCCGCCGGTCGGCGAACTCCGGGTGCTTCGCGACGTCCGTCGTCCCCGAGATCTCGTTCTCGTGCCGCACGACCAGGACATGGTCCTTGGTGGGGACGAGGTCGGGCTCGATCCAGTCGGCGCCGGTCTCCACGGCGTAGGTGTACGCCGCCGCGGTGTGCTCGGGCCGCCACCCGGCGGCGCCCCGGTGACCGATGACCACCGGTCGGCTCGTGCCCGGCGCGGCGGCGGCGGGCACCGCGCCGACGGCACCCACGGCCGTGGCGGCGGTGGCCGCACCGGCCGCGAGCAGTATCGAGCGGCGTCTGGGCTGTGCGGACATACGGGTCTCCCTCGTGGGCTCGTGAAGCGTCGGTCGATCGACGAAATCCGGGGCCGGCGGCTGCACGATAGGCAGGCGGACGGCCCAATTCGGCACACTGCGCGGCGACTTCACCGTCTGTGCGGCGGGCGGACATTCGGGGTTCACCGGGGGCGCCGACCCCGCCCCGCCGCGACGGTGCCGGGTCACCGTCGTCCCTGGCGTGCCGGGCCGTGCCCGACGCCCCCGGCTCCCGCCGCGGGTTTCGGCGTGCCGGGCGGTGTGGGGCGGGACGGTAGGGCAGCTGCCCCGGCCTGGGGCTTGCCGGGCGCGCCACCCCGCACTACGTGCGGTGCCTCTCCCGCGCCGCCCCCAGCCGGGCCAGGTGGTCCTCGTACCCCTTCGCGTAGTACGACGCCCGCTCCGGGTCCGGGTCCACCACCGACGTCGGGGTGGTCCAGGACGCCACGTCCAGCTCCACCCCGTGGCGCGCCGCCGACGCGAGCACCGCGCCCCGTGCGCCCACCTCGCCCTCCACGATCCGCAGCGGTCTGCCCAGCACATCGGCGAACAGCCGCATCCACGCGGGGCTCCGGGTGCCGCCGCCGCAGACCGCCAGGGTGCCCGTCAGGCCCGCCGCCTCCAGACAGTGCCGGGCGGCGTAGGCGATGCCCTCGCAGGTGGCGCGGATCAGATCGGCCGACGTCGACTCCAGGGAGACACCGGTCAGTTCGGCCCGCAGTGCCGGGTCGACGAACGGCGCGCGCTCGCCGGACGGCGCGAAGTACGGGAGCACTCTGACCCCTCCCGCTCCCGGTTCCACCGCGTCGAGCAGCGCGTCCACCTCCGCGTGGTCCGTGCCGGTCATGGTCAGCACCCAGTCGAGCGCGGCGGTCCCGACCATCGCGGGCATGGCGCGCAGATAGTGCCCCGGCCGGTCCGTCGAGATGTGCAGCCCGCCCGGCTCGCCGTCCAGGTCGAGCGTGTCCGTCGCGACGAGCGAGGCCAGGCATGTGCCGATGATCAGCAGCCCGTCGCCCGGCTCGGTGACCCCCGCGCCCAGCGCGCCGGCCGGCAGGTCGTACGGCCCGTTGGCGATCCGTACGCCCGAGGGCAGCTCACCGATCGCGAGCGGATCGCTGACCGGGGCCAGCAGCCGCGCCCGGTGCGCGAGCCCCAACTCCGCGAGCACGTCGCCGGAGTACGCCCGCGTCCTGGGGTCCAGGAACGGCATCGACGCGTCCGAGACATCCGTCGCCCGCACCCCGGTCAGCCGCTGGAAGACCATGTCCTTGCAGTACAGCGCCGTCGTCGCGGCATCCAGCGCGGCCGGCTCGTGACGGTCGAGCCACGCCAGCACCGGCCCCGGACAGCCGGGGAACATCGCGCTGCCGCTGCGGCGGAACACCGACTCGAAGACGCCGGACGCCAGCCACGCGTCCACGAACTCGTGGGCCCTGCCGTCCATCCAGGAGATCGCGGGCCGCACCGCGCGCCCGTCGGCGTCCACCAGCCAGACCCCGTCGCCCTGCCCGGTGAGCCCGGCCAGCTCGACCGGCTCGGGCAGGGCGGCGGTGAGCGCGCCGTAGGCGTCGACGACCGCGCCGTACACCTCCTCCATGTCCTGCTCGACATGACCGCCGTGGATGTCGAGGCGCACCGGACGGGACTCGACGGCCAGGGCGCGCCCGTCCGCGTCGAAGGCCGCGGCCTTCACCGTGGACGTGCCGACATCGATACCGACGTACATCACGCTCTCCTCAGGTCCCAGGGCCTACGTCGCTCATGTCGTTCACGTCAGGCAGTGCGCCAGCGGCTCGCCCTTGGCGTAGCGCGCGACCTCCGCCGCCGCGATCCGTGCCGCCTTGCGCGCCACGGCCTGGCTCGCCCCGCCCAGATGCGGGGTCAGCACCAGGTTCGGGGTGGAGCGCAGCCGCGCCCCGGCCGGCAGCGGCTCCTGCTCGTACGTGTCGAGCGCCGCCGTCGCGAGATGCCCGCTGTCGAGCGCGTCGCACAGCGCGTTCGTATCGACCAGCCCGCCGCGCGCGACGTTCACCAGGGCCGATCCCCTTGGCATCAGGGCGAGTTCGGCCTCGCCGATCAGACCGTGTGTCTCGGGGGTGAGCCGCGCGTGCAGGCTCACGACGCTCGACCGGAACAGCAGCGACTGGAGCGAGGGGGACCGCATGCCGTGCACATCGCCGCGTACGTAAGGGTCGTACACCTCCACCTCGGCGCCGAACGCGGTCAGCACACGCGCCACCCGGCTGCCGACGGCGCCGTAACCGATCAGCCCCACCGGGGTGTCCTCCAGCTCCGGGCCGCAGCGTGCGTACGTGTAGAGCGAGGCGTCCCACTCCCCGTCCAGGGCGAGGGAGTTGTGCGCCTGCGGGATCCGGCGCAGGGCCGCCAGCATCACCCCCACCGTGAACTCGGCGGTGGCCGCCGCGTTGCGCCCCGGCGCGAAGCAGACCTTCACGCCGCGCGCCCGAGCCGCCTCGACGTTGACGTTGACCGGACCGCCCCGGCACACGGCGATCATCCGCAGCGCGGGCGACGCGGCGAGCACCCTCTCGGTGAAGGGACCCATCTGGGTCACACAGACCTCGACCCCGTCCAGCGCCTCGATCAGCGCGTCCTCGGAGTCGTTGGCCTCGTCGACCTCGGCGACCTTGCCGAAGGGGGTGAGCGGCCAGGGAAGGGTGAGTTCGGTGATCTCGGCCGGGGCGGCGACATCGTGCCGCAGGGCCTCGGTGATCAGGGAGTTGAGGACGAAGTGGTCTCCGGCGGCGAGGATCTTCACGTCAGCGCATCTCCTGTCTCGGCGTCGAACACGTGCGTGTGCTGCGGGTCGGCGGTGACGCGCACGGTGTCGTCCCGGTCCAGGCGGATCTCCGGGCCGGTCTCCACGACGAGGGGTTCCGCGACGCCATGGAGCGTGAGCGTGGCGATTCCGGACTCCGGGAGCGGCTCATGGGCGCTGACCGTAGCCCGTACGGCGCCGTCCGCCGCCCCGCCCGACCCGGTGTCCTCCGTCCCGGCCCCCGGCTCACCCACACGGGTCAGCCGCAGGTCCTCCGGACGGATGCCGAGCACCACCGCGCGGCCGGGGGGTGGACCGGCCGGGCACGGGAAGCTCACCGTCGGGCCGAGCCTCACCCGTCCACCGGACTCCACGACGCCCGGCAGCAGATTGATCGCGGGCTCGCCCACGAAGTCGGCGACGAACATGTTCGCCGGGGCGTCATAGATCTCGTACGGCGTGCCGAGCTGCTGGATCACGCCGTCCCGCATCACCGCGATCCGGTCGGCCAGCGACAGCGCCTCCTCCTGGTCGTGGGTGACGAGGATCGTCGTATGGCCCGAGTCCCGCTGGATCCGCTTGAGTTCACGGCGGGTCGTGTCGCGCTGCGCGGCGTCCAGATGGGACAGCGGTTCGTCCAGGAGCAGCACGTCCGGCTCCCGGATCAGCGCCCTGGCCAGTGCGACGCGCTGCTTCTGGCCGCTGGAGAGACCGGCGGGCCGGGCGGCGAGGAGGTCGGTGAGACCGATCCGCTCCGCCATGTCGGCGACCCGCCTGGCCCGTTCCGTACGGCTGTGCAGACCGCGGGCCGCCAGCCCGAATCCGAGATTGTCCGCGACGGTCAGCGGCGGGTAGAGCGCGTAGTTCTCGAAGGCCACACCGATGTTGCGCTCCCGCGCGGGCAGGGAGACGACCGAGTCACCGCCGACCAGGATGTCGCCGCCGGTGACCGACTCCAGACCGGCGATCATCCGCAACGTGGTGGACTTGCCGCAGCCGGACGGGCCGAGCAGACCGAGCAGTTCGCCCGAGCGCAGCTCGATGTCGATGCCGCGCACGGCGTCGACGGCGGGACGGCCGCGCGCCACATAGGTCTTGCGCAGTTCACGCAGGGTCAGCCCCTTTCCGGCGGATGTTCGCGGATCAGCCCGAGGGGTCTGGTGCGGTGCATCGCGAGGCGGAGGATCGGTCTCGTGCTGGGCGTACGTGGCCGAGTCCGACAACGCGGCGAGGTGCCGTGCCAGGCGCCTCGGACCCGCGAAGAACCGCCGGAAAGGGGCTGGTTCAGTCACCGCCCACCTCGCAGACGTGGTAGGGGACCTTGTGCTCGTCGAGGTCGCGCAGCGCCTCGGCGGAGGCGCCGGCGTCGACGAGCACCAGATCGAAGGCCGAGAGCGGGGCCAGCCGGTGCAGGGCGACCCGGCCGAGCTTGGAGTGGTCGAGCAGCAGGACGTTCCTGGCCGCCGAGCCGAGCATCGCCCGCTTCACGGAGACGATGTGCTGCTCCTGGTGGTACGCGTAACCCCCGGAGACGGCGGAGGTGGACGTGAAACAGACGTCGACCTGGAGCGACTGCACGGCCTCGACGCAACTGACGCCGAGGAACGAGGAGTGCAGCGGGTCGTAGTCGCCGCCGAGCGCCATCAGATGGATGCCGCGCTCCACGGACAGCAGCGTGATCGCCTGAAGGAAATTGGTGACGACGGTCAGCGGCGTGATGGAGCCGAGCCGGCGCGCGATCTCCAGGGTGGACGTCGAGTCGTCCAGCATGACCGCCATGCCGGGCTCGATGAGGGTCAGCGCGTGCCGGGCGACGGCCGCCTTCTCCTCGTGCATCGCCTTGAGTCGGAAGGCGACGTTCGACTCGAAGACACCGGACGGCTGCGCGGTCACCCCGCCCCTGAACTTCCGTACGATGCCCTGCCGTTCCAGCTCGTCCAGGTCGCGGTGGATGGTCATCAGACTGACGTCGAAGCGGGTCGCCAGCTCGGCGGCGGTGCCCTCGCCCTGCGCGAGGACGTACTCGGCTATCGCCGCCTGGCGCGGGGCGGGGCCCCGCTGCTGCTGGGTGCTCATCTTGTGATCCTTCGTCCTGGACGCTCCGGCCGGTCGGCCTCGAACAGGAGCAGGTTCTCAAGCCGTACGGAGAGCCGCACAGGGGCGTCCGCGCGCAGACCCGCCGCGGCGGCGCGCGGGGCGACGAGCGACAGCTGCCGGGAGCCGAGCCGGACGGTGACCTCGGTGGCGCGGCCGAGGACCTCGGTGACATAGACGCTGCCGGTCAGCTCCAGGGCGTCGGCACCGCCGTCGAGGGTGACATCCCTCGGCCGTACGCCCAGCTGCACCTCCGTGTCCGGCGCCGCCGGTACGTCCACCGGCAGCACGAAGCCGCCCTCCGCCGACCCGAAGTGTCCGTCCGCCGTGACCGTCCCCGGCAGCAGGTTGATCAGCGGGCGCCCGAAGGCGCGGGCGACGAACGTGTCGTACGGCCGGTGCCAGATCTCCTCCCGTGTCCCGGTCTGGACGATCCGGCCGTCCCTGATCACCCCGATCCGGTCGCCGAGCGCCAGCGCCTCCACCGAGTCGTGCGTGACGTACAGCGTGGTGGTGTGCCGGACGTCGCCGATCGCCTTCAGCTCGGCGCGCATGGCCTGGCGGAGCTTGGCGTCGAGATGGGAGAGCGGTTCGTCGAGGAGGAACGCGCGGGCGGGCCGTACGAGCACCCGGCCCAGCGCCACCCGCTGCCGCTGCCCGTTCGACAGCGCGCCGACCGGGCGCTCCAACAGCTGCTCGATACCGAGGAGTTCGGCGACGTCGTGGATTCGGACACGGGCCTCGGCGGCGGGCAGCCGGTACTTGGGGGAGCGCAGCGGCGAGGCGAGGTTGTCGTAGGCGGAGCGGTGCGGATAGAGCGCGTACGACTCGAAGCACATGGCCACGCCCCGGTCGTACGGCTCGACGCCGGTCATGTCCCGGCCGCCCAGCTCGACGGCGCCGGAGTCGGGCTCCTCCAGACCGGCGACGGTCTTGAGCGTGGTCGTCTTGCCCGCGCCGGACGGGCCGAGCAGACAGAAGAACTCGCCCTCGGCGACGTTCAGTTCGATGCCGTCGAGCGCGGTGGTGCGTCCGTACGACTTGTGGACGCCGCGCAGCGCGATCGAGGTGGAGCCCGGCACGGAGTGCGTCATGACTTCACCGCCCCGAACGACAGGCCCCGCACCAGATACCGCTGGATCGTGAGCGCGAGCAGCAGCGGCGGGACCACCGACACCAGCGCGGCGGCGGCCGTCAGGTTGTACTTGGGCCGGTCGCCGCCGAGGAACGACAGCGCGCCCACGGTCACGGTCTGTGCCTCGGACGAGGTGAGGATCAGCGGGAAGACGAAGTTGTTCCACGCGAAGATGAAGGCCAGCAGGGATACGGCGGCGATGCCCGGCTTCACCAGCGGCAGCGCGACCCGGAAGAACGCCTGCTTGCGGGTGTAGCCGTCGAGCAGCGCGGCCTGCTCCAGCTCCGGTGACAGATCGGCGAAGTACGACCGCATGATCCATACGATCAGTGGCAGCGTGACCAGTTGCAGGACCCAGATCATGCCGACGTACGTGTCGAAGAGACCGAGCTGCTGGTAGAGCACGAACAGCGGGATGATCACGGTCAGTTCGGGCGCGAAGCGGAACGACAGCAGCGTGAACATCAGATTCTCCGAGCCGCGGAACCGCCAGCGTGCGGCGGCGTACGCGGCGGGCAGCCCGATCACCAGGGAGAGCCCGACCGCCCCCAGCGACACCACCAGGCTGTTGACGAAGAACCGTACGAACGGCACGCCCTCGTCGTGGCCCGCGCCGAGCACCGTCCGGTAGGAGTCCAGGGTCGGAGTGAACGAGAAGTAGGTGCTGAAGAGTTCGTTCGCCGGCTTCAGGGAGAGGATCACCATCCATACGACGGGGAACAGCGCGAAGAGGAAATAGAGGATCAGCGCGCCGTCGGCGGCGATCCCCAACACCCGCCGCTTCATGGCCCCCTTCGGCCTCGTCGGTGCCTGATGCGGCGTCACTTCGGCACCTCCGCAGCCCGGTTCTGGATCCGGCCCAGATAGCGCACCAGCACCATCGCCGCCAGATAGACCACCGCCCACAGCACGATCATGTAGCTGAGCCCGAACGAGTAGCGCTGGAAGCGGATCGCCTCCAGATACGCGCGTATCTGGAGCACCACCGTGGAGTCGCCGGGGCCGCCCTCCGTCAGGGCGTAGATGATGTCGAAGACCTTCAGCGAGTCCATGAACCGGAAGATCACGGCGACCAGGACGTACGGCCACAGCATCGGCATCGTCAGCTTGCGGAAGGTGAACCACCAGCCCGCCCCGTCGACCGCCGCCGCCTCGAACGGAGATGTGGGCAGCGAACGCAGCCCGGCCAGCGCCAGGATCGCGACGAACGGCGTGTAGACCCACACGTCCACGGCGATCGACGACAGCAGCGCGCCCGTCGGGGTGTCCGTCCACTGCACCCCGCCCAGACCGAACGGCCGCAGCAGATAATTCACGACCCCGACCGACGGCTGGAGCATCAGCTTCCAGATGATGGCGGCGATCACCGGCGCGATCATCAGCGGCAGGATGAGGACCTTCTCCAGCACCCGTCCGACCAGGGTCGAGCGGTGCAGAAGCAGCGCCACCGCGACGCCGAGCACCGTCTCGACGGCGGCGGCGCCGACCGCGTACAGCACCGTCACCCACGCCGAGTCCCAGAAGGAGGAGTCGGTGAAGATCCGCTGGTAGTTCTCCAGGCCCGTGAAGTCCGGCTGCGGCTTGCTCGCGGCGAAGTCGAACACCGTGTAGTACAGGCCGAGTCCGAAGGGATAGAGGATGCCACCGGTCAGCAGCAGGGCGGGCACGATCAGCAGATACGGCCGCAGGGAGCGCCGCCACCGGGGCACGCTCCGCTCCGTGCCGGAGCCGCCGGAGCCGCCGGGGCCGCCCCCGTACGACGGCCCCGGTCCCGCGGCCGACGCCTTTTCAGGGGCGCCGGCCACGGCCGCGTCGTCGGACGAGGCCGCCCCGTGATCGGCCTCCGTCGACGAGTCCATCAGGCGTCACCCGACCTTCGAGGCCAGATCGTCCGCCAGGCCGTTCAGCACCGGTCCCGCGCTCTTGCCCCCGTAGATCTCCTGGAGCGCCGACGCCCAACTCGTCGTCGCGTCGAAGAACTGCTCCTGCGGGGTGAACTGGATCCGCGTCTGGTCCTGGACGGCCTCGAACGTCTCGATGAAGCCGGGGAGTTCCTTCATCTTGTTCCGGTACGCCGGGTCGTCGCTCACCGACTTCCGTACCGGATCGATGTGGTTGTACTCGATCGCGCCCTTGCGCAGATGCTCCTTGCCGGTGGCCCACTGGAGGAACAGCCAGGCGGCGCTCTTCTTCTTGCTCTTGGCGTTCATCCCCAGCGACCAGATCCACATGTTGGTCGCCAGCGACCCGTCGGGCCCCTTCGGCCCCGGATGGAAGGCGATGTTCCCGGCGGCCGGCGAAGCGCCCTTCACCGCCTGGAAGTAGGCGGCGGTGTCCGCGTCGAAGAGCATGCCCGCCTTCTTCGCGCCCAGGTCGCTGGAGCACTGGTACCAGGTGTACGAGGTCCACGAGGGCGGCCCGCCCTTCTTGACCATGTCCGCCCAGTCACGGGTGAACGTGATGGCCTCGGGCGAGTTCATGGCGGGCTTCAGGCTCTCCCCGTCGACCGTGAAGTCCTTGAGCTTGTAGCGGGAGAACATCGTCATGAAGCCGGGATGGATCGTCGCCCAGCTCCGCGAGCCGCGCACCGCGACCCCGTACATCCCGTCGAAACCGGCGCCCGGCGCCTTGCGCTTGATGGTGCCCGCGAGTTCACGCAGCTCGTCGAACGACTCCGCAGGCTTCAGCCCCAGCTTGTCGAAGACCTCCGTGTTGTACGCGACGACGTTGGCCTCCCAGCCCCACGGCAGCGCGTACTGCCCGCCCTGGCCGAGCGGCGTCCCGGCCTTCAGGGACCACTGGGTGCCTTCGAGGAGGCTCGGCAGGAAGTCGTCCTGGTCCCATTCGGCGCCGGTGGCCGACTCGTTGCGCATCCACGGGCCCAGGTCCTCCAGCCAGCCCGGCGGGCCGTACTGCCACACCATGTAGGCGCCGAGCATGAAGATGTCGTACGACGCCCGGCCGCTGGAGAGGTCCACGGTCAGCTTGTCGAAGTAGTTGTCCTCGGGGAACACGTCGTACTCGACCTTGATACCGGTCTTCGCGGTGAACGCCTTGAGGTCGGCTATCAGCGCGTCCGTGTACGGGTGCTTGTTGAGCAACGCCTTGACGGTCGTGCCCTTGTGCCGCTGCCAGTCGAACGACCCGGTGACGTCGTCGGCCGCCGAACCATCGCTCTTGCTGTCACCGCCGCCGAAGCCGGCCCCGCAGGCGCTCAGCAGCGGGACGGACGACACCGCCGCCGTGAGCGCGAGGAATCGCCGACGGTCGTGCCCGAGGTGCCCGTGCATGTCCATCCGTGACCTCCACGGTCCGGCCAGATAACGCGTTCCTTCGAGTGGTTAACAGAGCTTGGAACACCGGTAGTTGCGCGTCAATCCCTCGCGCATCGCAAACTCTCGGTGCAGAGTGAGAACTTCACAGAGGGAGCCGATATGTGGATGGGTATCGATCTCGGTACACAGAGCGTCCGTGCGGTGCTCGTCGGGGACGACGGGGACATGCTCGGCAGCGGTGCGGCCCCACTCGGCGGCAGCCGCGACGGGGTACGCCACGAGCAGTCGCCGGACGACTGGTGGGAGGCGGTGCGCAAGGCCGTCGGCGAAGCCCTGCGGGACCGGCCGCGCGGCGCCATCGGCGCGCTCGCCGTATGCGGCACCTCCGGCACGGTCCTGCTCACCGACGGGGCGGGCCGCCCGCTCACGCCCGGCCTGATGTACGACGACGGGCGGGCCACCGCCGAGACGGCCCTGGCGCGGGACGGCGGACTGCGCGTACAGCCCACATGGGCCCTGCCGAAGGCGATGTGGCTGCTGCGCCGGCACCCCGCGACCGGGGGCGTACGCCTCACCCACCAACCCGACTTCATCGTCTCCCGCCTGGTCGGCGGCTGTACCCCCACGGACTCAAGCCATGCGCTGAAGACGGGTTACGACCTGACGACGGACACCTGGCCACACGAAAAGCTGCGCGCCCTGGGCCTGGCATTTGGAATGCTCCCGGAGGTCGTACGCCCCGGCACGAAGCTCGGTGAGGTCGACGCCGACGGCGAGGCGGCCACCGGCATCCCCGCCGGCACCCCCGTGATCGCCGGGATGACCGACGGCTGCGCGGCCCAGATCGCCTCCGGCTCCCTCGGCCTCGGGTCCTGGAACTCAGTCCTCGGCACCACGCTCGTCCTGAAGGGCGTCACCGCCGAGCCCGTCCACGACAGCACCGGCGTGGTCTACAACCACCGTGCCCCGGACGGAAGTTGGCTGCCCGGCGGCGCCTCGGGGGTCGGGGCGGGCGCGCTCGCAGCGGCCTTCCCCGACGCGGACCCGGCGAGCTACGACGCCCTCGCCCACGCGCACGAGCCGTCGACCGCGCTCGCCTACCCGCTGGTCTCGCGCGGCGAGCGGTTTCCCTTCCTCGCCCCCGACGCCGCGCCCTTCCTGCTGGGCTCACCACTCTCCGACGCCGACCACTGGGCGGCCCTCCTCCAGGGCGTCGGCCACACCGAACGGCTCTGCCTGGACTACCTGGACCACCTCGGCGCCCCCCAGGACGGCACTCTCACCTTCACCGGCGGCGGCTCGCGCAGCGCGTACTGGAACCAGCTGCGCACCGACATCCTCGGCCGCACCGTACACATCCCCCGGCACAGCGAACCGGCGCTCGGGATGGCCGTCCTCGCCGCGTACGGCGCGGGCGCCGCCCCCACCCTCGCGGACGCCGCCGGGCGCATGGTCGGCCTCGGCCATGTCCTGCGCCCGGACCCCGCGCGAACCGCGCGCTTCCTCGGGCCGTACCTGAGGATGGTCGACGAACTGGAACGGCGCGGCTGGCTCCCCGCCCCGGTCGCCGCGCATGCCCGCATCCGCGCCGACGCTTTGGAGAACTCATGAGTACGACCCTGCTGCTGGCCCGCCACGGCCAGACGCTCTGGCACGCCGAGAACCGCTACGCGGGCGTGAGCGACGTCGACCTCACCGACGAGGGCCGCGCCCAGGCGGTGCGGCTGGGCTGGTGGGCGGGACGGCAGGCGGCGGCGGGCACGCCCATCGACGCGGTGTGGACATCGACGGTGCCCCGCGCGATCGCCACGGCCGAGCCGGCCTGCCGCGCCCTGGACCTCGTACCGACACGCGAACACGACCTGCGCGAATGCGACTTCGGGGTGATGGAGGGCCGCACGCTGGCCGAGTTCGAGTCGGTGGACCCGACGGCGACGGCGGCGTTCCGCGCCGACCCGGTGGCCAACCCCTTCCCCTCCGCGGAGGACCCCCGCACCGCCGCCACCCGAGGCAAGGCGGCACTCCACCACATCGCGTCGTCCCACGACGGCGGCCGAGTCCTGGTGGTCGCCCACAACACCCTGCTGCGGCTGGTGCTCTGCGACCTCCTGTCGATCCCGCTGGGCGAATACCGCCGGGTCTTCCCGCGCCTGCGGAACGCGGCGGTGAGCGAGATCCGCCTGGACGGCAAGGGGGCGGCGCTGCTGTCGCTCAACGTGCCGTGCGGGTAGTAGCTCTGGGTGCTGAGTTGATCGCTTTGGGTAGAATCCGGCATTCCCAAAAACGCTGGCAATGAGGCGAAGCGCATCGACCGCTTCGTCCGCAGAGTTTCTGCGGAGTCTCGGCGACACCGTCCCCGAGACGCCCCGTGAACTCGGTGTGGCAGACCAGGTGCTGCGCCTCGCCCACGAACTGGAAAGTCTTGAAGTGCCACCTGGCACCCTGCGCGCTCTGGGCCTGCCGACTGCCTGAGAGGCCGCTGCTGCGGCTGGTGCTGAACGTGCCGTGCCAAGCGTAGCCCTATGTGATGAACTGGGCACTTTCCGCTCCCGAAGGATGTGCGGCTGACTACGCTCGGGACGGGCTGCCACAGCTCTGTCGCCGCAGGAAACAGGGGAGTTGGCATGGCGAAGGGCACGTCCGACTCGGGCCGGGAGGCATCGGCGCGGGTCATGCTGTACGAGACGATCGCGCGCCTGCGTGAGGAGTCGGGCAAGTCGCTCGCCGAGCTGCAGGAGTTGACGACGTACGACCGCGCGTATCTGCACAAGCTGGAGACGGGTGCGCGGCTGGGGTCACCGCAGGTGGTGGCGGCACTGGACGCGGTGTACGGGACGAAGAACCAGCTGTCGCAGCTGTGGGTGCTGGCGAGGGAGGACGCGTTCGGGGACCGGTACCAGCGGTTCATGAGGCTGGAGCGGGAGGCGACTGTTCAGTACAAGTACGTGTGCAGCGTCATCCCCGGCCTGCTTCAGACGGAGGCCTACGCCGAGGAGATCCTGGCCAAGGGCCGCCCACGCGATGATGTGGAACTGGCCGAGCAGGTCGCGGCGCGGATGAGCCGTCAGGACATCCTGGAGGGCGACGACGCTCCTCACTTCAGGGCGTTGCTCGACGAGGCCGTGTTCCGCCGCGCGGCAACGGACCCGAAGGTGTGGACGGACCAGTTGGAAGCGTTGCTCGAAGCGGGGCAGCGGTCCGGCGTCACCATCCAAGTGGTGCCGTTCTCGGCGGGATTGCATGATCTGCTGGGAGGCTCGCTGACCGTTCTCTGGCTCGCGAGCGGGAAGTCCGTGGCCTATCTGGAGGGTTCGAAGTCCGGTGAGCTGATCGAGGAACCGGAGAAGGTCGAAGCACTGCGTTTGTCCTACGATCTGCTACGTGACAAGACTCTCTCTCCGGAGGAGTCCGCAGGTTTCATCAGGCAACTGATTGAGGAGATCCCGCCATGCGATCCGTCCGACCCGATCTGACCCAGGCCGCTTGGCGTAAGTCGTCGTACAGCAATTCGGACGGCGGCGATTGCGTTGAGGTGTCAGACGGCTTCCCCGGCGTCGTGCCGGTCCGTGACTCGAAGGTGTCGGCAGGCCCGGCGCTCGTCTTCCCCGCCCCCGCGTGGCAGGCGTTCGTCCGGACACTCCACTGACCCCGCTGCAACAAACCGGCCCCGGCGCTTCCGCGCCGGGGCCGCGCTGTCACCGGCGGCTGCCCGCATGGTGCCGACACTCAGGGAGGCATGCGATGTCGCAGAACGAGCCGGGCTTCAATGAACTGCTGGCGGCGGCCGAGCACTCGGCCGTGCACCTTGAGATGCGCGACTCGTACGGCGTCGGCGATGAAGCCGAGGACTTCGAGAACTGGAAGCGTACGGGGCAACGTGACGTGAACCCCACTTCCGAGTACTGGACTCCTTGGGTTGATTTGATTCGGTGCACCGTCGCCCGAGGCGTTCTGGTTCGTCGCGCCCGTGTCGTCTCCGAACCCGTCACCGACTACATCCGGTACGAGCACGCCGGCACAGTGGTCAACGTCCAGGCCGGGGAGCAAGTCCGCTGGCTGCCCAGGCGGCAGGCGTCGGACATTGCCCTGCCTGGGAACGACTGCTGGGTGTTCGACAGTGAGACCGTGCTCTTCAACCACTTCTCAGGAAACGGTAACTGGTCTGAACCTGGCTGGGAGTTCCGAACCGAGCCAGTCGTGGCGCGGTTGGCATCTGCCGCGTTCGAGGCTGTGTGGGAGCGGGGCGTCCCGCACGAGAAGTACTCGGTCTGACCCCGAGCCCGCGATCAGTCCTCGTCCGGGAGGATTTTCGGGTAGCTGAATTCGTCCGCCGAGGTAGTGGGCGAGGTGGCCACGCCGATCGTCACCGTGACGTCGACCGTTCTCGGGTGCTCCTCCGTCCGCTTCGGTACCGACGCCGTGATCAGGGTCGGGGATTGGTAGTTGACATTGTCCCCGGCGGTTTCCCTGAACATCACCGCTGGTTTGTCGGCGAAGCCCGAGCCGTAGATCTTGACCGGGGTGCCGGCGCCTCCCTTGTTCGGTGAGACAGAGGTGACGACCACGGGCGCGGGTCCGCCGTAGGCGAACCGGCCCAGTGGGACGGCGGGTGATGTGCCGAACTTGGTGGTGACGCGGACGTCGACGATGCCGGCGCCGTCCGGCACCGTCGCGGAGATCTGCGTACCGGCGGAGTTGAGGGAGAACTCGGCGCACGGGATCGGACCGAAGTCGACGACGGAGTCCGGGTCGAATCCGCTGCCGCTGATGGTGACCGTGGCTCCTCCCGCCCCGGAGGTGGTACTCAACGAGGTCACCAGCGGTCCCGGCGGGACGAGAGGGGCGCCCAGCAGCATCAGGTAGGTGGAGTTGGCGTGCTGGAAGGCGACTTGGCCCAGGTAGTCCTCAAGGGTCTTGTTGACCAGCTGAGGGTCGTGCTGGGCGTAGTCGCCGTTCATCGTGGTGGTGCCGGCGGCCTGGGGCTGGACGTAGACGTTCCCTTTTCTGAGCATGTCGATCTCCGTGAGCAGGAACTTCACGTCAACGTTCGCCCTCGGTCCCGCGTCTTTCGGGTACCAGTCCTTGGGTGCGTCCAGATCGGACCAGGCGCACGGGACGAGATCCCAGGCGTTGACGTATCTCGCGCTCGGGTTGAACGACAGGGAGTCGACGTACCGGGCGAAGCTCGCGACGCCGGCGGTGGGGGTGGCGAAGGTGATGAGGCCGAACTGGGGTGTGTTCGGCCAGCGCAGTTTCTGGAGGTACGGGGCCAGCATGGTCGCGACGCAGCCGCCGAGGCTGTGGCCGGTCACATAGACCGTGGGGGAGGAATACGCGGCGGTAAGCAGCTCCAGCAGCGCTTGCGGGAGGGTCGTGCCCGAGGCCACGGTGATGGCGGGGAGGGCGGGTTTGGCGTCGTCCTGGACGATGTCCCAGTAGGCGAGGCCGGGCGTGTTGACGACCTGGGTGAACGCGGCCATGGCACCCGCCGAGACGGCCACGGGCGACGGTGGCCGGCCGGCGGTGAACGGCACCAGCGTGCCGACGTCGAGGTCCTCCATCATGTCGGTCGGAGCGCTGACCGTGCCTCGGACGACCACGGCGAACTGGTTCGCCGCGGTGTTCCAGGCGATGTACACCAGGTTCCCGTTGTCCGGGCTCATCGCCAGCCACATCGGCAGCCAGGTGTCCCCCGTGGCGAGCGAGCTGTCGGTCAGTCGCGCGGCGATGCCGGTGAGGGCGCGCCGGGTCTGTTCCGCCACGGTCTCGCCCGACGGGCGGGGGGTCGCTGCCGTGGCGGCGAGCGTGGCGAGGGTCATGGTGACCTGGGCCTCGGTCGGGTACGTCGGTGGGGCCGTCGTCATGCCTGCTCCCTGGGCGTGGTCGGGACCGCGCGGGCCGCGGTGGCCGCTCCGTACGGGCCCCGTGGGCCGAGTTGCCCCGAACCCGCGCTCGGCCGGCGTGTGTTCACGCCAACGGTCGCGTTGACCCTATGTGTCCCGTTTCGCGTCCCGGTCGCATGACGCCTCACGGCCCTGCGGGAGCCGTGGATTTCAGGCTGCCGGCCCAGTCCCGCGCGCACGCCGCTGCCGTACGGCACCGATCGTCGCCAGGCCCAGCGTCAGCAGGCCCGTCGCCAACAACTGGTCGCGTGTGTCCGGCTGACCCAGCATCAGGACGAATATCGTCGCCATGCCCGCCAGCGCGACCCACGTCAGCGCCGGGTACAGCCACATCCGGACGACCAGCCTTTCCGGTGCCTCGCGCTCCGTGCGGCGGCGCAGCACCAGTTGGGAGACCGCGATGAACGCCCAGACGACGAGGATCACCGCGCCCGTCATGTTCAGCAGCCAGGCGAAGATGTCGTCCGGCCGCCAGTAACTGAGCAGCACGCACAGGAAACCGAAGACCGACGAGGCGAGCACCGCGTGGCGCGGGACGCCGCCCGTCACCCTGCCCAGCACCTTCGGGCCCTGGCCGCGCGCCACCAGGGAGCGGGCCATGCGCGAAGCGCCGTAGATGTTGGCGTTCATCGCCGACAGCAGCGCCACCAGCACGACGACGTTCATGATCTGGCCCGCGCCGGCGATGTCGAGCCGGTCGAGCATCGCGACGTACGGTCCCGAACCCTTCTCGGTGATCTTCGGGTCGTCCCACGGCACCAGAGTGACGATGACCGCCATCGAGCCGACGTAGAAGAGCGCGATGCGCCACATCGCCGTCCGTACGGCCTTCGCGACACCCTGGACCGGGTTCTCCGACTCGGCCGCCGCGATGGTGACCGTCTCCAGACCCCCGTACGCGAAGACGGAGGCCAGCAGGCCGATCACCAGCCCCTGCGAACCGTTCGGCAGAAAGCCGCCGTCACCGGTCAGATTCGCCAGTCCCGGCGCGTCGGTGTCGGGCAGGACGCCCAGGATCGCGAGCACACCGAGCACCAGGAACAGCGCGATCGCGCCGACCTTGAGCGAGGCGAACCAGAACTCGAACTCGCCGAAGTTCTTCACGGCCGCGAGATTCGTCCCCAGGAAGACCACCATGAACAGCGCCACCCAGGCCCACTCCGGCGTACCCGGCAGCCAGCCGGAGACGATCTGCGCCGCCCCGATCCCCTCAAGTCCCACCGCCACACAGAGCAGGACCCAGAAGGCCCAGCCCGCGGTGAAGCCGGCCCACGGGCCGATGGCCCGTTCGGCGTGGACGGAGAAGGAACCGGACGCGGGGTTGGCGGCCGACATCTCGCCGAGCATGCGCATCACGAGCATGACGAGCAGTCCGGAGACGCCGTACGCGACGACGATCGACGGACCGGCCGCCGCGATACCCGCGCCGGAGCCGACGAACAGCCCGGCGCCGATCACACCGCCGAGCGCGATCATCGACAGATGGCGCTGCTTGAGCCCGTGGGTGAGTGCCGAGTCGGCGCGGGGAGAGACCGAAGTGGCGGCGGTGGTGGCCGTGGCCGCGGGGGGAGTCGCGGGCGCGTCGGCGGAAGGCCGGGGCGTGGGGGGTGACATGTGGGGCTGCCCTGTTCGCTAGGCGGATGACGGGTCCATTGGTGGAAAGTCACAGTCTGCTCGACCGCCGCCCAACCATGCAAAATGATCTCTGTCGAGCTGTGATGACCCTCACCTCAACAGATTCCGCGTGATGCGTGTCACGCTCACCATCCGTATGGAGCACTCCAGTTGTGGGGAATCCACTATCGGCCCGCCTTTCGCGTTGTGCCCGGCGACCGCTGTCCGGGGGTGTACCGGTGGGCTACCGTCACCCCTGTTCCCCCTGCCCACGCCTGCCCTCACCTCGCGGAGTCCCCGATGAGTACTGCTGCCGCCACCACCCGTACCGGAGCGGTCCTCGCCGATCTGCTCCCCGCCGCCCGGAACCGGTACGCCGTCGACACCGCCCTCGTCCTCGGCGGCGCCGCGCTGACCGGCATCGCGGCACAGCTGGCCGTCCCGGTCCCCGGCTCCCCGGTCCCGGTCACCGGCCAGACCTTCGCCGCGCTGCTCGTCGGTACGGCGCTCGGTGCCCGTCGCGGCTTCCTCGCGCTCGCCGTCTACACCCTCGTCGGCATGGCCGGCATGCCGTGGTTCTCCGAGGGCTCGTCGGGCCCCGGCGGTGCCTCCTTCGGCTACGTACTGGGCATGCTGCTCGCCGCGACGGTCGTGGGCTCGCTGGCTCGGCGCGGCGGCGACCGTTCCGTCCTCCGCACCGCCGGGACGATGGTGCTCGGCTCCGCGATCATCTACGCGGTCGGTGTCCCGTATCTCGCGGTCGCCGCCCATCTGTCGCCGAGCGCCGCCGTCGCCGCCGGACTCACCCCGTTCCTGATCGGTGACGCGCTCAAGGCCGCGCTGGCGATGGGCCTGCTGCCCGCCTGCTGGAAGCTCATCAGCCGCCAGGACTGAGACCGCTTGAGCAGCGTGCACAACCATCGCCCCAGGTTGAGCAGCGTGCACAGTGCTTGAAGGACACGGCGCCTTCTAACGTTTGATGCGACGGCCCGTGCGGCTGTCGTCCCGGCCCCGCTGCCGCCGACGCCCACGGGGGTGGCGTGGGCGGCAGCCTGGCCGGTTGCTCCTTCGAGCCGCGCGGGGTGGCGCGGTGCTCAACCGGCGCGGACGTCGCTGATGTGCAGGGCGTGGACCACGTCGTGGACGCCGGTACCGGTGGTCAACAGGTCGAGCCCGAGGGCGGCTTCGGTCGCGCGCAGATGGGCGCGCACCGTGTTGCGGCTGATGCCCATGGCGCGGGCTGCGCGCTGGGCGTCGGTGTTGGCGTCGATCCACGCCCGAAGCGTGCGGCGATGCTGGGTGTCCAGGGGGCGGAGAACGGTCCCGGCCCAGGCGGCTGCGCGTTCGGTACCCAGCAACTCGTCCAGGGTGGGCGGCGGTTGACCGGCCTCGGCTTCGGGGTCCGCGCACGACCCGCTGAGGGCCAGGGCCAGGTGGACGGCGGCGCGCGAGCGGGCATCCGTGAGGTCCTGGCCGAGGGCGCCTCCCGCCCGTCGCAGGTGTGCGGCGACGGTGTTACGGCTGAGGCCGAGCAGACCGGCCACGGCGGACCGGGGCATGTTCAACGCCAGGCGGGTGATGTCCACACTGGTCTTCGGAACGGAGTCCAGGGGGCCCACGAGCGAGCGGGCCCAGTCGACGGCCGGCTGACGGGCGAGGACACCGTCCAGTGGGGTCTGGCCGTGGTAGGAGGCGACGCGGCTCGGAGCGGTGCGGGCGGCGGCCAGGGCGTGGGCGGCCTGACTGTACGCCTCGGCCGTCGCGCCGAGGGGGTGTGTGCCGCTGACTCCCAGCGCGTAGTGCGGATTGTCGCGTACCAGACGCCGCAGGATCTCTCCCTGCCGGTGGGCCCGGCCGCCGGGACCACTGGTCCCCGCGCCTTCGCCCGCACCCTCGTCATCAGCGATGAGACAGATCAAGTGTTCTTTGAAGATGGGGCATTGGACCATGAGATTCGGACCGTGATAGCCGGAAGGATCCTGATGGGCTCGGGAGATCCGGTCCCGCTCGGGCGGCGGGCAGTGCAGCAGATGGACCCGCAGCCCGCCGGCGTCGAGCAGGGGTGGGACGGCGCCTGCCGTCATCCGCCGCGCCAGCAGCGGTTCACCGGCCAACAGCGCCTGTAGCACGGCGAATCGGAGCTGGCGCGCCTTGTCCTGATACGCACGCCAGGTCCGCTCGCTGCTCTCGGCATGGCGTAGCAGGGTCAGCACCGTGCCGACGTGCGAGGTCAGCGCGACCGCCTCCGGGGTCGGCTCCGAGGAGCCGGCCACCACCAGCACGGGGCGCGGCTCGTGCGCCCCAAGACCCTCGCAGCGCACCCGCAGCGCCCCGACTTCGGTGGCGGCCGTGTCCAGTTGTCCACCGGACAGTCGCGCGAGCAGGGGAGCGAGCGGAGTCAGTACGTCCGGCGGAAAGTTCTCCGTCGACGACTCCACCCGGCCCGCGCCGTCCGCGATCAACGCCACGTGCGCCCCGGTCTGCCGGTGCAGCCATTCGAGAACCTTGCCTGTCTCCGGATCGGTCCCACGTGACGCCTGCCGCCTCACCTCACGCAGGAGTCCGTCCAACTGCCCGACCGGCTGGCGCCCCTCCGTTCCTTCCCCCACTGCGCACCCTCTCCATCAGCATGTTCCGCTGTCGCGCGGGGCTCCATGCCCATCTCAGCCTAGGTCTCCGGCCCCGCAGGGTGGTTGGCGGGACGGGCAGCGATATCTGACATCCGTCGTCCTGTACGGGTACGGCACTCCCGACCCCGGAGCGCTCCGCACCGCGTCCGACGTGCCACACTTCGGCCATGCGCGTGTATCTCGGCTCCGACCATGCCGGCTTCGAACTCAAGAACCACCTCGTCGAATGGCTCACGGCCCACGGCCACGAGCCCGTCGACTGCGGTCCGCACATCTACGACGCCCAGGACGACTATCCGCCGTTCTGCCTGCGCGCCGCGGAGCGGACGGCGGCCGACCCGGCGGCCCTCGGCATCGTGATCGGCGGCTCCGGCAACGGCGAGCAGATGGCGGCGAACAAGGTGAAGGGCGTGCGCGCCGCGCTCGTCTGGAACGAGCAGACCGCGGCGCTCAGCCGCGAGCACAACGACGCGAACGTGATCTCCATCGGCGGCCGGATGCACAGCCAGTCCGAGTCGACGAAGTTCGTGGAGATCTTCCTCGCCACCCCGTACACGGGAGAGGAGCGGCACGCGCGCCGGATCGAGATGCTGGCGGCGTACGAGACGACGGGCGAACTGCCCCCGATCCCCGCGCACCACCCCAAGCAGGACTGAACCCGGCCGCCCGTCCGGAACGGAACAGCGGCACGGTGCCGCCGGGCGTGGGCCCGGCGGCACCGCCATGTCACCCCGCACGCTTCAAGGAGACGCCGTGCCCGAGGGGCATACGATCCACCGCCTCGCCGAGGACCTGACCGACCGCTTCGCCACGGCCCCGGTACGCGTCAGCAGCCCGCAGGGCCGGTTCACCGAGAGCGCGGCGCTCGTCGACGGACGGGTGACGGCCGGTGCGAGCGCCCACGGGAAACATCTCTTCCTCGGCTTCGAGGGCAACGGCTGGATCCATGTCCACCTCGGCCTGTTCGGCAAGGTCGCGATCGGCGACACCCCCGCCCCGCCGCCCACCGACACCGTCCGGCTGCGGCTGCTCAACGACACGTCGTACATGGAGCTGCGCGGCCCCACCACCTGCGCGCTGATCACCGACCCCGAGAAGCAGGCGATACACGACCGGCTCGGCCCCGACCCGCTTCGCCCGCCCGAGGCGCCCGGCAACGACCCGGAGCGCGCGTGGGCCCGGATCTCCCGCTCCCGCACCACCGTCGCCGCTCTGCTCATGGACCAGAAGATCATCGCGGGCGTCGGCAACGTCTACCGGGCCGAGGTCCTGTTCCGGCACGGCATCGACCCGTACCGCGCGGGCCGCGACCTCACCCGCGCCGAGTGGGACGCGATCTGGACCGACCTCGTCGCGCTGATGCGCGAGGGCGTGAAGCACAACCGCATCGACACCGTACGGCCCGAGCATCTGCCCGAGGCGATGGGCCGCGCGCCGCGCGTGGACGACCACGGCGGTGAGGTGTACGTCTACCGGCGCGCGACGATGCCGTGCCATCTGTGCGGCAGCGAGATCCGTACGGCGCCCCTGGTGGCCCGCAACCTGTTCTGGTGCCCCGGCTGCCAGAAGGCCTGAGTGCCGGGGACCTTCGGCTCTCAGAAGCCGTGCGGCAGCCACGGCGCGACCGGCGAGACGAACGCGGCCGAAGCCTCCGCCAGCGCGCCGGGCCGCAGTTCACGTACGAGCCCCGCCCGCGCGAGCGCCGCCGGCGAGATGTCGCCCAGATACATCGAGGCCAACTCCCGTACGGAGAGCGACAGATCGGCCGCGTCCGCCGTCCGCTCGCACGACGCGCCCTTCTCGTCGCCGGTCAGCCGCCAACGCCCCTCGTTCCAGGGGCAGAACGCGTCGTCCACCTCGAACACCACATCCACCGGCGCCTGATACGTCCGCGCCGCGAGCGCCGCACCCAGCTCCACCAGCCGTACGTACAGCGAGTCCCGCACACGGATGTTGGCGCGCCGGACGTCGGAGACGAGGAACTGGAACGGGTCGTCCACAGGCAGATTCGACACACTCACCGTCGACGTGAGATCGATCTCACCGAGGAAGCGCCACATTGTGGCGTACGCCACCGGGTCCAGGGCCGCCACCTGATCGATCACGACCGTGCCCTTGGGCCCCGCCGCATCCCACTCGGGCTTGATGCGGTAGAGCGCGTACCCCACCGTCTCCGCCCCGTCGCCCTCGCCACGCCGCGCGACCACGCACTGGAGGGCGGAGGCGCCCTCGCGGATCTCCGGCGGGTCGATCAGCATGGTCCGGTCCCAGCCGGGCCGGCGCTCCAGCATGCCGGGGCGGGTCGCGACCAGTCGCGCGTACACGGACTCGACCGGCTCAAGCGCGTCGGCCAGCTCGACGAATCGCAGCCGTACCGCCTGCGTACCGGTGTCGTCGGCCGGCACCCGGAACGAGACGCGCGAGGTGTCGATCTCGGCGCTCAACTGCCGTGTCCCGGCGCCGTATCCGAACCGGCCGTAGATCGCGGGCTCCGACGCGGTCAACAGCGCGAGCGGCTGACCCCACGAGCGGACGTCGTCCAACTGCCGCCGCATCATGGACGTGAGGATCCCGCGCCGCCGGTGCGTCGCCGCGACGCTCACCATCGTCACGCCCGCCGCGGACACCACGTTGCCGCCCGGCACCGTGAGCCCGAAGGTGAAGGCCCCCGCGGTCGCCACCCACTCGTCGCCGTCCCGGACGCCGATGGAGCGTTCGTACTCCGTCACCGACCGCCATGCCTCACGCTGCTCGGCGGCAGAGCTGAGCGCCCCGCCGAAGGCTCTCTCCAACGTCCCGAACCAGCTGTCCCATTCGGAGGCTTCGAGTACGCGCAAGTCTGTGGTCACATGCCATCAGTACCAGGACGTGGGCGGTCAAGGCGACCCGATATCGAACGCAATGTCACAGGGGTCCCCTGCACGCCGGGCCCGCTGATGGATAGGGTCCAACGACAATGGCCGGTGGCGCGAAAGCGGATTCGTACACGGCCCGGATGCGCAAGTCGCTGCACCGGGCCCGAAGTGCCGTGCGCAAGTCCGGAGTCGACTACTTCCGGGGCGACGGCTCGGACTGGATCGCCCTCGTCGGACTGCTCCTGACCGTGCCGGGAATCGCCATCGCCACGATGGCGGTGCCGGTCTGGTTCGCGCCGTCCGCGCTGGTCCTGCCGATCGTTGCCGGGGGACTGCTGCTGCGGCCCTCCAGCCTGCTCACGCTGTACGCCGCCGCCGCGACCGCGCTGATCGTCGAATCGCTCGTCCTCGGCCCGTACGACCAGGGGCCGGCCACGGTGACGCCGGGCACCGTGCTGGTGGTGGCGGCCTGCGGGCTCTTCGGGCTGCTGATCGCGCAGTTCAGGGCCCGCGTCGGGGTGCCGTGGCGGCGCGGCGGCACGATGCTCTTCGACCTGCGCGAACGAATCCGGGTGCAGAGCGCCCTGCCGCACCTGCCGAGAGGCTGGCACCGCGAGATGGCGCTGCGGCCGGCCGGCGGCCAGTCCTTCTCCGGCGACTTCGTCGTCGCGGCCCGCACCAACGGGGGCCGCACGCTCGAAGTCGTCCTCACGGACGTCTCGGGCAAGGGCATGGACGCGGGCTCCCGCGCGCTGCTGCTGTCCGGCGCGTTCGGCGGCCTGCTCGGCTCACTCCCGCCGCACGGCTTCCTGCCGGCCGCCAACGGCTATCTGCTCCGCCAGGACTGGGACGAGGGCTTCGCGACCTCGATCCACCTCGTCCTGGACCTCGAATCGGGCGAGTACGAACTGCTCTCGGCGGGCCACCTGCCCGCGCTCCAACTCCACGCGGGCAGCGGCCGATGGGAGGAGATGGCGGCCGAGGGCCCGCTGCTCGGCGTCTACGACGGCGCGGAGTTCGACCCGGTGAAGGGGGCCCTGCTGCCGGGCGACGTGCTGATGCTGTTCACGGACGGCCTGGTCGAGGCATCGGGCCGCGACCTCAGCGAGGGCATCGACCGCCTTTCGGGCGAGGCGGACCGCTACGTCGCGGCGGGCTTCGACGGCGCGGCCTGGCACCTGATCGAGGCGGTGGCGAAGCACGTGAACGACGACAGGGCGCTGCTGCTGATCTGCCGCGAGGGTTAGGCGTGTCCAACGCGGGGCGCGGCGCGCGCGACGGCCGGCTTGGGGGCTCGGTCCGCCTTCCGATCGCACGCACCGAGGTGGCAACTGCGACCCCCGCGTGCGGACGGCGCCATTCGTCGGACACTGCCTGACGTGCGGGCGGGGCGGAGTGGGGCGGACGGGCCTGACACGTCGATCGCGTCCGACGGGTCGGGTGGGTCCGGCGGAACGGGCCAACCCGCCGAGGCCGAGCGGCCGATCGGACAGGCCGCATCGGACGGGCCGACCGCGCCGGGCGGGCCGGCCCAGCGGACGGTCCCGACGACCGGCCCGTCCGGACGGTCGCTCGGGCGGTCCTTCGCGTGGCTCTGGGCGGCGTACGCGGCCAGCGCGTTCGGCACACGGTTCGCCTTCGACGCGTTCACCCTGATCGCGATCCTTGTCCTGCACGTCGGCCCCACTCAGGTGTCGCTGCTCGCCGCCACCGGGCTCGCGGTCGGTGCGGCGGTGGCGGTGCCGCTCGGGCCGTGGGTGGAGTTCCGCCGCAAGCGGCCCGTGATGGTGGCGATGGACCTGATCCGGTTCGCGGCGCTGCTGAGCGTCCCCGCCACGTACGCCCTCGGGGCGCTCAGCTTCGCCCAACTCCTCCTCGTGTCGGTCGTCGTCGCCGCGGCCGACATCACCTTCACGGCCGCGAGCGGCGCCTACCTGAAGTGGCTCGTACGCCCGGAGGACCTGCTCGTCGCGAACGGCCGCTTCGAGTCCACGACTTGGACCGCCACCGTCCTGGGCCCACCGGTCGGCGGCGTCGCGATAGGTCTGTTCGGCCCGCTGACGACCGTCGTGGCCAACGCGGTCAGCCATCTCGTCTCCGCCGCGGGTATCCAGGCGATCGGCGGGCGGGAGCCGCGCCCGGTGCGCACCGGCGACCGGCGGTTCCGCGCCGCCGACGTGCTCGAAGGATGGCGGTACATCCTGACCCACCCGGCCCTGCGCCCGCTGTTCCTCAACACGGTCCTCGTCAACGCACTGATCATGGCGCCCGCGCCGCTGCTCGCCTTCCTGATGCTCGGCCCGCTCGGGTACGCCCCCTGGCAGTACGCCGTCGCGTTCGCGGTGCCCTGCGTCGGCGGCATCATCGGCTCACGCCTCGCCCCGCCCCTCGTCGCCCGGTTCGGCCGTCACCGGGTCATGCTCACCGCCGGCACCCTGCGCGCGTGCTGGCCGCTCGCCCTGGCCTTCGTGGGGCCCGGACCCGGCGGGCTGGTGCTCGTCATCACGGTCGAGCTGGGACTGATCACCTGCATCGGCGTGTTCAACCCGGTGTACGCCACGTACCGGCTGGAACAGACTCCGACGGACCGCGTCGTCCGCATGCTGTCGGCGTGGTCGGTCACGGGCAAGACCACCACCGCGGCTCTGACCGCCCTGTGGGGCCTGCTGGCCGCCGTCACGGGACCCCGTACGGCGATCGCGCTCGCCGGCCTCCTGCTGCTGATCACCCCGGTCCTGCTGCTGAGGCAGGACTACGCGCCGAAGCACGTGCCGGAGGGCCGAAAATCTTAGGCCGTGTCTGACAAATAGCGCCGTCCGCCCTTGGGGCGGGGCGCGCGGCGTCCGGTGCGTGCGATCGCAAGGCGGAGGATCTCCCTCGTACTGGGCGTACTCGGATGCCTTCGAGAACGCTGACAACGCGGCGAGCGTGCGTGCCGGGCGTCGCGCGCCAGGCGGGATTTGTCAGACACGGCCTAGGGGCGGCGCCCTCCGGCACCGCCCCCACACCCGTCAGGCGCCCGACGTCTTCGCCAGCGACAGTTCACCGTCCGAGGAGCCGGACGCACCGCCGCCACCCCGACCACCCGGCAGCACCCGCCCCAGCCAGTGCGACTTGGCCGCCGCCAGGGGGCCGAGGACCGCGAGGATCAGGACGTACCCCGCGATGAACGGCGCCAGGCGCTCGTCCAGCGCCGCGCCCGCCGCCATCGTCGCGAGGATCAGCGCGAACTCGCCGCGCGCGACCAGCGTCGTCGCGATGTTCGCCGCCGGGTCCGACCCGAAGCGGTAGACGCGCGCGGCCACCAGCCCGGCCACGATGTTCATCGTCAGCGTCACGGCGACGGCGGCCAGCACCGGCCAGAGCACCGTCGGCAGGTCGCCGGGGTTGATGGACAGCCCGAACGCGAAGAAGAAGATGGCGCCGAACGCGTCCCGCAGCGGGTGGACGAGCGTACGGATCCGGTCCCCGGAGGTCGTACTGCCCAGCATCAGACCGACCATGAACGCACCGATCGCGTCCGCGACACCGAACCACTCGGAGACCCCGGCCATGAAGACCGCGGCGCCCAGGAAGGAGATGACGAGCAGTTCGTCGTCCTTCGTGTGGATGAGGCGGCCGATGACCTTCTTGCCGAAGCGGGCCGCCAGCGCGAGCAGCAGCAGGAACCCGAACGCCTTCCCGCCGTCGGTCATCGCGGCGGAGAGGCTGTCGGCGCCGGACAGGATCGGCTGGAGCGCGGCCAGGTAGAGCGCCAGGAAGATGTCCTCGACGACGATGATCCCGAGAATGGGCTTGGTCTCGGGATTCCCGATACGGCCCAGGTCGACCAGGATCTTCGTGACGATCGCGGACGAGGAGATACCGAGCACACCGGCGAGGACCAGTGCCTCGGACGTGCCCCAGCCGAGCGCGAAGCCGAAGCCGAGCCCGGCGCCCACGTTCAGCGCGAGATAGGCGCCGCCGGCGAGGGCCATCTTGCGCCCGCCCGCCTTCAGGTCGTCCAGATGGAATTCGAGACCGAGGTAGAAGAGCAGCAGTACGAGGCCGAGGGCCGACAGCATCTCCAGCTCGTGCGGGTCGGAGACGAGCACGATGCCGGGTGTGTGGGGGCCGAGCAGGATTCCGGCCAGGATGAACAGCGGGATCGTGGGCAGCTCGATCCGGCTGCCGAGACGGGCGAGGAGAGCGGCGGCGAGGAAGGCGCCGCCCATGGCTATGAGCGTGTCTGCGTGTCCGATGGGACCGTTCCTCCATCAAGTCAAAGGCGCGTCAAGGAAGCGTCAGTAATTAGTTTACCAAACGATTTACCTTGCAACTTTTGGCCTATCCATGGAGTGCGGCACATGAGGTATCTCAGCCTGGCCGAGGTGGAGTTCATCGCCCGCGAGGCCCATGCGACCCAGACCGACAAGGCGGGTCGGCCGTATGCGGAGCACCTTCAGGCGGTCGCCGACGGGGTGAGGGCGCGGGGCGGCTCGGACGAGCAGATCGCGGCGGCCTGGCTGCACGACTCCGTCGAGGACGGCGCGCTCTCCCGCGACTGGCTCGACGCCGCCGCGCTGCCGGGCCCGGTCAAGGACATGGTCCTCGCCGTGACGAAGATCAAGGGCGAGGACACCGTCACGTACACCCGCCGCATCCTCGCCACTCCGGGCGCGCTCCTCGTCAAAGAGTCGGACCTGGCGCACAACGCGGATCCGGGCCGCCTCGCCGTGCTGGACGAGGCGACCCGGATCAGGCTGACCGAGAAGTACGCGGAGGTACGGCGGCTACTTGCCCTTCCCCGCTGACTGCCGGGGGTCCTGCCGGAACGCCCACGTCATCTCCGGCTCCATCGTGAAGCGGAAGAGGCGCCGCACCGGCGGTGTGCACAGCAGCGTCATCGCGGCGCCCGCGAGCAGCGTCAGGAAGACCTTGCCGGCCGGCTCGTTCAGCCAGACGTTCGTGTCGAAGATCCCGCTGTAGACGGCGCCCTTGACCAGGAAGCCGTGCAGCAGATAGCCGCAGATCGTCCCCGTGCCGAGTGCGGTGAACCACATCTTGCGGCGCGGCACCCACGCCAGGAACGCGGCCGTCAGCACCACCGAGGTGCCGAACAGCGCGAACGTCATGACGACGCCGATCCACCACGGTGCCCCCTGATCCTGCGCCGCGCTGTTGTGGTAGAACCACGCGTTCTGCATCCGTACGGCCGCCCAGTACGCGAAGACGAGCGCGCCCGCGAAGACCGGCACGGCCAGCAGCCTGACCTCACGCCGGCGGACCAGCTGGAAGTGCTCGGGCTTGAGGAGGAGCCCGAGTACGAACAGCGGCAGGAACTGCAGTACGCGCTGGAGATTGAGGTCCTCGCCGATATTCGGCGTGAAGGAGGCGAGGGCGGCGATACCGAGGGCGACCGGCAGCGGATGGCGCAGCGACAGCCAGATCGGGGTGGTCAGCCGCCAGATGAACAACGCGGCCAGGAACCAGGTGAGGTACCAGGGGTCGAGCAGGCTGATCGGGTGGCCCGGATCGTTCGTGACCCGCTTGAACAGCGAGTAGGCCACCTCGAAGACGATGTACGGGACGGCGATCCCGGTCAGCAGGCGTCTGATCTGGTGCGGGCGGCCGGTGTAACTCCGGGAGAAATAGCCGGAGATGATGATGAACGCCGGCATGTGGAACGAGTAGACGACCATGTAGAGCGCCTTGGTCGCCCGGCTGCCCTCCATCACCGGCTCCCAGGCGTGGCCGATGGCGACCAGCACGATGGCCAGATACTTCGCGTTGTCGAAGAACGCGTCTCGCTTCGTGGACGTCTTGGCCGTGGGGGGCGTGGACTTCGCGGAATCCTGAGGGGTCCGTACAGGGGTTTCGGCCACAGCGGCCGATGCGGTCTGTGCCGTTGGGGGGATGGGATCCAACTCCCGCGAGTGCGGGAGCGGCGTCCTCTCATATCCGTGCGGAGCGTGGGACATCTGATTAACCCTAGCCCCGCGCAATGCGATGAGTAAAACCTTCCTGGCCCACTGGGGTGTTGGGCACCGAAACAGTCGCCCACCGGTAGATATGCCCCTGTTAATACCCCTTAAATGGGGCATATCATCAGGGTGTGGCGCTCAATATGACTCCGCGTGAATTCAATGGCAGAGCTGCTCGGGAGCCGCCTCGAATTAGCTGTGAAGGAGCTGTGAGCGCAAGGGAATGATCACGCTGAATTCCCTCCGCATTTATCCGCCCGCACGGCCTCTCCCGGCCCCGGCCGGGCTCTGATCCCGCACGCCGGAGGGGCGGTTGGCGTGATCCTTACCTCGATGATTCGTCACGGACCCACACCTGGGGGGATGTTGGTGGCACGATGGGCGGAGCGGGTATGTGCGAGGCCGTGAGCTCCCGCGGCCGGCAGGGCGGACCGACCGAGGGTGTGATCAGTTGTGGCCATTTCACTGTCTGTGGTGGTGCTGTTGGCGATAGTCCTCGTGGTACTGATCCGGGGAGGCTCCCTGAAGGCCGGCCCGGCCGTCGTGGCGGTCCTGTTCGGCTTCTTCCTGGCGTCCACGGACATGGCGCCGTCCGTCAACAAATTCATGAACTCGCTGGCGGAGACGATCAGCCAGATCAGCTTCTAGCGCGCCGCCCGCGTTCGGCGGCGCGCACCCAACGCAGCAGGGCCAGTCCGGAGGTTGACCCCTCCGACCTGGCCCTGAGCGATATGGAGCGGGCGACGGGAATCGAACCCGCGTAGCTAGTTTGGAAGACTAGGGCTCTACCATTGAGCTACGCCCGCACGCGCCGCAGGTCACGTGGACCGCGGTACGGGAAACATCGTAGCGGGTCGACGGCGTCCCACGCACACCACATCCTCGCCGGATCCCCGCCGGTAAACGGGTCCGGAGTACCGCTCGCGGGCATGTACCCTACGTGTCGCACCGACGGGGTGTGGCGCAGCTTGGTAGCGCGTCCGCTTTGGGAGCGGAAGGTCGTCGGTTCGAATCCGGCCACCCCGACCATCAGTAACCACGTGCCTGTTCATGATCGCGTTGTGGGCCTGATCCTGCTTGCGGCTACTATGCAAGCTGCGTGCCCGTGTGTCTGAAGAGACTGTGAAGAACCGGGCCGAATCCGCTGGTCCGCCGGAGTCACGGCGGGCGTAGCAGAACCTCAGAATCAGCCACCAAGGAGACCGAACCGTGAAGAGCGCCGTGGAGACCCTGAACCCGACCCGGGTTCGGCTCACTGTCGAGGTGCCCTTCGAGGAGCTCAAGGACAGCCTCGACGCGGCGTACAAGAAGATCAACGAGCAGGTCACGGTGAAGGGCTTCCGCAAGGGCAAGATCCCGGCCCGCGTCATCGACCAGCGGTTCGGCCGTGGAGCTGTGCTGGAGGAGGCCGTCAACGACGCCCTTCCCAAGTTCTACACGGAGGCCGTCAACGAGGGCGAGATCAATGTCCTCGGGCAGCCCGAGGTCGACATCAAGGAGCTGAAGGACGGCGAGCTGCTGTCCTTCACCGCCGAGGTCGACATCCGCCCCGTCATCGAGATCCCGGACTACACCGGCATCGAGGTCACGGTCGACGCCGTCGACGTGTCGGAGGAGGACGTCGACAAGTCCGTCGACGAGCTGCGTGAGCGCTTCGCCTCCACCAACCCCGTGGAGCGCGCCGCCGCCGAGGGCGACGTCGTGACGATCGACCTTGAGGCCAAGGTCGACGGTGAGGTCCTGGAGGACGGCGTCGCGAGCGCCGTGCAGTACACCATCGGCTCCGGTGAGCTGCTCGACGGCATCGACGAGGCCGTGACCGGCCTGGAGGCCGGCGGCGAGGCCACCTTCACCTCCCAGCTCAAGGGCGGCACCGCCGAGGGCAAGGACGCCGAGGTCTCCGTCAAGGTCACCCAGGTCGCCTCCCGCGAGCTGCCCGACCTGGACGACGACTTCGCGCAGATGGCGAGCGAGTTCGACACCCTGGACGAGCTGAAGGCGGACAGCCGCAAGCGTCTCGGCAGCATGAAGCAGTACGACCAGGCCACCCAGGCCCAGGAGCGCGTCCTCGACGAGCTGCTGAAGCTGGCCGAGGTCCCGATCCCCGAGAAGCTTCTCGAGGACGAGATCAAGACGCGTAAGCACAACCTTGAGCACCACCAGCTCGGTCAGATGGGCCTCGACCTTCCGAAGTACCTGGAGATCCAGGGCAAGACGGAGGAGGAGTTCGACGAGGAGACCAAGGAGCAGGCGGTCAAGGGCATCAAGACCCAGTTCATCCTCGACGAGCTGGTCAACAAGGAGAAGCTGAACGTGAACCAGGAGGAGCTGACCGAGCACCTCATGCGTCGCGCGCAGTCCTCCGGCATGTCCCCCGACCAGTTCGCGCAGGCGGTCGTCGAAGGCGGCCAGGTGCCGATGCTCGTCGGCGAGGTCGCCCGCGGCAAGGCGCTCGCCGTGGTCGTCGAGGCTGCCAAGGTGACGGACACCAACGGTGAGGTCGTCGACCTGGAGGACGACGAGACGGAGGACGAGACCGCCGAGACGGTCGAGGCGTCCTCCGACGAGGCCGACGCCCCCGCCGACGCCCCCGCCGCCGACGCCAAGGCCGACGACAAGGCCGACACCAAGAACGAGGGCTGAGCGTCCCCGCTCGACCGGATCCCCGGGCCCCGGACGCGACTCGCGCCCGGGGCCCGCCCCGTTCCCTGCCACAAGCCCGTACGCCGCACGTTGCCACGACCCAACTACCTTGCGCTGCCAGCGAACAGTCCAGGAAGCGGGATGGCGCCCGCCGACCAGCGCGTTAGGGTCCATGAATACGAGGGATGGGGTCTCCCCCGTCCCCCGGAACGAAAGACGCTGAGACGGCCGGAGCCGTCAGAGACGAGCAGGTGGATACGTGACGAATCTGATGCCTTACGCCGCCGGTGAGCCGTCCCTCGGTGGTGGCCTCGGCGACCAGGTCTACAGCCGACTGCTCGGTGAGCGGATCATCTTCCTCGGCCAGCAGGTCGACGACGACATCGCCAACAAGATCACCGCACAGCTCCTCCTCCTCGCGGCCGAGCCCGAGAAGGACATCTACCTCTACATCAACAGCCCCGGTGGTTCCGTCACGGCGGGCATGGCGGTCTACGACACCATGCAGTACATCCCGAACGACGTCGTGACCATCGGCATGGGCATGGCGGCCTCCATGGGCCAGTTCCTGCTGACCGGCGGCACCGCCGGCAAGCGCTTCGCGCTGCCCAACACCGACATCCTCATGCACCAGGGCTCCGCGGGCCTCGGCGGCACCGCCTCCGACATCAAGATCCAGGCCGAGCAGCTGCTCCGTACGAAGAAGCGCATGGCCGAGATCACCGCCCGCCACACGGGCCAGACCGAAGAGACCATCATCCGCGACGGTGACCGCGACCGCTGGTTCACCGCCGAGGAGGCCGTGTCCTACGGAATCATCGACGAGATCATCTCCGCTGCTTCGGGTGTGCCGGGCGGCGGCGGCACCGGCGCCTGAGGGTGGCAGTCACGCCCCGGACCGGCCACGTCAGCCCATCGAACGCCATCAGGATGGTGAACACCCCTATGAACAACAACCCCGGCGTCTCCGCGAGCGGCCTCTACACCGGCCCTCAGGTGGACAACCGCTATGTCATCCCGCGCTTCGTGGAGCGCACCTCGCAGGGCGTACGCGAGTACGACCCGTACGCGAAGCTCTTCGAGGAGCGCGTGATCTTCCTCGGTGTCCAGATCGACGACGCGTCGGCCAACGACGTCATGGCGCAGCTGCTGTGCCTGGAGTCCATGGACCCCGACCGTGACATCTCGATCTACATCAACAGCCCCGGCGGCTCGATGACGGCTCTCACCGCCATCTACGACACGATGCAGTTCGTGAAGCCGGACATCCAGACGGTCTGCATGGGCCAGGCCGCCTCCGCGGCGGCGGTCCTGCTCGCGGCCGGCACGGCGGGCAAGCGCCTGGCCCTGCCGAACGCGCGCGTCCTGATCCACCAGCCGTCCAGCCAGACCGGCCGTGAGCAGCTCTCCGACCTGGAGATCGCGGCCAACGAGATCCTGCGCATGCGCGCGCAGCTCGAGGAGATGCTCGCCAAGCACTCCACGACGCCGATCGAGAAGGTCCGCGACGACATCGAGCGCGACAAGATCCTGACCGCCGAGGACGCCCTCGCGTACGGTCTGGTCGACCAGATCGTCTCGACCCGTAAGACCACGGCGGCGGCAGCGGCCTGACCCGTCCGGTGCCCTTGGCGCGGTGCGCGCGGTCTCACGTCCACGTGAACCGTGCCAAGGGGGGCCCGTACGGGGGGCCAGGCAAGGTACCGTCGGGTATGAGGCACAGGAGCCGCTGAACCAAGCTGCTCCCAGGCGAAGGGGAAGCACCTCGTGGCACGCATCGGTGATGGCGGCGACCTGCTCAAGTGCTCGTTCTGCGGGAAGAGCCAGAAGCAGGTGAAGAAGCTCATCGCAGGCCCCGGGGTCTATATCTGCGACGAGTGCATCGACCTCTGCAACGAGATCATCGAGGAGGAGCTGGCCGAGACCTCCGAGGTGCGGTGGGAGGAACTGCCCAAGCCGCGGGAGATCTACGAGTTCCTGGAGGGGTACGTCGTCGGGCAGGCGCCCGCGAAGAAGGCCCTCTCGGTGGCGGTCTACAACCACTACAAGCGTGTGCAGGCCGGTGAGAACGGCGGCGGCGGAGGCCGCGACGACGCGATCGAACTCGCCAAGTCGAACATCCTGTTGCTGGGCCCCACGGGCTCCGGCAAGACGCTCCTCGCCCAGACGCTGGCCCGGATGCTGAACGTACCGTTCGCGATCGCGGACGCGACGGCGCTGACGGAGGCCGGCTATGTCGGCGAGGACGTCGAGAACATTCTGCTGAAGCTGATCCAGGCGGCCGACTACGACGTCAAGAAGGCCGAGACCGGGATCATCTACATCGACGAGATCGACAAGGTCGCCCGCAAGAGCGAGAACCCGTCGATCACCCGCGATGTCTCCGGCGAGGGCGTCCAGCAGGCCCTGCTGAAGATCCTTGAGGGCACGACGGCCTCGGTCCCTCCGCAGGGCGGCCGTAAACACCCGCACCAGGAGTTCATCCAGATCGACACGACGAACGTGCTGTTCATCGTGGGCGGCGCCTTCGCGGGCCTGGAGAAGATCATCGAGTCACGGGCCGGTGCGAAGGGCATCGGCTTCGGCGCGACGATCCGCTCCAAGCGCGAGATCGAGGAGAGCGACCAGTTCCAGGAGGTCATGCCCGAGGACCTGGTGAAGTTCGGGATGATCCCCGAGTTCATCGGCCGCCTCCCGGTCCTGACCTCGGTGCACAACCTGGACCGCGAAGCGCTCCTGAAGATCCTGGTCGAGCCGCGTAACGCGCTGGTGAAGCAGTATCAGCGGCTGTTCGAACTCGACGGTGTGGAGCTGGACTTCGACCTGCCCGCGCTCGAAGCCATTGCCGACCAGGCGATCCTGCGCGGTACGGGCGCGCGCGGTCTGCGGGCGATCCTGGAGGAGGTCCTCCAGTCGGTGATGTACGAGGTGCCGTCCCGCAAGGACGTGGCCCGCGTGGTCATCACGGCGGACGTGGTCCGCAACAACGTCAACCCGACGCTGGTCCCGCGCGAGCCGCGCATCGTGAAGAACGACGGCCGCCACGAGAAGTCGGCGTAGCGGCGAGCCCGACGTACGGAAGAGGGGCGCCCGACCGGTTGCTGAACCGGCCGGGCGCCCCTCGTCGCGTGAGATGTGTCAGAGCTTGACGCGAACGTCCTTGCGCAGCTTGGCAGTTGTCGTGGCGGCCTCGTCGAGCGAGCCACCCTTGCCGGCCATCGCCGTCGCCATGTCCACCGGCATGGCGAAGCCCAGCGTGCTGTAGTCACCCCAGATGCAGATGGGGAAGTTCATCTCCTTGGGACCCGCGGTCGCGTCCTCGTTCTTCATCGACATCGTCTGGCACTTGATGACCGCGCCGTCCAGTCCCTCAGGCTCGAACGCCTCCGGGCTGCCGACGAGAACGGGTACGTCCTCGTCCTTGTCCTTCTCGGACTCCGACTTCAGGTAGGCGAACATCCCGTCGACGGCCTTCTCGGGGTCCTCGACCTCGCCCCACACACCGGCGAACGGCAGGATCTTCGCGCCGAACGGATTCTCCTCGACGGAGCCCGCCTCGTACTGGGCGCTCACATCCTTGGGGTTCTTGACGCCCCACTTCTCGGCGTCCTTGAGGTCGTCCTTGCTCATGCCGCCGCTGTCGGAGCCGTCGGAGCTCTCGCTCTTCTTGTACTCGCCGCCGATCACCGTCGCGGGCGTGGTCAGCTTGTGCGGGCCGTCGTCGGCGACATCGCTGCTGCCTCCGCCCACCAGGAAGTACGCCCCACCACCGATCACAGCCAGTGCCACGACGACCGAGGCGATGATCAGACCCGTCTTCTTCTTCGGCGCGCCACCCTGCGGCGGCGGGAATCCGGGGGCTCCTCCGTACTGAGGCTGCTGCGGCGGCTGGCCGTACGGGCCCGGCTGCTGCGGCTGACCGTAACCCTGCTGCGGCACTCCCTGCGGCGCCTGCTGGGGATACCCGTAACCGGGCTGCCCCTGGGGCGGCTGCTGCGGGTACCCGTAGCCGGGCTGGCCCTGCGGCGGCTGCTGTCCATACGGTCCGGGCTGGCCCTGGGGCGGCTGCCCACCGTACGGGCCCGGCTGGTTGTAGCTCATGTGCTCTGTCCCCTCCAGATGCTTACGCGTATCCGACATCCTGACTGAAGGAGTGGCGCCATGGACCATCGGGGGGCGCACCGTTACCGAACTATCCCGTTTCAGTGCGGTGCTGTGACGCCTCTAAACTGTGTCTGTGACCGAGAACTCTCAAGCGCAGCCCGCAGCCAACCCTGAACTGCCGACCCAGTACGCGCCGGCCGAGGTGGAGGGGAAACTGTACGAGCGCTGGGTAGAACGGGGCTACTTCGACGCAGACGAGAAGAGCGGGAAGCCGCCGTACACCATCGTCATCCCGCCGCCGAACGTCACCGGGTCCCTGCATCTCGGGCACGCCTTCGAGCACACGCTGATCGACGCCCTGACCCGCCGTAAGCGCATGCAGGGTTACGAGACGCTGTGGCAGCCCGGCATGGACCACGCCGGTATCGCCACCCAGAACGTCGTCGAGCGGGAGTTGGCGAAGGAGGGCAAGTCCCGGCACGACCTGGGGCGTGAGGCCTTCGTCGAGCGCGTCTGGCAGTGGAAGGAAGAGTCCGGCGGCCAGATCTCCGGGCAGATGCGCCGCCTCGGTGACGGCGTCGCCTGGTCCCGTGAGCGGTTCACGATGGACGAGGGGCTGTCGGCGGCCGTCCAGACCATCTTCAAGCGACTCTTCGACGACGGGCTGATCTACCGCGCCGAGCGCATCATCAACTGGTGCCCGCGCTGTCTCACCGCGATCTCCGACATCGAGGTCGAATACCAGGACGACGACGGCGAGTTGGTCTCGATCAAGTACGGCGACGGGGACGAGTCGCTCGTCGTCGCCACCACCCGCGCCGAGACGATGCTGGGTGACACCGCCGTCGCCGTCCACCCGGACGACGCGCGCTACACGCACCTGATCGGCAAGCGGATCAAACTGCCGCTCACCGACCGTACGATCCCCGTCGTCGCGGACACGCACGTCGACCCCGAGTTCGGCACGGGCGCCGTCAAGGTCACGCCCGCGCACGACCCGAACGACTTCGAGATCGGCCGTCGCCACGACCTGCCGAACGTCACGGTCATGGACGAGCGGGCCGTGATCACGACCCCCGGCCCCTTCCAGGGGCTCGACCGGTACGAGGCCCGCTCCGCCATCGTCGCGGCGCTGCGCGCGGACGGCCGGATCGTCGCCGAGAAGCGGCCGTACGTCCACTCCGTCGGCCACTGCTCGCGCTGCAAGACGACCGTCGAGCCGCGGCTGTCGCTCCAGTGGTGGGTCAAGGTCGCCACGCTCGCCAAGGCGGCCGGCGACGCCGTCCGGGACGGCCGCGTCACGATTCACCCCAAGGAGATGGAGTCCCGCTACTTCGCGTGGATCGACAACCTCAACGACTGGAACATCTCACGGCAGTTGTGGTGGGGCCACCGGATCCCGGTGTGGCACGGCCCGGACGGTGAGACCGTCTGTGTCGGCCCGGACGACGAGCCGCCGACCGGTGAGGGCTGGCACCAGGACACGGACGTCCTGGACACCTGGTTCTCGTCCGGCCTCTGGCCGTTCTCGACCCTCGGCTGGCCCGAACAGACCCCGAGCCTGGAGAAGTTCTATCCGAACTCGGTCCTGGTCACGGGATACGACATCCTGTTCTTCTGGGTCGCGCGGATGATGCTGTTCGGCCTGTACGCGATGGACGGAACCCCGCCGTTCCACACCATCGCGCTGCACGGCATGGTCCGCGACCAGTTCGGCAAGAAGATGTCGAAGTCCTTCGGCAACGCGGTCAATCCGATGGACTGGATGGACAAGTACGGCGCCGACGCGGTCCGTTTCACCCTCGCGCGGGGCGCCAACCCCGGTGTCGACGTCCCCATCGGCGAGGACTGGGTCCAGGGCTCCCGCAACTTCGCCAACAAGGTCTGGAACGCCACCCGTTTCGCCATGATGAACGGCGCGACGGTCGAGGGCCCGCTGCCCGACGCCTCGGAGATGTCCGCCACGGACCGCTGGATCCTCTCGCGGCTGAACGAGACCGTCGCCCAGGTCGACGCCCTCTACGAGGACTACCAGTTCTCCAAACTCAGCGACGCCCTCTTCCACTTCGCGTGGGACGAGGTCTTCGACTGGTACGTCGAGCTGTCCAAGACGACGTTCTTCGCGGGCGGCGAGCAGGCCAAGGTCTCCAGCCGCGTCCTCGGCGAGGTCCTGGACGTCACCCTGCGGCTGCTGCACCCGGTCGTGCCCTTCGTCACCGAGACGCTGTGGACGACGCTGACGGGCAAGGAGTCGGTCGTCGTCGCCGACTGGCCGGCCGACTCCGGCTTCCGCGACAAGGCCGCCGAGCGGGAGATCGAGCACGTCCAGCAGGTCGTCACGGAGGTCCGCCGCTTCCGCGCCGACCAGGGACTCCAGCCGGGCCAGAAGGTCCCCGGCCGGCTCGACCTGTCCGCCACGCCGCTCGCCGCGCACGAGGCGGCGATCCGCCAACTGCTGCGTCTCCAGGAGGAGGGCGAGGCCTTCCAGGCGACCGCGACCCTGCCGGTCGCCGGTGTCACGGTCGCGCTCGACCTGTCCGGCACGATCGACGTCGCGGCGGAGCGCAAGCGTCTGACGAAGGACAAGGACGCGGCGGTGAAGGAGCGGCAGCAGGCCACGGCCAAGCTCGGCAACGAGGCGTTCCTCGCGAAGGCCCCGGACAACGTGGTCGACAAGATCCGCGGCCGGCTGGCCAAGGCGGAGGCGGACATCGAGCGCATCACGGCGCAGCTCGCGGCGCTCCCGGAGAGCTGACAGCCGGGGGGCGGCGCCCTACGGGGCGGGGGCGGCATCGGTGTCGTACCCGCTCCGTAGACTGGGCCCTGTGAGTGAGCACCGGCCCGACCAGCCAGACCAGCCCGGCGAGTACGACGACGATTTCGACGACATCGTCCAAGCCGAGACGACCCGCGACCCCGACCTCGCCGTGATCGAGGCCGGGAGCCGCACCCTGCGCGCCCAGACGGGCCCCCCGCAGGGCGACGGCGTCCCGGCCCGGCCCGCCGACCCGGAGGTCGACAAGGCGCTGCGCGCCGTCGAGCAGGAGCTGGCCGGACGCTGGGGCGAGACGAAGCTTGAGCCGTCGGTCACTCGCATCGAGGCGCTGATGGATGTGCTCGGCGCCCCCCAGCGGGCGTATCCGTCGATCCACATCACCGGCACCAACGGCAAGACGTCCACGGCCCGCATGATCGAGGCGCTGCTCCGCGCCTGCGACCTGCGCACCGGCCGCTACACCAGCCCGCACGTCTCCTCGGTCACCGAGCGGATCAGCCTCGACGGCGAACCGATCTCGCCGGAGCGGTTCATCGAGACGTACGAGGAGATCAAGCCGTACGTCGAGATGGTGGACGGCGCCGAGGACCACCGGCTCTCGTTCTTCGAGGTCCTCACCGGCATGGCGTACGCGGCCTTCGCGGACGCCCCGGTGGACGTCGCGGTGGTCGAGGTCGGCATGGGCGGCAGCTGGGACGCGACGAACGTGATCGACGCCACCGTCGCGGTCGTCACCCCGATCGACCTGGACCACACCGACCGGCTCGGCTCCACGCCGGGTGAGATCGCCGTGGAGAAGGCCGGGATCATCAAGCAGGGCGCGACGGTCGTCCTGGCGCAGCAGCCGGTGGACGCGTCGCAGGTGATGCTCAAGAAGGCCGTCGAGGCGGACGCGACGGTGGCGCGCGAGGGCATGGAGTTCGGCATCGTCGCCCGCGAGGTCGCGGTCGGCGGCCAGATGCTGACGCTGCGCGGCCTCGGTGGTGAGTACGAGCAGATCTTCCTCCCGCTGTACGGCGCCCATCAGGCGCACAACGCGGCGGTGGCGCTGGCGGCGGTCGAGGCGTTCTTCGGGGTCGGCGCCCACGCCCGCCCCCTGGACCTGGACACGGTGCGCTCGGCGTTCGCCTCCGTCATCTCGCCGGGCCGACTTGAGGTCGTACGGCGCTCGCCGACTGTCGTCCTGGACGCGGCGCACAATCCGGCGGGCGCGCGGGCCGTGGCGGCGGCGATCGGTGAGTCGTTCGGCTTCAGCAGACTGATCGGGGTCGTCGGCGCGGGCACCGGCAAGGACGTCCGGGGGCTTCTCGAAGCCCTGGAGCCGGTCTTCGCGGAGATCGTCGTCACGCAGAACTCCAGCGACCGCGCGATGAGCGCGGACGAGCTGGCTGCCGTCGCCGTCGAGCTGTTCGGCGACGACCGGGTGCAGGTCGAACCGCGGCTCGACGACGCGCTGGAGGCGGCGATCACGCTCGCCGAGGAGGACGGGGAGTACGCGGGCGCCGGCGTGCTGGTGACCGGTTCGGTGATCACGGTCGGCGAGGCCCGGCTGCTTCTGGGAAAGGCCTGATTTCGCATGCGTACGCTCTGCGCGTCGACGCTGATCGGTGAGTTCTTCGTGATCGGCTTCGCCGGGCTCGTCGCCATGAAGTCCGACGACCTGTCGATGGGCACAGTGTGGACGGTCTGCGGCATCGCGATGCTTCTGTCCCTGCTGCTGTGCGCCGTGGTCACCAGGCCCGGCGGGGTCCAGCTCGGCTGGGCCTTCCAGATCGCGCTGGTCGCGGGCGGTTTCGTGGTGCCGGTGATGTTCTTCCTCGGCGTGCTCTTCGGCGCCCTGTGGTGGGCCTCGGTCCACTTCGGGCGCAAGATCGACGAGGCGAAGGCGCGATGGGCGGAACTGGCCGGGGCCGAACCACCCGCCGAGCCGCAGATCTAGCGGGTCCAGAGGCCCGTCCGTACGTGGACCGGGTACGGAGCGGGCTCTCCGCACCTGTAGCCTCACACCACTTCACCCGTTTGCCCGCAGCGAATGCCCGCAAGGAGCCGCACACCATGACCCAGCGCACTCTCGTCCTCCTCAAGCCGGACGCCGTCCGCCGCGCTTTGGTGGGAGAGATCATCGGCCGTATCGAGCGCAAGGCCGGCTGGAGCATCACCGCACTTGAGCTGCGCACGCTCGACGAGAGCACGCTGGAGCAGCACTACGGCGAGCACAAGGGCCGGCCGTTCTACGAGCCGCTGATCGAGTTCATGGCGTCGGGCCCGGTCGTCGCGATGGTCGTCGAGGGCGAGCGCGTCATCGAGGGCGTACGGACTCTGGCGGGCCCCACTGACCCGATCGCCGCAGCGCCGGGGTCCATTCGGGGGGACTTCGGAACGATCGTCCGGGAGAACCTGATCCACGCCTCGGACTCCGAGGAGTCCGCCATTCGGGAACTGAAACTTTTCTTCCCAGAGCACTGAAAGACACCCCCTACCCTGGTCTTTCCTGACCAAACGTCAGCCATACAGCGCTGAGCGCAGCTGCGGCGGCCGACGGAATTCGGCCTCCCCCGGCATATGCGGAGCCAGATCGGGAACGCATGGCTGCGACACATCGTCACCTTTATTAGAGGTGGATCTGCCGCGCCGAGTCAGCGGGGACGGCACTACGATGGAAGTCTCCACCCACAGCATCCACCTCGCCATCCTGAAAAGCCGTCAAAGCTCGATTTGGGAAGGCCAGACGCATCCTCATGGGGAACAAGATGTCGTTCATCGGCCGTGACATGGCTGTCGACCTCGGGACCGCCAACACGCTGGTGTACGTCAGGGGTCGGGGGATCGTGCTCAACGAGCCGTCCGTCGTCGCCATCAACACCAACACGGGTGGCATCCTCGCGGTCGGCGCCGAAGCGAAGAAGATGATCGGCCGGACACCGGGCAACATCGTTGCCGTCCGGCCGCTGAAGGACGGCGTGATCGCCGACTTCGAGATCACCGAACGCATGCTGCGCTACTTCATTCTCAAGATCCACAAGCGCCGCTACCTGGCCCGTCCGCGGGTCGTCGTCTGTGTGCCCTCCGGTATCACGGGAGTCGAGCGGCGCGCCGTCATCGAGGCGTCCACCCAGGCGGGCGCCCGTCAGGTGCACATCATCGAGGAGCCCATGGCCGCCGCCATCGGCTCGGGCCTTCCCGTCCACGAGGCGACCGGCAACATGGTCGTGGACATCGGCGGCGGCACCACCGAGGTCGCGGTGATCTCGCTCGGCGGCATCGTCACCGCGCAGTCGATCCGGGTGGCCGGCGACGAGTTGGACAACGCGATCATCCAGCACATCAAGAAGGAGTACTCGCTCCTCCTCGGTGAGCGCACCGCCGAGCAGATCAAGATCACCATCGGTTCGGCGTACGACCTCGACAAGGAGGAGCACACCGAGATCCGTGGCCGCGACCTGGTGTCGGGGCTGCCGAAGACCGTCGTCGTCTCTGCCGCCGAGGTCCGCAAGGCCATCGAGGAGCCGGTCAACGCCATCGTGGACGCGGTGAAGACCACGCTCGACAAGTGCCCGCCGGAGCTGTCCGGCGACGTGATGGACCGCGGCATCGTCCTCACCGGCGGCGGCGCCCTGCTGCGCGGCCTCGACGAGCGGCTGCGGCGTGAGACCGGTATGCCCATCCACATCGCCGAGGACCCGCTGGATTCGGTGGCTCTGGGCTCCGGCAAGTGCGTCGAGGAGTTCGAAGCCCTTCAGCAGGTGCTGGACGCGTCGCCGCGCAGATGACGTATCGCTGACCGACCCGCGCGGATCATGAAAAGTGCGAATATCCCCCGGGCTCAACAAGCCCGGGGGACACCCCATATGGAACGCGACGTCCCCGTCGGTGGATCGTTGATATACAGACAAGACCAAACCGAAGTGCCAATTGAGACGAATCCCTTCCGGGTGATTCCCGCGATTCGCACGAAGGTTTCCGACGAGGCATTCCAACGAGGAAGGCACGGCCGCCGCACGTGAGGGACACACGAGAGAGCCGGCTGCTCCTGGTGCTGCTGATCGCCATCGCGTTCGCACTGATCACGGTGGATATCCGTGGGGGAGAGGCATCACCCGTCGACGGTGCCCGACAGGCCGCGGCCTCGGTCTTCGGCCCCGTGCAGAGAGGCGTCTCGCAGGCCGTCGATCCGGTCGGCAACGCAATCGGGGCCGTACGGGACTCCGGTACGCGGCACGACCGCATCAGCGCCCTGGAGCGGGAGAACGCGGCACTCAAGCAGCGGCTCGGCAGCGACGACCGCAACCGCAGCCGTGTGAAGGAGCTGGACAAGCTCCTGAAGGCGGCGGGCGCCGGCCAGTACGGCATAAAGGCCGCCGAGGTCATCGCCATAGGAGCGGCCCAGGGCTTCTCCTGGACCGTGACCATCGACGCGGGCGCGAAGGACGGCCTCAAGCGCGACATGACCGTCCTGAACGGTGACGGGCTCGTCGGCCGCATCACCACGGTGGGACCGAGCACCGCGACCGTACTGCTCGCCAACGACCCGGACTTCACGGTCGGCACCCGGATGGAGCGCTCCGACGAACTGGGCTTCGCCACCGGCCAGGGCGACCAGCCGTTCAACGTCCAACTCCTCAACGGCAAGGCCAAGGTGAAGCCCGGCGACCGGCTGGTCACGTTCGGGTCCAACAAGGACCGGCCGTTCGTCCCCGGAGTGCCGGTCGGCCAGGTCGTCCGCGTCGACCCCGCCGCCGGCGGCCTCACGCGCGACATCTACGTCCGCCCGTACGTCGGCTTCAGCAAGCTCGACATCGTCGGCGTCGTCGTCCAGGCACCCCGCGAGGACCCGCGCGACATGGTCCTGCCGCAGAAGCCCGCCAAGCCCAAGCCCACCCCGACCGTCACTGTCACGGCCACCCCGTCGCCAGGCGGGCCGCAGCCGCCGGACGACGGCCAGGTCAACGAGCAGGAGTAGAGCTGATCCCCATGCGCCTCAACCGGACGCTGCTCTCCGTCACCCTTGTCGTCGTCGCGCTGGTCGTCCAGGTGTCCGTACTCGCCCGGCTCCAACTCCCCGGAGCCGTACCCGATCTGCTGCTTCTCGTCGTCATCGCGCTCGCCCTGGTCTACGGCCACACCAGCGGCGCCCTCATCGGCTTCGGCGCCGGGCTCCTCGCCGACATCGCCCCGCCCGCCGACCACGCCGCCGGACGCTACGCGCTGGTGCTCTGCCTGATCGGCTATCTCGCCGGACTCGCCAAGCCCGAGAAGGGCCAACTGCGCACCGCGCTGGGCCCGATGGTCGTGGTGGTCGGCGCCGCCGTCACCACGACCCTGCTGTACGCGGGTGTCGGCGCCCTCGTCGGCGACACCGCCGCCCGTCATGTGGGCCTCACCAACCTGGTGATCACCTCGGCCATCTACGACCTGCTGCTCGCCCCGTTCACCGTCCCGCTGATCATGGCCCTGGCCAGACGCGCGGAGAACGACCCGCTCGCCGCGAAGTCGAGCGGCGGCGGCGACGTCGCCTCCGGCTGGCTCGCGGCGGGGACCGGACTGAAGATCGGGAGCCAGCGCGGCGTACTGCGGTTGAAGACGGCCAGGTCGCGCGCGGCACGTGCCGGACGGATCAAGGGGGTCAAACGGCTGTGAGCAACATTCCGGAGACCGGACGGACGCAGCGGGTCCAGATCCGGCTCATCATCATCCAGGTCCTCGTCGTCTCGCTGCTGCTCACCCTCGGCGGACGGCTCTGGTACCTCCAGGTCCGCAACGGCGCGGAGTACACGGACGAGGCGAAGAACAACCACGTACAACAGGTCGTCCAGCCGGCCGTCCGCGGTTCGATCCTCGACTCGCAGGGCGTGCCGCTCGCCGACAACGAGACCCGTCTCGTCGTCTCCGCCAGCCGCACCGAGCTGATGAAGATGCAGGACAGCGGGAAGGCGGTCCTCATCCGTCTCGCCGAAGTCCTCGGCATGTCGCCGAAGGAGGTCGGGGACAAGGTCAGGCTCTGCGACAACGAGACGCCGCAGCCCTGCTGGAACGGTTCGCCGTACCAGCCGATCCCCGTCACCGACGAGGCCACCACGCAGCAGGCGCTCCAGATCCGCGAGCGCGCCGAGGACTTTCCCGGTATCACCGCCGAGCCGACCGCCGTGCGCCGCTACGCCGCGCCGGCCAAGGCCAACACCGCCCAGGTGCTCGGCTATCTCTCGCCGGTGACCGACGAGGAGATCACCAAGGCGCAGGACACCGACTCGCCGTTCCTCCGCTCCGACCAGGTCGGCCGCTCCGGTCTGGAGCGTACGTACGACAAGTACCTGCGCGGCGACGCGGGCGTCACCCGCTACGAGGTCGACAACCTCGGCCGTGTCATCGGCCAGGCCAAGAGCGACCAGGCCGAGCCGGGCTCCAACATCATCACCTCCATCGACGCGCGGGTGCAGGCCGTCGCCGAGTTCGAGCTGAACGAGGCGATGAAGGCGGCCCGCAAGGAGATGGACCGCAACACCAACGAGAACTACAAGGCCGACGCGGGCGCCGTGGTGGTCCTGGAGTCCAAGACCGGCCGCGTCGTCTCGATGGCCTCCCAGCCGACGTACGACCCCAACGCCTGGGTCGGCGGGATCTCCGCGAAGGACTACTCCAAGCTCACCAGCAAGAAGTCCAACTTCCCGCTGCTGAACCGGGGAATCCAGTCGCAGGCCGCCCCCGGCTCGATCTTCAAGGTCATCTCGTCGACGGCGGCGGTCAGGGCCGGTTACGACTTCAACGGCAGCTACCCGTGCCCCAGTTCGTACTCCATCGGCAACCAGGTCTTCAAGAACTTCGAGTCCCAGGGCTACGGCAACATCAACCTCGGCCGCGCCCTGGAGGTCTCCTGCGACACCGTCTTCTACGGGCTCGCGCACAACGAGTGGCGCAAGGACGGCGGCAACAAGCCCAAGAAGGGCGCCAACGACTGGTTCTACAAGACCGCCAAGGAGTTCGGCCTCGCCAAGGAGACCGGCATCGACCTCCCCAACGAGGTCGTGGGCCGGATCCCGGACCGCCAGTGGAAGCAGGACTTCTGGGAGGCCAACAAGGCCGACTGGTGCGAGCAGGGCAAGAAGGGCGGCACGTACGTCGAGCAACTGGCGTACGAGGGCTGCCTCGAAGGCAACCGGATGCGCGCCGGTGACGCGGTCAACTACTCGATCGGCCAGGGTGACACGCTCGTCACCCCGATCCAGATGGCCACGATCTACTCGGCGATCGCCAACGGCGGCACCATGTACACCCCGAGCGTCGGCAAGGCGATCGTCAGCCCCGACGGCAAGAGCGTCGAGGAGATCAAGCCGCAGTCGCACGGCAAGCTGCCGGTCGACCGCACGCTGCGCGACCAGCTGGACAAGGCGCTGGCGGGAGTGGCGACCACCGGCTCGGCGGCCTGGCGGTTCGGCGGCTGGCCGCAGGACAAGATCCCGATGCACGCCAAGACGGGTACGGCCGAGGTCTACGGCAAGCAGACGACGTCCTGGTTCGCCTCGTACACCGAGGACTACACGATCGTCATGACGATCTCCCAGGGTGGTACGGGCTCCGGCGCCTCGGGCCCCGCCGTACGGAAGATCTACGAGGCGATGTACGGCCTCGACGCGAAGGGCGGGCAGAACATGAAGAAGGCCCTGCTGCCCAAGCCGCGTACCGCACTGCCCAAGATCGAGCCCGACGGCACGATCGACGCGCCGACCGTCAAGCCGTACGTACCGGAACAGGCGCCGCTGGACGGCAACGAGATCGCGCCGGCCGGTGACAACGCCGGGCAGGTGCCGCAGGACCCCGGCGCGAACCAGGCCCCGGGCGACGCGGGCCGGGCCCCGGACAACCGTCAGGCCCCCGGCGACGTGGGCCGGCCACCGGCCGGTCCCGGCCGGACACCGAACGACAACGAACAGCTCGCGGGGCCACCCGCGCGGAGGGACTGACGCATGGCCGGCACGGGCGGCTTCTCCGTCTCCGGATACGGTCCCGAGCGCGGGCTCTGGGCGACGCTCGCCGCCCGCGACTCGCTGGCGCGCAGGCTGGACTGGCCCCTGCTGTTCTCCTCGATCGCGCTGTCGGCGGTCGGGTCGCTGCTCGTCTGGTCGGCGACCCGTAACCGTACGTCTCTCAACCAGGGCGACGAGTACCACTTCTTCCTCCGCCACATACTGAACACCGGTATCGGGCTGGCCCTGATGATCGGCACGATCTGGCTCGGCCACCGCACCCTGCGCGGCGCGGTGCCGGTGCTCTACGGCCTCTCCGTCGTGCTCGTGCTGCTGGTGCTCACCCCGCTCGGCGCGACCATCAACGGCGCGCACGCCTGGATCGTGCTCGGCGGCGGCTTCACGCTCCAGCCCTCGGAGTTTGTGAAGATCACGATCATCCTCGGTATGGCGATGCTGCTCGCGGCCAGAGTCGACGCGGGTGATCAGGCCCATCCGGACCATCGGACGGTCGCGAAGTCCCTGGGCCTCGCGGTCGTCCCGATCATGATCGTCATGATGATGCCGGACCTCGGCTCGGTGATGGTCATGGCGGTGATCGTGCTCGGCGTCCTGCTCTCCTCCGGGGCGTCCAACCGGTGGATCTTCGGGCTCGTCGGCGCCGGTGTCGCGGGTGCCGTCGCCGTCGCCGCGCTCGGGATCCTCGACGAGTACCAGATCAACCGCTTCGCCGCCTTCGCCAACCCGGAGCTGGACCCGGCGGGAGTCGGCTACAACACCAACCAGGCGCGGATCGCGATCGGTTCGGGCGGCCTGACCGGCACCGGACTCTTCAAGGGCTCCCAGACCACCGGCCAGTTCGTCCCCGAGCAGCAGACCGACTTCGTCTTCACCGTCGCGGGGGAGGAGCTGGGCTTCCTCGGGGCCGGGCTGATCCTGCTGCTGCTCGGTGTGGTGCTGTGGCGCGCGTGCCGGATCGCCCGTGAGACGACCGAGCTGTACGGCACGATCGTGGCGGCCGGGATCATCGCCTGGTTCGCCTTCCAGTCATTCGAGAACGTCGGCATGACGCTCGGGATCATGCCGGTGGCGGGTCTGCCGCTGCCGTTCGTGTCGTACGGAGGCACGTCGATGTTCGCGGTCTGGATCGCGGTCGGGCTGCTCCAGTCGATCAGGGTGCAGCGGCCCATGTCTGCGTGACCGGCGGCGTGATCCGCCGGTTCGGAGTAGCGGGGGCTGCCACTCGGCGGCCCCTGCGACTACGTTTGTGAAGATGGCGGACACAAAGCGCGAGATCGAGCGAAAGTACGAACTCCCGGTGCGGCTGGAGGGTGGCGACCGCGGCGACGGCGGCTCGGAACCCGGTGGCCGTCGTTTCGTTCTGCCGGACCTCACCAAGGTCCCCGCCGTCTCGGCCGTCAGCGCCGAAGGCGTCACCGAGCTTGACGCCGTCTACCACGACACGGCCGATCTGCGGTTGACCACCGACCTGCTCACCCTCCGCCGGCGCACCGGCGGCGCCGACGCGGGCTGGCATCTGAAATTCCCCGTCGGCAACGACGTCCGCGACGAGATCCAGGCTCCGCTCTCCGACACCCTCCCCGACGAGCTGGCCGCGCTGGTGCGCTCCCGCGTCCGCGGCGCTGAGCTGGCCCCCGTCGTACGGCTGCGGACCTCGCGCGACCTCAGCCTGCTGGTCGACAAGAGCGGCAGAACCCTCGCCGAGGTGGCTGTGGACACCGTCCGTGCCCAACGCCTGCCCGACGGGTCCGGCACAGCCCGCTGGACCGAGATCGAGGTCGAGCTGGCCGACGACGGCGACCCGGCGCTGCTCGACGCCGTGGAGAAGGTCCTCCGCAAGGCGGGGGTACGTCCGGCGTCCGCCAGTTCCAAGCTCGCCAGGGCCCTCGCCGAGACGGCGCCCGCCGGGAGCGCGCCGGCCGCGAGGAAGACCAGGAACCGGGACGCCGGCAAGGGGGCGAAGGGCGCCGGGCACGCGGCGGTCACCGCCGGGGACCACGTACTGGCCTATCTGCGCGAGCAGGCCGACGCGATCGTCTCGTACGACGCCGCCGTCCGCCGGGACCTGCCCGACTCGGTGCACCAGCTGCGGGTCGCCACCCGCCGGATGCGGTCCGCGTTCCGTACGTACAAGAAGGTGCTCGACCGCGAGGCCAGCCGCCCCATCGGCGCGGAGCTGAAGTGGCTCGCCGGGGAGCTGGGCGTCGACCGGGACCAGGAGGTCCTCGCCGAGCGCCTCACCGAACGCGTCGACGCCCACCACCCGACCCTGCTGCTCGGCCCGGTGCACGCCCGGCTCCAGATCTGGGACGCCGCGGGACGCACCGACGCACGGGCCAGGACCCTCGGCGTCCTCGACAGCGCGCGCTATCTGCGCCTGCTGGACTCGGTGGACGCCCTGCTCGCCGATCCGCCGCTGCTCGCGGACAGCGCCGACAGGAAGCCCGGCAAGGTGCTGCCTCGGGCGATCATCAAGGACTACGAACGCCTCGCGGGCCGGGTCGAGCACGCACTGGCGCTCGCGCCGGGGGAGGAGCGCGACCTGGCGCTCCACGACGCCCGCAAGGCCGCCAAGCGCGCCCGTTACGCCGCCGACGCGGCCAGCGCCGCCCTCGGCACGCCCGCGAAGCGCTTCTCGAAGCGGATGAGGGCCGTGCAGACCGTGCTCGGCGACCACCAGGACAGCGTGGTGGCCCGCGACGCCCTGCGCGACCTCGCGATCCAGGCACATGCCGCCGGTGAGTCCGCTTTCACCTGGGGGCTGCTGTACGGCGAGGAGGAGGCACGGGCCGCGGACCGGGAGCGGGAGCTGCCGCGCGTCTGGAAGAAGTCGGCCGAGCCGAAGCTGCGCCGGGCGCTGACGGGCTGAGGACGGCCCGGGCAGGGCTTCGCGGGGCTTCGCGCGGTGAGGGGCGGTTGGCGGTCGGGGTAGCCTGAATGGTCACCCCGTCAGTCCACGAAAGTCGCCGTGATGTCTGCTGTTGAATCGGTCTTCCCACAGCTCGAAGCTCTGCTCCCGCATGTGCAGAAGCCGATCCAATACGTCGGCGGTGAACTCAACTCCACCGTCAAGGACTGGGACGCGTGCGACGTCCGCTGGGCGCTGATGTACCCGGACGCGTACGAGGTGGGGCTGCCCAACCAGGGCGTCATGATCCTGTACGAGGTACTCAACGAGCGCGAGGGCGTGCTCGCGGAGCGTACGTACAGCGTCTGGCCCGACCTCGAAGCGCTGATGCGCGAGCACCGGGTCCCGCAGTTCACGGTGGACGCGCACCGCCCGGTCTCCGCCTTCGACGTCTTCGGGCTCTCCTTCTCCACCGAGCTGGGCTACACCAACATGCTCACGGCGCTCGACCTGGCCGGGATCCCGCTCAACGCGGCGGACCGCACCGTCGACCACCCGATCGTCCTCGCGGGCGGCCACGCGGCGTTCAACCCCGAGCCGATCGCCGAGTTCATCGACTGCGCCGTCATCGGCGACGGTGAGCAGGCGGTCCTTCAGATCACCGCGATCATCCGGGCCTGGAAGGCCGAGGGCCGGACCGGTGGCCGCGAGGAGCTGCTGCTGAGGCTCGCGAAGACCGGCGGGGTGTACGTGCCGGGCTTCTACGACGTCGAGTACCTGCCGGACGGCCGTATCGCCCGTACCGTCCCCAACCGGTCCGGCGTCCCGTGGCGGGTCTCCAAGCACACCGTCATGGACCTCGACGAGTGGCCGTACCCGAAGCAGCCGCTGGTGCCGCTCGCCGAGACCGTGCACGAGCGGATGTCCGTCGAGATCTTCCGCGGGTGCACGCGCGGCTGCCGCTTCTGCCAGGCCGGCATGATCACGCGGCCCGTCCGGGAGCGCAGCATCACCGGCATCGGCGAGATGGTCGAGAAGGGCCTGAAGGCGACCGGCTTCGAGGAGGTCGGCCTGCTGTCGCTGTCCTCCGCCGACCACAGCGAGATCGCCGACGTCGCGAAGGGCCTCGCCGACCGGTACGAGGAGGAGAAGATCGGCCTCTCCCTCCCGTCCACCCGTGTCGACGCGTTCAACGTCGACCTCGCCAACGAGCTGACGCGCAACGGCCGCCGCTCCGGTCTCACCTTCGCCCCCGAGGGCGGCTCCGAACGGCTGCGCAAGGTCATCAACAAGATGGTCTCGGAGGAGGACCTGATCCGTACGGTCTCCACCGCGTACGGCAACGGCTGGCGCCAGGTGAAGCTCTACTTCATGTGCGGGCTGCCGACGGAGACCGACGAGGACGTCCTGCAGATCGGCGACATGGCGGTCAACGTCATCGCGGAGGGCCGCAAGGTCTCCGGCCAGAACGACATCCGCTGCACCGTCTCCATCGGCGGGTTCGTGCCCAAGCCGCACACCCCGTTCCAGTGGGCGCCGCAGCTGAGCGTCGAGGAGACCGACGAGCGGCTGCTGAAGCTGCGCGACAAGATCCGCGCGGACAAGAAGTACGGCCGCTCGATCGGCTTCCGCTACCACGACGGCAAGCCCGGCATCGTCGAGGGCCTGCTCTCGCGCGGCGACCGCCGGGTGGGCGCGGTCATCCGGGCGGTCTACGAGGACGGCGGCCGGTTCGACGGCTGGCGCGAACACTTCAGCTACGACCGCTGGATGACCGCCGCCGCGAAGACGCTGCCGCAGGCCGGCCTGGACATCGACTGGTACACCACGCGCGAGCGCACGTACGAGGAGGTCCTGCCCTGGGACCATCTGGACTCCGGTCTCGACAAGGACTGGCTCTGGGAGGACTGGCAGGACGCGCTGGACGAGACCGAGGTCGAGGACTGCCGCTGGACGCCGTGCTTCGACTGCGGAGTGTGCCCGCAGCTCGACTTGGACATCCAGATCGGTCCGACGGGCAAGAAGCTGCTGCCGCTGACGGTCAAAAGGGGCTAGACAACCCGTCCGGAACGCTGGGCCGATCGGGTGACACGGCTACCCGGAGCTTGTCGCATATGCCAGGACGTCTAGGGTCTGTCGTTTGGATCAGGCCGGATCCAAACGACAGACCCTAGACGTCCGGTGCGGTGCGGCCGGCCGGAGTCGCACCGCATTCGGCGGCCTTGCGCGTCAGTCGGAGCCGCTGACGCCGGGGGCCACAAAACGCCGTTGGAGGGGCGAGAACGAGGTCTCGGGCTTCCCTGTGACGCCGGCTTCTTTGAGTGCGGACCCGAGCCGGTCGGTGAAGAACCGCTCGAAGTCCTCTCGGGTGTTCCACACATCGGTCACATGCAGCGCGCCACCCTCGAACCAGGCCACGTGCAGGACCGCGCCCTCCGGCAGGTGCTCCTCCCAGCGCATCGCGGTCCGCACGGCCTCGTACTGCTCGGGCGTGACCCCCGGCGCGCGCAAGGACATCACCACAGCCATGGGAATCCCTCCTTTGTCGTTCGGCCCCCTCGCCCAGTAGACGGGCCCGAGCAACCGATCGCCTGTCGTGGAAGCCGTTCGTGGAGGCATCCGCCCCCCCCGGGAAGCGGGAGGGGAGCGTCGCTGCCTCCGGCTGTCGGGCCGGAGGCAGCTCGCTCCAGGCGGTCCGGGACCGCGGTGTGGGGGTCAGCCGATGCCGATGGAGTTCAGCACCGCCGCCGAAACGTGGTCGGCGGCGTTCTGGTGGCCCTTGGCGTTGGGATGCACGAAGGCCAGCTGGTCGGGGAATCGGGTGAAGATGCCCTCCACCCACTTGCCGGAGTCGCAGACGCTGTGCTGTCGGGAGGAGTCGTAGAGGTTGACGAAGGTCGCGTCGTGGTTGCCGGCCGACTTCTCGATGACCTTGTTGAGGGGTTCCAGGACGTCCTTGCGGAGCCAGTCCAAGTCACCTGGGGTGATCGAGGCGAACTGCTGCCAGTCGTCGTACCGGCACTTGGACGTGTCCTCGGGGATGACCGTCGGGTAGCCGACGGTCACGATCTTGGCGTGCGGCGCCCTCTCCTGGAGCGCGGTGAGCATCTCGCCGTAGTCGTTGCTCACCTTGGTCAGCCGATCGGGGACGGTGTGCGCGAGTTCGTCCCGGCACGGCGTGTCCACGCCGCCGCTGCCCGAGCCCAGTTGCAGGCAGGTGAAGAGCATGTCGGCGAACCCGAGGGTGTTGCCGCCCACGCCGACTGTGACCACGTCGGTGCCGGGACTGACGGCCTCGGACTGGGGAGGCACCGGGGGGAACGGGTAGTCCGGGTCCTCGGAGAAGGGCGGCAGATGGCGCCCGATCGGATTCTGGGCATTGAAGGTGATGTCCTCGATCGTGGCGGCGCCGCAGCTGACGTTGGTCAGCTCGATCAGCGAGCCGAGGTCGCGGTCGATGACCTGCGGGTAGGACTGGTCGGTGCGCTCGCAGCCGTCACGGGGGACCTCGAAGACTTCGCCCGCGGCTGGGATGACCCCGGCGGTGTACGAGTCGCCCAGGGCCACCCACTCGTAGGACGCCGCGGCGCTCGCCGGGGCCGCGCCGGCGAGTTGCGTGGGAACGAGGGCGCCTGCGGCGAGAGTGGCGGCCGAGCCCAGCAGTGCCAGGCGCTTACGGAAACGGGTCACGAATCCTCCAGGTGTACGGCGTTGGTGCCGCTATGACCGTAGGGAGATCGTCACTCGCCGCACTAGATCCAATGCGGACAGTCGCAATTGATCATGGATTTCCCACTTCGGGGCGAGTTTGCTTCGGTGCGCCGACCGATCGGGTCCGTTGACTGACTGGCCCGGCGCGGTATTTGCGCAACGCGGGGGAGGTTCTTGATCGTCTCGCCCGGTCCCGGCTCGACGCGCGGCTCCCTGTCGCTGTCCTGTTCCCGATCACCACGGCCTCCGGCCCCCGGTCTCGAATCGGGCACGAACCTGGTGTGAGGTGCCGATTCGGGATCCGGGCGGGTGTCGGGTGCGTCCTGAGAGGCATGGATCTGGACAAGACGCCGGCGCCGGCCCACGAGCCGTACGAGCCGGGTGAGGGCTGTCTGACCACGGCCATCCGGATTCCGGTCCGGATCGTCGTACTCGTACTCGTCGTCCCCGTGCGCATGGTGTGGGATCTGCTCGCCGCCGGTGCGCGGGCGCTGCATCGCTCCGTACTCCGGCCGCTCGGACGGGGCATCGGGCTGGCCTTCTCCTGGTTGTACGAGTCGCTGCTCGCTCCGGTGGCGCGCGTCGTGGGCAAGGCGTTGTTCGTGTGGCCATGGGTGGCGTTGTGGCGGTACGTGGTGGTGCCCGTGGCGCGGTACGGGTTCGTGGTGCCGGTGGTGTGGCTGTACCAGAAGGTGGTCACCCCGATCTGCCAGGGCATCGGCTTCGTCTGCTCCTGGCTGTACGAGACGTTGCTCACGCCCACCGGCCATGTGCTGGGCGCGGGGCTGACGTGGCTGGGCAAGGCGCTGTTCGTCTGGCCCTGGGTGGCGCTCTGGCGCCATGTGCTGGTGCCGGTGGGGTACTACGGGTTCGTGGTGCCGGTGGTGTGGCTCTACGAGAGCATCCTCACGCCTATCGGCCACGGCATCGTCTGGCTGCTCACCGGCATCGCCAAGGGCATCGCCTTCGCCGCCACCGGCGTCTGGACGGCGCTCGTGTGGCTCGTGGTCACCCTGCTGGTCACCCCGCTCAGCTGGCTCCACCGCACGGTCCTGGCCCCCGTCGGCCGTGAGATCGCCGCCGCCGTCGGCGTCGCCTGGCGGATCGCCGGACAGATCTCGCGCGCGGTCGGCCGCGCCCTGAAATGGCTGGCCTGGATCCTGGTCGGACAGCCCTTGAGCTGGTTCTACCGCACCGTCTGCACACCCGTCGGGCACGTCGTCCGCGACTACATGTGGGCCCCGGCCAAGAAGACCGCCGTCGAGACCGGCCGGGCGGTCAGGAGCACGCTGCGCTCCGCGGGGGAAACGGTCCGGCAGGCCCGCCGCGACGCCTGGCGCGCCCTGGTCGGCGCTCCCCGCCCGGCCGAGCCTGTGAAGGCGCCGGTCGACGGGGCGCGTACGCTGGGTAGTACAACAACTGTCCCCGGCGCGGTACCCGCACCCGTGATTTCCCTGCGCAAGCAGGTGTGAGCCGGGTTTTCCGGGGCCGACCGCCCGGTCGGCCGCGCGTTTCGAGGGTGTGCGCCACCGCGCGCACCCCGCATCGAGGAGAAGAACCACTGGGCAAGCGACAGCCCGAAGGCCCACCGCCCGCGCCGGCGGTGCAGCGCATCAGACTGCGCTACACCAAGCGTGGCCGCCTCCGGTTCACCAGCCACCGCGATTTCCAGCGTGCCTTCGAGCGGGCCCTGCGCCGCGCCGACGTCCCCATGGCGTACTCGGCAGGCTTCACCCCGCACCCGAAGGTGAGTTACGCCAATGCCGCACCCACCGGCACGGGCAGCGAGGCCGAGTATCTGGAGATCGCCCTCGCGGCGCCGCGCGACCCCGGCACACTGCGCGAACTGCTCGACGAGTCGCTGCCCACCGGCCTCGACATCATCGACGCCGTCGAGGCCCGAACGTCGGGACTCGCCGACCGGCTGACCGCCTCCGTGTGGGAGCTGCGGCTCGACGGGGTCGGGCACGAAGAGGCCGAGCGGGCCGTGACCGCCTTCCTCGCCGCCGAGGTGGTGGAGGTCGAACGGCGCGCGAAGAACGGTATGCGCACCTTCGACGCACGGGGGGCCGTCGTCGACCTGCGGGCGCTTCGTCCACAGGCCGATAGGCCGGGGGCCGAGCGCTGTGCGATACTGCGGCTGGTTGTTCGGCACGTGACACCCGCCGTTCGACCCGACGACGTCCTTTCCGGTCTCCGAGCTGTGGCCGACCTGGCGCCGCCGGTCCCCGCAGCGGTGACCAGGCTGGCGCAGGGGCTCTTCGACGAGGAGTCCGGAACGGTGACCGACCCGCTCGCGCCCGACCGCGAGGCAGTCACGGCAGGCCCATCCACGGCCGCCGGACCCGCCGCCGCGAAGGCGCCGGAAGGTGCGGTTTCCGCGTAGGGACGGTTGTTGTAGCGCAGCCCTTGAAAGAGCCTCGGGAGCCACCTGGGTCGGGCGGCGCGTGCTGACCACGAAGACTTTCGCCAGGCCGTACGTACGACGCGTACGTACGGAACCGGCGACCCAGACATAACAGCTCCTGTGCGGCGCCCGCGCCCCGGACGGCGGCAGACGCGCCTCAGCGCGGGCCGCGGCCGGACCGGAACAAGGCGTGGCGCCCGGGAGCGTGACGGGAGAACCGCCCGCATGTCCCAGAACGAACCCGGTGCGAGCCGGGAGACCGAAGAAGAACTGAACAGCCCCAGCGACACGCTGCCGCCGCGCCGCAGGCGCCGCGCCGCGTCGCGTCCGGCGGGGCCGCCGTCCTCGGCGGCCGAGTCCGCCGAGGGGACGGACGTCACAGCGAACGTATCGGAAGACGCCCCCGCGGGTGCCGCCGATGAGGCCGCGCCGCCGCGCGCCCGTCGCCGGGCCACCCGTAAGGCCACCGCTCCCGTGGAGATCGTGGCCGACCCCGTGGCCGAGGCGGCAGCCCCGGAGACCCTGGCCGAGGCGGAGGCCGATGAGGCCGCGCCGCCCCGTGCCCGGCGCCGCGCCACCCGCAAGGTCGCCGCGCCCGCCGAGACGGTCGCCGAGCCGGTGATCGAACCTGTCGTCGAGCCCGCCGCCGCCGATGCCGTCGGGGAACCGGTCGCCGAGCCTGTCGTCGTCGCCGATGAGGCCGCGCCGCCGCGTGCCCGCCGTCGGGCGACGCGTAAGGTCGCCGCGCCCGCCGAGAGCGTGCCGGAGCCGGCCGTCGAGACCGTGGCCGAGACCGCGTCCGAAACCGCACCCGAGGCCGTCGCGGAGCCCGTCGCCGAGGAGGCCGCCCCGCCCCGTGCGCGGCGCCGCGCCACCCGCAAGGTGACCGCGCCGGCCACCACCCCCCAGACGGTCGAGGCGGCCGAGGACACCGACGAGGTCGCGCAGGGCGAGACGCTCCCCGCGAACGCCGTCACACAGATCACCGCCGACGAGGAGCGGGTCGAGGCCGCCGAGAAGGCCGCCACCCGTGGCCGTACCCGCCGCAGGGCGGCCGGCTCGTCCGAGCCCGAGGCCGAGCAGAAGACTGAGCCCAAGGCCCGGAAGGCCGAGCAGCGCGACGGCTCGGGGACGACCGCCGCGAAGGACTCCGCCGCGAAGGGCAAGGAGCCCAAGGAGACCGAGGCGCCCGAGCGGTCGCGTCGGCGCGCCGCCCGGCCCGCCGTGGCCGTCTTCCAGGCGCCCGTCTTCGCCGAGCCGATGTTCCAGACCCCCGAGACGGCCGCCGCGATGGCCGCCGCCGGTGACGTCGAGGACGATGACGATCTCGACATCGAGGACGAGACGACGGCCGAGCCCGTCGCCGAGCCTGCCCCCGAGCCTTCCGGCCGCCGTCGGCGCCGCCGTCGTGGCGAGTCCGCCGAAGCCGCCGAGCCCGCGCCCGCCGCGGCCCCCGCCGCCGAGCGGGACGCCGACGACGAGAGCGACACCGAGCAGTCCGCCGAGGGCGACGAGTCCGACTCCGAGGAGTCCGACGAGTTCGACCGTCCGTCGCGGCGCCGCCGCCGGGGCGGCCGTCGCCGTCGCCGTGGTGAGTCCGCCGACGCCGACGAGCAGTCGGAAGAGCACGCCGACGACGCGCAGGAGGAGCGGAGCCAGGACGGCTCCGAGGCGGACGCCGCCGACTCCTCCGACGAGCAGGACGGCGACGACGACTCCGCCGGCCAGTCGGGTGGCGGCGGAAGCAGCAGCAGCCGTCGGCGCCGCCGCAGGCGCCGTCGCAGCGGCGACGGTGGCTCCGACACCGAGAACAACGGCGTGGACGACCCGGAGCGTACGGTCGTCAAGGTCCGCGAGCCGCGCGAGCGCCGTACGAAGGACACCGAGCCCGGCACCGGCGTGGACGAGGTCCAGTCCATCAAGGGCTCGACCCGGCTCGAAGCGAAGAAGCAGCGCCGCCGTGAAGGCCGCGAGCAGGGCCGCCGCCGCGTGCCGATCATCACCGAGGCGGAGTTCCTGGCGCGCCGCGAGGCCGTCGAGCGCGTGATGGTGGTGCGGCAGAGCGGTGAGCGCACCCAGATCGGTGTTCTTGAGGACAACGTGCTCGTCGAGCACTACGTCAACAAGGAGCAGGCCACCAGCTACGTCGGCAACGTCTACCTGGGCAAGGTGCAGAACGTACTGCCGTCCATGGAGGCCGCCTTCGTCGACATCGGCAAGGGGCGCAACGCCGTCCTGTACGCCGGTGAGGTCAACTTCGAGGCGCTGGGCATGTCGGGCGGCCCGCGCCGTATCGAGACCGCGCTCAAGTCCGGCCAGTCGGTCCTCGTCCAGGTGACGAAGGACCCGATCGGCCACAAGGGCGCGCGCCTCACCAGCCAGGTCTCGCTCCCCGGCCGCTACCTCGTGTACGTCCCCGAGGGCTCGATGACCGGCATCAGCCGCAAGCTCCCCGACACCGAGCGGGCGCGGCTGAAGACCATCCTGAAGAAGATCGTCCCCGAGGACGCGGGCGTCATCGTCCGTACGGCCGCCGAGGGCGCGAGCGAGGACGAGCTGCGCCGCGACGTCGAGCGCCTTCAGTCGCAGTGGGAGGACATCCAGAAGAAGGCGAAGAACGGCAACGCCCCGACCCTTCTCTACGGTGAGCCGGACATGACCGTCCGGGTCGTGCGCGACATCTTCAACGAGGACTTCACCAAGGTCGTCGTCAGCGGTGACGAGGCATGGCAGACCATCCACGGTTATGTGGCGCACGTGGCGCCCGATCTGTCCGACCGGCTGAACCGCTGGACGAGCGAGGTCGACGTCTTCGCCTCGTACCGGATCGACGAGCAGCTGATGAAGGCGCTGGACCGCAAGGTCTGGCTGCCCAGCGGCGGTTCGCTGGTCATCGACAAGACCGAGGCCATGATCGTGGTCGACGTCAACACCGGGAAGTTCACCGGCCAGGGCGGCAACCTCGAAGAGACCGTCACCAGGAACAACCTGGAGGCGGCCGAGGAGATCGTGCGTCAGCTGCGGCTGCGCGACCTGGGCGGCATCGTCGTCATCGACTTCATCGACATGGTCCTCGAATCGAACCGGGATCTGGTGCTGCGCCGGCTGCTGGAGTGCCTGGGCCGGGACCGTACGAAGCATCAGGTCGCCGAAGTCACCTCGCTCGGCCTGGTCCAGATGACCCGTAAGCGGGTGGGCCAGGGGCTGCTGGAGTCGTTCTCCGAGACCTGCGTGCACTGCAACGGCCGTGGCGTGATCGTCCACATGGAGCAGCCGACCGGCTTCGGTGGCGGTGGCAGCGCCGGTGGTGGCGGCAAGCGTGCGAAGAAGCGGCGCGGCGGATCCGGCGCGGACCACGACCACGAGACGGCGGCCGACGTCCTGACGGAGTCGGCCTCGGAGACCGAGTCCGAGGCCGAGGTGGCGGCGGAGACCGCCGCCCCGGTCGCGCTGCCCGCGCCCGAGTTCGTGCCCGACGAGGAGCTGTACAGCAGCGTCGCGGAGGCCGAGACGGCCGCCCGTGGCGGGCGTTCGCGCCGCCGGGCGTCGCGCAAGGCGTCGGCTCCGGCCGGTTCGCCGAGGTCGACGGAGCCCGAGCCGCAGGTCAGGGCCGAGGAGCCGGTGGCCGAGCCCGAGCCCGAGGCGGCGGAGCCGGAGGCGGCGCCGCCGAGGGCGCGCCGCCGGGCGACCCGTAAGGCGTCGGCCCCGGCCGGTTCGCCGAAGACGGGCGAGTCCGAGCAGGCGGCGGAGGTTGTCGTCGAGCCGTCGGCGGCGCCCGTCGCCGTGGAGCCGGTGGCCGAGCCCGAGCCCGAGGCGGCGGAGTCGGAGGCGGCGCCGCCGAGGGCGCGGCGCCGGGCGACCCGTAAGGCGTCGGCCCCGGCCGGTTCGCCGGCGGGCGCCGAAGAGGCGGCTGTTCTCGTGGTGGATTCGGCACCGGATGCCGCCCATTCGGCCGAATCCGCAGGGCATGGCGGTGAGGCCGGCGACGACGGCAATGCGGAAGCCTCAGCTCCGGCCAAGAAGGCGGCGCGAAAGGCCGCGAAGAAGGCCACGGCCAAGAAGGCGGCCACGAAGAAGACGGCGGCCAAGAAGACCGCCGCGAAGAAGACCGCCGCGAAGTCCGCGGCCAAGAAGACATCGGCGGCCGAGCAGCCTTCCGCCGCCCCCGTGGTGTCGGTGCCCACTGATGGGTGAGCGCCTGAGTTGAACTCTTGGTGACAGCCCGCTGAACGGCCCGTGCCCGCCTCTGGATTCCAGTGGCGGGCACGGGCCTTTCTGTTTCGGGACTGATGCCATTGGCGGTTAACACCCCCGAAATTCTGTCGGAAATTCCTGATAATGTGACTGGTGGTCCCCGCCGTCGACAGTCCCCGCCCGGAACCTGCGGTCGGGGACCGGCCCGTACAGGGACAGCGGTCCCACATTCCTCGGCAGGGCGTCGGCCATCGCGCCGTAGGGGTACACGCGGCCTCGTGAGACGACCGCTGCACTCCTGATCTCTGCCGCACAGAGCTTTCGCGGTGTTTCAAGGAGGACGACGTCCATGTCGAGCAGTGAAGTGCAGCCCATCCCCGCTGCCCGCCCGGTCATCGGGGAGGAAGAGATCGAGGCCGCGGTCCGCGTACTGCGCACCGGCCGGGTCGTCCAGGGCCCCGAGGTGGCCGCGTTCGAGGAAGGCTTCGCCGAACTCGTCGACGGCCGCCACTGCGTGGCGGTGAACTCCGGCACCTCGGCGCTCCACCTGCTGCTGCTGGCTCTCGGTATCGGTCCTGGCGACGAGGTCATCGTGCCGTCGTTCTCGTTCGCCGCCTCCGCCAACGCGGTACGGCTCGTCGGCGCCGACGTCGTCTTCGCCGACATCGAGCCCGGCAACTTCGGTCTCGACCCGGCGGCCGTCGAGTCCGCGATCACCCCGCGCACCGCCGCGATCATGCCGGTCCACCTGTACGGCAACCCGGCCTCGATGGACAAGCTGATGCCCATCGCCGACAAGCACAAGCTCGCCGTCGTGGAGGACGCCTGCCAGGCGCACGCCGCGTCGCTGCACGGCACGCCGGTCGGCGCCTTCGGCTCCGGCGGCACCTTCAGCTTCTACCCCACGAAGAACATGCACTCCCTCGAAGGCGGCATGATCTCCACCGGCGACGCCGAGGTCGCCCGCACCCTGCGCCTGCTGCGCAACCAGGGTATGGAGCAGCGGTACGCGAACGAGATCGTCGGCGCCAACATGCGCCTCACCGACGTGGCCGCCGCCGTCGGCCGCGTACAGCTCACCAAGCTCGCCGGCTGGACCGAGCAGCGCCGCGCGAACGCCGCGTACCTGAGCGAGAACATCACCGCACCCGGTGTGGTGACGCCGCCGGTCGCCGATGGCGCGCACCACGTCTACCACCAGTACACCGTCCGGATCACCGGTGACCGCGACGCCGCGATGGCCAGGCTCACCGAGGCGGGCGTCGGCAACGCCGTGTACTACCCGACCCCCATCCACCGGCTGCGGCCGTTCTGGGAGCCGGACCAGAAGGCCGGACGCAACTGGGACCTGCCGGAGACCGAGCGGGCGGCTGCCGAGGTCGTCTCGCTTCCCGTGCACCCCTCGCTGTCCGAGGGTGACCTGGAGCGGATCGCGACCGCCGTGAACGAGCTGGGAGAGACGCTGTGACCACCGCTGGACTGCGCGCCGGCCTGATCGGCCTGGGCTCGATGGGGCGCCACCACGCACGCGTACTGGCCGGTCTCGACGGCGTCACGCTCGTCGGGGTCGTCGACCCGCTCGGCGACAAGAACGGACTGGCGCAGGGCGCGCCCGTCCTCGCCACCGTCGACGAACTGCTCGCGCTCGGCGTCGACTACGCCGTCGTCGCCTGCCCGACCGCCCTGCACGAGGAGGTCGGACTCCAGCTCGCCGAGGCCGGCGTCGGCGCACTCATCGAGAAGCCCGTGGCGGATACCGTCGAGGGCGCGCGCCGGCTGGTCGAGGCCTTCGAATCCCGCGACCTCGTCGCCGGCGTCGGCCACATCGAGCGCTGCAACCCGGCGCTGCGCAGCCTCCGCGCCCGGCTGGAGGCCGGTGAACTCGGCGACGTGTACCAGGTGGTGACGCGCCGTCAGGGACCGTTCCCGCACCGGATCGCCGATGTCGGCGTGGTCAAGGACCTCGCCACCCACGACATCGACCTGACCGGCTGGGTGACCGGCCAGACGTACACCTCGATCTCCGCCCACACGGTCTCCAAGAGCGGTCGTCCGCACGAGGACATGGTCTCCGCCGTGGGCCGGCTCTCCGACGGCACCATGGTCAACCACCTGGTCAACTGGCTGAGCCCGCTCAAGGAGCGCTTCACCTCGGTCACCGGCGAGCGCGGCTGCTTCATCGCCGACACGCTCACCGCCGACCTGACCTTCTACTCCAACGCGGCGGTGACCACCGAGTGGGAGGCGCTGCGCGCCTTCCGCGGTGTGGCCGAGGGCGACATGATCCGCTACGCCATCCCCAAGCGCGAGCCGCTGCTGGTGGAGCACGAGCTGTTCCGCGACGCCGTACTCGGCGAGTCGCACGACATCTGCACGCTGCGGCAGGGCCTTCGTACGGTCGAGGTGGCAGCTTCCGTTCTGGAATCGGCCGCGAACGGCCGCACCGTGGTTTTTGAGACAGGAGATTCCGCGAGCCATGTCGGCTGACAACGTGGTGGCACGGCGGCACGAGAGCCCGCGCGGGCGGATCGTGATGCTGGTCGACAACGGCGTGAACGGCGATTCACGCGTCCAGAAGGAAGCACGTTCGGCGGCCGCGGCCGGCTGGGACGTCGTCCTCCTCGGCAAGTCGCCCAACAAGAACGAGCAGACCTGGCGCCTCGGGGACGCCGAGGTCAGGCTGCTGCATGTACCGGGGCCCATGCACCGGCGGCGGTACGAGTACCGGCGCGCGATCCTGCGCGCCCCCCTCGCCTACCGCCCCGGACCGCTCGCCGCCTACCGCAAGCAGCGGATGAAGGCGTGGCGCGCCGAGCTCAATCTCCGGCTCATCGAGGCGAAGCTGGCGGGCTCCACGCTGCGGAAACTGGCGCTGATCCCGCCGCGCCTCGCCTCCAAGGTGCTGAGCAAGTGGGTGGGTCTCCGGGCGAGTCAGGCACGCTCGCTGGAGCGTCGCCGCAAGGACATGACCTCCCCGCTGGACCGTTTCTCGACCGCTTTCTGGCAGCGCACGATGGGTGACCGCGCCTGGCGGCGGCTCGACCCGTTCCTGTGGGACCTGGAACTGGCGTACGGCAAGGTCATCGACGCCCTCGAACCCGATCTGATACATGCGAACGACTTCCGCATGATAGGCGTGGGCGCGCGGGCGAAGCTGCGTGCCAAGGGCAAGGGCCGCGAGATCAAACTGGTCTGGGACGCGCACGAGTTCCTGCCGGGCATCAAGCCGTGGAACCCGCACCCCCGCTGGCACATCGCGCAGTGCGCGCACGAGCGCGAGTACGCGAAGTACGCCGACGCGGTCACCACCGTCTCCGGGACGCTCGGCGAGATGCTGGTCGAGCGGCACGGCCTTCCCGCCGCCCCCGAGATCGTGCTCAACGCCCCGGACGCGGAGATCTCCCCGGAGCAGGCCGCCGAACCGGTGCCCGACCTGCGCGACCTGTGCGGGATCGGCCCCGACGTCCCGCTCACGGTCTACAGCGGCGCGGCGGCCCCGCAGCGCGGCCTCGACATCATGGTGGAGTCACTTCCGCAACTGCCCGGTGTCCATGTCGCGTTCGTGGTGCTGCGGCCGAACTCGGAGTACATGACATCGCTGCTGGTGCGGGCGGCGGAGCTGGGCGTGGCCGAGCGCGTCCACATACTCCCGTACGTACCGCACTACCAGGTGGTGCCGTTCCTCTCGGCGGCGGACGCCGGCGTCATCCCGATCCACCACTGGCCGAACCACGAGATTGCCCTGATCACCAAGTTCTTCGAGTACTCCCACGCCAGGCTGCCGTTCGTGGTCAGCGACGTGAAGACGATGGGGGAGATGGTCGCGAAGACCGGGCAGGGAGAGGTCTTCACCGCGGAGGACGTCTCGGACTACGTCCGCGCGGTCAAGTCGGTCCTCGCCCACCCCAAGAAGTACCGCGACGTGTACGAGGACCAGGGCCTGCTCGCCGAATGGACCTGGGAGGCACAGGCCGAGGTCCTGGACGGCGTCTACTCCAGGCTTCTGGGCCGCCCCCGAAGTACGGCAGGAATCCCGACGAGCCGGGTGGCGGCATGAGTGATACGCCTGACGTGACGGTTGTGGTGGCCGTGTACAACACGATGCCCTACCTGACCGAGTGCCTGAACTCGCTCGTCGGCCAGACCATCGGCCTGCGGCGGCTGGAGATCGTGGCCGTCGACGACGGCTCGACCGACGACAGCGGTGCCGAACTGGACCGGTTCGCCAAGGAGTACCCGGACACGGTCAAGGTCATTCACCAGGAGAACAGCGGTGGCCCCGCGGCGCCGAGCAACCGTGCCCTGGAGGTCGCCACCGGGCGTTTCGTCTACTTCGTCGGCTCCGACGACTACCTGGGTGAAGAGGCACTGGAGCGGATGGTCGCCTGCGCCGACGAGCACGGGTCGGACGTGGTGATCGGCAAGATGGTCGGCACCAACGGCCGGTACGTCCGGCAGGCGATGTACAAGAAGAGCGATCCCGACATAAGTCTGTACGGCTCCGAGCTGCCGTTCGCCCTGGCCAACACCAAGCTCTTCCGCCGTGAGCTCGTCGAGAACCACAAGCTCCGCTTCCCCGAGGACCTGCCGGTCGGCAGCGACCAGCCGTTCACCATCGAGGCATGCGTCCGGGCCGACCGGATCTCCGTCCTCGGCGACTACACGTACTACTACGCGGTGAAGCGCGGCGACGCGAGCAACATCACCTACCGGGCCGACCACCTGGCCAGGCTGCACTGCACCACCCGCATCATGCGGCACACGGCCGGGCTCATCGAGGCGGGCCCCCGGCGTGACGCCGTGTTCAAGCGCCACTTCACCTGGGAGCTGGCCAAGCTCATCCAGGACGACTTCCTGCCGCTCGACCCCGCGACGCAGCGCGAACTGTGCGCGGGAATCGCCCAACTCGCCGACGACTATCTGACGGACGAGCTGCGCGACTCGCTCGACGTCAAACGCCGGGTCCGGATTCTGCTGGCCCAGCGCGGGGCCGTGGCCGAACTCGGCAAGGCCATCGCCGACGAGGCAGAGTACGGCGCGCCGCCGTTCCTGCTCGACGGCGGCCGGGCCTTCGCCGGCTACCCGGGACTGCGCGACCCTGCGGTCCAACTGCCCGACCGAGGCTACGAGTTGGTCGGTGAGGCGGTCCCCGGCCGGCTCGCCAACGGCACCCGGCTGATCTCGGCGGCCTGGGACCAGACCGGCGGCTCCCTCTTCCTGAGGGTCACCGTACGGATAGGGATCAGCGGACAGACCGACTCGGCGGTGATCCGGCTGGCCCGGACGGCGATGCCCAAGAGCGCGGACAAGGCAGCGGCCCGAAGACTGCCCGAGGGGCACCAACTCGACAAGGCTGTCGGGGAGTTCACCCGAGTGCCGGAGCCCGACGGCGGTGGCGGCACCATCCTGACCGCCCGGATCCCGCTTCCGGCGGAACGGATCAAAGCGGGCGTACGGGTGTACGTGGACGTCGCCGGCTCCACGTACGAGATCCCCGTCCGCACCCGCGGCCTGCCGATGCCGCTCGCCCGCCGCTGGGGCGACGCCATCCCGTACCGTGCCTCGGCCAATGTGAATCCCAAGGGGCGACTGGTGATCACCACGGCTCCGCTGTGGGAGCCGACACCGTCCCTCCGCGCGCGGGTCCGAAGCCTGCTGCCCCGGCTCAAGAGGAAAGTAGTCCGATGAACATCTGTGTAGTCGCGCTCGGCAAGATCGGTCTGCCGCTCGCCGTGCAGTTCGCCGCCAAGGGCCACCGCGTCTTCGGCGCCGACGTCAACGAGAAGGTCGTCGAGCTGGTCAACGCCGGTACGGAGCCTTTCCCCGGCGAGTACGACCTCGACGTCAAGCTCAAGCAGACCGTCGACGCCGGGCTGCTGACGGCCACGACCGACACCGCCGCCGCCGTCGCGCAGTCCGAGGCCGTCGTGGTCGTCGTCCCGCTGTTCGTGGACGCCGAAGGCGTGCCCGACTTCGGCTGGATGGACGCGGCGACGAAGGCGATCGCCAAGGGCCTGAAGCCCGGCACCCTCGTCTCGTACGAGACCACCCTGCCCGTCGGCACCACCCGCACCCGCTGGGCGCCGATGCTCCAGGAGGGTTCGGGGCTCACCCCCGGCGAGGACTTCCACCTCGTCTTCTCGCCCGAACGCGTCCTGACCGGGCGGGTGTTCGCGGATCTGCGCCGCTACCCCAAGCTGGTGGGCGGCATCGACGAGGCGTCGGCCAAGCACGGCGTCGACTTCTACGAGGCCGTGCTCGACTTCGACGTACGCGAGGACCTGCCCCGCGCGAACGGCGTGTGGGACCTCGGCACCGCCGAGGCGTCCGAGCTGGCGAAGCTCGCCGAGACCACGTACCGCGACGTCAACATCGGCCTGGCCAACCAGTTCGCGCGCTTCGCCGACCAGAACGACATCGACGTCAAGAAGGTCATCGAGGCCTGCAACAGCCAGCCGTACAGCCATATCCACCAGCCCGGCATCGCCGTCGGCGGCCACTGCATCCCGATCTACCCCCGGATGTACCTGTGGAACGACCCGGCGGCCACCGTCGTGCGCTCGGCGCGCGAGGCGAACGCGGCGATGCCCGAATACGCGGTGGACCTGCTCGCCGCCGCGTACGGCGACCTGACCGGCGTGAACGTGCTCGTGCTGGGCGCGGCCTACCGCGGCGGCGTCAAGGAGACGGCGTTCTCCGGTGTCTTCCCGACCGTCGAGGCGCTGCGGGCGCGCGGCGCCGTGCCGTACGTCTCCGACCCGATGTACACGGCCGAGGAACTGACCGCACACGGCCTGCCGCCGCACGAGGGCCAGAAGGTGACGGCCGCGGTGCTCCAGGCCGACCACGCCGAGTACCGCGACCTGAAGCCGGCCGACCTTCCGGACGTCACGGTGCTCGTCGACGGGCGCCGTACCACCGACCCGGACGCGTGGCGCGGTGTACGCCGCGTCGTCATCGGCGGCTGACGCCTCCGCAGACCCGGAAGAGGCCCGAACCACGGCGGTTCGGGCCTCGCGTCGTTTGCCGGTGCCTACACGCGTTCCGTCAGGACGCCGTCCTTCTCGTCGTGCAGCGCGCCGGTCCTGGGGCACTCCCACACACCGGGCTCCCCGGCCCGCGCCACGAGCTTCACACCGGCGCGCCCGACCCAGCCGATACGCCGGGCGGGGACGCCCACGACCAGCCCGAAGTCCGGTACGTCCTGCGTGACGACGGCGCCGGCGGCGATCATCGCCCAGCGGCCGATCCGTACGGGCGCGACGCAGACCGACCGGGCGCCCAGCGAGGCACCCTCCGCGATCTTCACGCCGACCGCCTCCCAGTCGGAGCCGCGCTTCAGCTTGCCGTCGGGGTCCACGGAACGGGGGTTGAGGTCGTTGGTGAGGACGACGGCGGGTCCGATGAAGACACCGTCGGCCAGCTCGGCGGGCTCGTACACCAGCGCGTAATTCTGGATCTTGACGTTGTCACCGATCCGGACCCCGGTCCCGACATAGGCACCGCGCCCGATCACGCAGTTCTCGCCCAGGCGCGCGTTCTCCCGGATCTGCGCGAGCTCCCAGACGCTGCTGCCGTCACCGACCACCGCGGTCTCGTCGACCTGGGCGGTGGGCTGGACCCTGTAGTTCACGCTGCTGCCTTTCCGATGTCCGAGCAAGTTTCCGACGGTTGAGCTTACTTCCGGGCCGGGGCCCGTTTACGGGCGCGTCCCCGTCTCGTCCCGGCGCAGCGCCCATCGCATCCCCGGCTCCACGACACACCGGAACACCCGGCGTACCGGCGGCGTGCACAGCGCCGTCACCAACAGTGCGGCGGCCAGGGTCACCGCGATCCGGCCCGACTGGGTCTCCAGGAACGGGGCGTCGTAGCCGCCGAGATACCGCGCGCCACGGATGAAGAAGCCGTGCAGCAGATAGCCGTAGAGCGTCCCGGCGCCCAGGGCCGTCATCCACAGCCGACGGCGCGGCACCCACGCCAGGAAGCACGCGCCGAGCACCAGCGCGGCGGCGAACAGGAGCAGGGTCATCGCCGCGCCGGTCCAGACCGGCTCGCCCAGGTCGCGGGCGCTGTAGCTCTTGAACAGCCACGACGTGCTCATACGCGGGACCGACCAGTACGCCACCAGCAGGGCGACCAGGCAGACGGGCAGCGTCGCGACCCGTACCCAGGTGCGACGCAGATACGCGAAGTGCTCGGGGCGCAGCCGCAGGCCCAGAACGAAGAACGGCAGGAACTGAAGCACCCGCATCAACTGGAGGTCGTCCCCGATCCCGGTCGACATCGACGCGAAGGCGGCGACGGCGAGGGCCAGCGGCACCGGCCACCGGACCAGCTGCCAGAACGGGGTCGTGATCCGCCACAGGAAGAGGGCGGGCAGGAACCAGAGGATCCAGTACGGGTCCGTGGGCGTCAGCGGGAACGCGGCATCTTCCACCGCGCGGTGGAAGAGGGTGTACGCCACTTCGAAGATCACGTACGGCACGAGGATCCCGGTGAAAAGCCGCCACACCCGCTTCGGGCTCATGTCGAAGCCGCGTGAGAAATAGCCCGCGATCACGATGAAGACGGGCATGTGGAACACGTAGACGAAGGAGTAGAGAGCCTCGACCACCCGCCCACTGTCCGGCAGCGGCTCCCACGAGTGCCCGACGGCCACCAGCACGATGGCCAGGTACTTCGCGTTGTCGAAGAACGGATCCCGCTCCACGGCACCGCCGGTGGCGGTGGGGGCTTCGGGGCGTTCCTGGGAGAGGGATGAGACCATCACGACACCCTACGGGCTGCCCTTGTAAGGGTGACTCTCCGATCAGCCGTCGGCGCATGCCTGTCCCGGCGGAGGGGGCGCCGGGACAGACATGGAACCGCGTCGGTGATCAATTCGACGGCTCAGATGTATCGACCGAGGATCTCGGACCGGGTGAACCAATTTCCGGGTGGCGACTGCCAGCTCGCCGTCGGTTCGTTGAAGGTGCCGGTCGGTCCGGTGATCCATGTCCACATTTTGATGGTCGAGTCGTCGTTGTAGCGATACATGGCCGCCAGGTCGTCCTGTCCGTTCCCGTCGTAATCCCCGGCCACGATCTTCATCTCGGAGAGCCAGAAGCGGCCTGCCGCCGCTTCCCACAGAACCGTGGGGGATTTGACCGTGCCATTCGCGGTACCGGCGAAAGCATGGACGATGTCGTGACCGTCGGAGAAGTCGTACCAGGTGGCGAAATCATCCCGACCGTCGCCGTTGAAATCGCCGGAGAAGAACTCCGTGCGGGCCCAGTCCCCGTAACCGGTACTGGCCCATGCCTCGACGGGGTGATTGAAACCGCCGGACGGGGCGGTCAGGAACGTCCACATCTTGACGCTGTCGTTGTCGTAGTCGTACAGGACGCCGAGATCGTCCCGACCGTCGCCGTTGAAATCACCGGTAGTGAATTTGCTGCGGCTGACGGCCCAGGTTGTCGTGCTCCACGAACTGAACGGTGCGTTGAATTTCCCACCGAAGTCCGCGGTGAAGGTCCACAGTTTGGTGCTGTCGGTGTACCGGTACCAGACGCCGAGGTCGTCGCGCCCGTCGCCGTTGAAGTCACCCGTGTGCAGGGTCATCCGGTCCAGGGTCCACGAGCCCGCCCAGGAGCTGACCGGCTCGTTGAACGTGCCGTTGCCCTTCCCGATCCAGGTCCAGAGCTTGATCCCGTCGTCGTACTGATAGGCAGCCGCTACATCATCGATGCCGTCACCGTTGTAGTCGCCGGACACGGTCTTCATCTGGCTCCACTCCCAGCCGCCAGCACTCCTTGTCCATGCCGTGACGGGAGCGTTGAAGGAACCGTCCGAATTCGTCCGGAACGCGTGGATTGCGTCATGTCCGTCCGAGTAGTCGTACCAAGACGCGACGTCGCTGCGGCCGTCCGCGTCGTAGTCGTGCCGGATCGCCGTGCCGCTGCTCCACAGGGACTGGCCCTTGACGTTGTAGATCACCAGGTTGCCGCGGTCCTGGAGCAGTGCGAAGCCCTCCGGGGCCGTTGTCTTCGACTCCCACAGCACCGTGCTGCCGTCCGCCTTGTAGACGACGAGGTTTCCGCCGGTCTGCATGATCGCCTTGGCGCCGACGTTGCCCGCCGTCTTCGTCTCCCACAGCGTCTTGCCCGCGTTGGAGGTGATCACGAGGTTGCCGTCGTCGCCCATGGTGAGCTTGGCCGAGCGGGAGGTGAACGACTGGCCGCCGGTCAGGGTCGTGCCCGCCGGGATGCGGGAGCCGCCCGTGATGCCGTCGATGACGAACGAGGCGCCGAAGGAGACGTTGTCCGTGCCCGGTGTCTTGCCCGGCCAGCCGAGCATCGTGTTGTCCGTCTTGCGGGCCCAGAGGTCCGGCTTGCCGTCGCCTGTGACATCGCCCACGGAGCCCACGGCGGGGTACGCGGCGGTGGTGTAGCCGGTGCCGATCTTCACCCGGCCCGCGCTGTTGCCCCAGGTCGTCGGGTCGAGCAGACCGTCGGGGCCCTTCTTGCCGTACGAGCGCCAGATGGTGCCGTTGGCGCTCTCTCGCAGCCACAGATCGGCGATCTGGTCGCCGTTGAGGTCGCCGGGGGCGATGACGGTGAACTTGTCCCAGTCGCCGTTGCCGACCAGGACCGGCTCGCGGGCGACGTCGAGGGAGTACGTGGCGCGGTTGCCGTAGTACGCCCAGAGCTGTTTGCCCTGCTTGACCAGCAGGTCGGGCTGGGTGTCGCCGTTGATGTCACCGGCGGACACGACCTGTTCGGCGTTGTGCCAGTGGTCGTCGCCGGTCCACTCGTCGCCGTAGTCGCAGCCGAGGTCGGGGTCCTTCACGGGGCAGGCGACGCTCAGCTCCGTGTAGTCGTCGGTGATGACACCGGAGCCGTCGTTGGGATAGGCCCAGAGCTTCTGCTTCTTGTCGACGTCGTCGTACTCCAGCGAGACGAGGTCGTTGTAGCCGTCCTGGCCCCAGTCACCGCGCGAGTCGACCTGGCTGCCCGCGAAGGAAGTGCCGCCGCCGTTGGTGGCGGCGGAGAAGCTGCCGTCGCCCTGGCCCGCGTACGTCAGCAGCGTGCCGTTGGAGTCGATGCTCCAGATGTCGCGGTTGGCATCGCCGTTCAGATCGCCGGGGCCGTCGCGCTCCTGCGAACGCGTCGCGTAGTAGACGTAGGTGGCGGTGTCGGACCGGTTGCCCGCCTTGTCGACGCTGAAGGCGTAGACGAAGTGTGGCCCGTAGCCGGGCGGCTTCACCGTGATGGGTACGCCGGGCTTCGCGTCGCGCACCTCGGGGTTGTAGTCGGTGTACCAGCTGTACTGGGCCACGTCGGTGACCCCGTTGGGCGCGAAGGTGAACTTGCCCTCCTCGCGGGCCTTCCCGGTGACGGCCGGCCAGCCGTTCTCACCGGGCGGGAACTTGTTGCCCTCCGAGGTGATCACCGGGGGCTTGCTCGGCCGGGTGCGGTCCATGGTGAACTCGCAGGTGGCCGACCAGCCGGAGTACGCGCCGTCCTGGTCCTTCGTCCGGGTCTTCCAGGTGTAACTGCCGGTCGGCAGGTCGACGTCGGGCACGACCAGGGTGGAGATCTTGTTCTTCGCCGCAGGGATCGACTTGTCCAAGACCGGGGTGCTCGAACCGGACTTGAAGATCTGGAACTCGGCGGTGAGATTGCCGGCGTCCTTGTCGTCGTACTTCGCGTACAGACTGACGCGCGTGTTGCCGATCAATCCGCCGTTCGCGCAGGAGGTCTTGGGGTTGGTGCCCAGACCGGTCGGCGTCTTGGGCGGGTTGTTGTACTTCGTCTCCAGCACCGCGGTCTTCGCGTCGAACTTCTTCCAGCCGAACGTGTCGGTCTCGTCCGCCGCGTACAGACCGAAGTTGACGCTGGACCAGTTCTTCGACGCCGCCTCACGGACCTTGTCCGTGGCGTCGAACTCCAGATTGCCGGCCGCGCAGTCCTTGCTCCAGCCCTTGGAGTCGTCGACGGTGTAGAGCTTGGTGTGCTGCGCGGGCTGGTTGTTCCAGGTGGTCTTGGACGAGATGGGGCCGACGTGGTACAGGTCGACGGGTCTGTCCTGGCACGACCAGGACCAGGTGTTCCTGACCCGGAAGGTCGACGACTTGACCTGGGCACCCTTGATGTTGCTGGTGTCCAGCTGGAAGAAGGAGCGGGAGAGGCCGTTCGTCTCCGCCTCGTATCCGACGCGCACGACCTCCTTGGTGTTCCAGAAGGAGGTGTTCGGATACTTCTTGTACACCCGGGTCCAGTTCTGCCGCTTGCCCCAGGCCCACGACGGGTCGATGTAGACGGGGTACCGGGTGTCCGCGCCGGTCAGCAGCGCCTGATCGGGCTTGATCTCCAGGGTGTCGCCGCTGACGGTGGTGGGCATCTGCGCGTCCTGCGCGCCGGGGGCCGGCTCGAAGACGTCACCGGGTGTCTCCTCCTCGGCCGCGGCGCCGGCCTTGGCCGTGCGGGCCCCGGCCGGGGGATCGTCCGAGCTGATCGTGGTCGAGTCCCACATCAGTGGGGACGGGCTGGTGAAGACGGTCTCACCGGCGGGGTTGACCGCGGTGACACTCCCGGTGTCCGCATCGGTCGAAACGCTCAGTCCGACCGTGTCCAACTTGTACTTCAGTGAGGCCAGTTCGGGGTTGGCCGCCGCCGTCGCTGTCTTGACGACCAAGAGCTGCGAGAAGCCCTCCACCTCCGCCTTGAGCTGGAGATCGACTCCGGGCAGCATCTCGGCGTACGTGGCGACATTGCCGTCCAGGGTGGGCGCCGGCAGCGGCTTCGGCCAGGTCAGCGACAGGGTGCGGCCGTCCTTGACGCCGGTGAGCAGGGCGTCGGACCCGCCACCTGAGAACGTCACGGCCACGGTGGACGCCTTCGGCGAGATCCGGCCGTCGGTGGCGGGCGCGAGCGTCGGATCGGTCGCGATCCACGCCCCGTCGCGCAGCATCCGTATCGGTGTGCCATAACGCTTCACGGAGAACGAACCGTCGGGCTGGGCCCAGGTGTCGGACGACTCGGTGCGGGCGGTCACCAACTCGTAGGGCTGACCGGTGATTTCGGCTTGCTGGAGCGCGTAGTCCTCTTCGCTCATCGAACCGTCGGCGACGGGGTCCGCGGCGGCCGACTGCGATGTCCCGGGGGACGCGGAGGACGGCGACGCCGTAGCCGGCATGGCTATCGCGGCCGGAGCGATGATGGCCCCGGCGAGGACGATCGGTAGAACACGTTTCGGCCAATGTCTCTCTCTTGGCCCGTCGCTTGTCGTTCGCACGACACCTTCCCCTCTGATTTGGCGTTGTCGCGCGGTGACTCTATAGCGACGCGCTGTAACTCCGGCCAGGGGTGGGTTTCGTTCGGCGGTTCGCTCGTGAATGGCCCGCCGTTGCAGACCCTTTACATCTTCAAGTGGGTCAAGTGTGTTGAGTTTCCAGCAAATCGGATGGAGGGAGGCTGGGCATTCATGGCCATGTCGGGAAGCAATTACTTTGTGCTGTTTATGACTTGTGAAGATCTGTTGACACGGCCTTCACCTGTGCTGTTACTGTCCGTCGGTCACTATTGACATTACGCAAGGGGTGGGGCGTGAGCCGTTTCGGCATGCGGGGATGGGTGGTCGTACTGGCCACCTCGGTGATGGCCGGAATGCTGTCCGCAGCCCCGGCAGTTGTGGCGGAGGCGGATTCCGGCACGTCGCTCTCCGCCCTGAAGCAGCCCGCTGCCGTACCCGTACGCAAAGCCGGAATCGGCGGCACCAAGCGCGCCGACGCCGCCGCGTCGAACCGTTGGAAAACCCCGAAGGTCACCTGGCCGGGAGCCGGGTCGGCGACCGTCGACCTGACCGGGCCAGCGGCCAAGGGCGCCGTACGCGAGGCGGGTTCGCTCCCCGTCTCGGTCGCGGCCACCTCCACAGGCAAGGCGGCCAAGCTCACCAAGCTCACCAAGGTGAAGGTCGCTGTTGCCGACCGCACCGCCACCGACGCGGCTGGTGTCGACGGCCTGCTGCTCAGCGTCAGCCGGGCCGACGGCGCCGCCGGGACGGGCAAGGCGCGTGTCGCGGTCGACTACTCGTCCTTCCGCGGTGCGTACGGCGGTGACTGGGCCTCCCGGCTGCGGCTGGCCGAGCTGCCCGCCTGCGTGCTGACGACCCCTCAGAAGGCTGCCTGCCGCACGGGCAAGCCGCTCGCCACGGACAACGAAACCACGTCCGGCCGCCTCACGGTCACCGTCGACGTCTCAGGTGCCGGAGCCACGGTGCTCGCCGCCGCCGCCGAAGCTGCCGGCCCCTCGGGCGACTACAAGGCGACCTCGCTCCAGCCGTCCGGCACATGGAGCGCCGGCGGGTCCACCGGCGCCTTCAACTGGTCCTACCCCATCGGCGTACCCGCCGTCCCTGGCGGACTCCAGCCCTCCGTCGGCCTCGGCTACAACTCCCAGACGGTGGACGGCCGTACGGCGGCCTCGAACAACCAGCCGTCCTGGATAGGCGACGGCTGGTCGTACGAGCCCGGATACATCGAGCGCCGCTACAAGGCGTGCAACGACGACAAGACGGACGCCACCAACACCACCAAGGTCGGCGACCTCTGCTGGTACAACGACAACGCCGTACTCAACCTCGGCGGCAAGTCCACCGAACTCGTCCACGACAGCGAGAAGGGCTGGCACCCCGCCCAGGACGCGGGCGAGAAGGTCGAGAAGCTCACCGGCGCGGACAACGCCGACAAGGGCACCGCCGGTTCCAAGGGCGAGGGCGGCTCGGGCGAGCACTGGAAGATCACCACCACCGACGGCACCCAGTACTTCTTCGGGCTGAACAAGCTGCCGGGCTGGAGCGACAACGGCACCGCCGCCGACGACCCGCTCACCAACTCCGTCCTCACCGCCCCGGTGTTCGGCAACCAGACCGGTGAGCCCTGCTACGACTCCTCCTTCGCGTCCGCGTGGTGCCAGCAGGCGTGGCGCTGGCAGCTCGACTACGTGGTCGACGTGCACGGCAACGCGATGACGTACCACTGGAAGACGGAGAAGAACAACTACGGCCGCAACGTCTCCGAGACCACTGGCGACTCCACCGCCACCGACTACGTCCGTGGCGCCTACCTCGACCACATCGACTACGGTCTGCGTGCGGGCAGCCTCTTCTCCGCCAAGGCCGCGGGTCAGGTCCACTTCGGTGTGGAGGAGCGGTGCCTGGTCGACTGCGGAACGTTCGACGAGGCGAACGCCAAGAACTGGCCCGACGTGCCGTTCGACCAGTACTGCAAGGACGGCGCCGAGTGCAAGGACAAGTACTCGCCCACCTTCTGGTCGAAGAAGCGGCTGACCACCATCACCACCAAGGTGCTCACGGCAGGCGCGTACAAGGACGTCGACTCGTGGTCGCTCAAGCAGGGCTTCCCCGCGGCGGGCGACGGCATCTCCACCCCGATGTGGCTGGAGTCCATCACCCGCACCGGCAAGGCGGGCGGCAGCAGCGCACTGCCCTCGGTGACCTTCGCCGGCCAGCAGAAGCCCAACAGGGTCGACAAACTCGGCGACGGTCTCGCCCCATTCATCCGGCTGCGGCTCTACCAGATCACCACCGAGTCCGGCGGCACCATAGCCGTCGACTACCGGGACCCCGACTGCACCGCCACGAGCCTGCCGCCGACGGACGACTCCAACAGCACGCGCTGTTACCCGGTCAAGTGGGCCTTTGAAGGTGAGACCGCCAAACAGGACTGGTTCAACTCCTATGTCGTCGAGCGCGTCTACGAGGGCGACAACCTCGCGGAAACCCCCGACACCGTCACCGAGTACGACTACCTCGGCGGCGCCGAATGGGCGAAGAGCACCGACGAGTTCACCAAGGCCGCCGACCGTACGTACTCCCTCTCCCGTGGATACGGACGGGTCGAGACCCGCAAGGGCGCCGGTGCCGATACCCGGTTCCTGAGCGAGACGCGCTACTTCCGGGGCATCGACGGCGCCGAGGTGAAGAACTCGGCAGGCGACGCCGTCACCGACCGGGAGCAGTTCGCCGGGGTACAGCGCGAGAGCGCCACCTACAACGGGGACGGCGGTTCGCTCGTCAGCGCGGTGTCGTACACCCCGTGGCGCTCGGCGAAGACCGCCACCCGTGCCCGCACCGGGCTGCCGGATCTTGAGGCGTATCTCACCGGCACGGAGGCGGAGGAGACCCGCACCACCGTCGCGGGCGGCACACGCACCGTCCGCACCACGCGCGAGTTCGACTCGTACGGCATGGTCACCAGCGTCTCCGCGCTCGGCGACACCGCCAAGAGCGGCGACGAGCAGTGCACCACCACGACGTACGCGCGCAACACGACCAGCCGGCTGCTGGACAAGGTGTCGCGCTCGGAGACCGTCGCCGCCGCCTGCGGAGCCGCGGTCAGCCGCCCGGACGACGTGATCGACGACGTACGCACGTACTACGACGGACTGGCGCTGGGAGCGGCACCGACCGACGGTGACGTCACCAAGACGGAGCGGATCAATGGCAAGGGCGACGGCTACGACACCGTCACCTCGACGCCCAGCACGTGCGGGGCGGCGAAGGACGAGCTGTGTTTCGACCAGTACGGCCGCCAGTTGGCGGAAGCCGACGCGTACGGCAAGGTCACCAGCACCGTCCACACGCCCGCCACCGGTGAGGTGCCCACCACCGTCGCCGTGACCAACGCGCTCGGCCACACTGTCACCACCACCCTGGACCCGCTGCGTGCCCAGGCTCTGACGGTCACCGACGCCAACGACCGGGTCACCACGAGCGTCTACGACCCGCTCGGGCGCGTCACCAAGACCTGGCTGCCCAACCGTGCGGCGGCGACCAACCCCGACTCCCCGAACTACTCGTTCGCCTATCTGATCCGCCGTGACAACGTCAACGTCGTCACCACCACCAAGCTCACCCACGACGCCAAATACGCGACCAGCTATGCCTTTTATGACGGACTGCTGCGGCCGAGACAGACGCAGGAGGAGTCGCCGGACCGCTCGGGCCGGCTGATCACCGAGAGCTTCCACGACACCCGCGGACTCGCGGACCGCTCCTCCGGTACGTATTACGCGACCGGGCCCGCCGAACCGGTCCTGGTCACCGGCCAGGAGACGAAGTACCCGGCGCACACCGAGACCCTTTTCGACGGCGCGGGACGCCCGACCGACGTCATCTCCAAGAAGTTCACGGACGAGACGAAGCGCACGACGACGTCGTACACCGGCGACACCACGACGGTCGTGCCGCCGAAGGGCGCCACAGCCACCACGACGGTGGTCGACGCGCTGGGCCGTACGACGGAGCTGAAGCAGTACACGGACGCGGAACGTACGACCTCGCAGACCACCGCTTACGCGCACGACAAGAAGGGCCGTCTCGCGGAGGTCACGGACCCGTCCGGCGCCAAGTGGACGTACGGCTACGACATCCGGGGTCGCCAGACCACCAACACCGACCCGGACAAGGGCAGTTCGACCACGACGTACGACAAGGGCGACCGAGCCACCGACACGCTCGACGCGCGTGGCATCACGCTGCACACCGACTACGACGACCTCGGGCGGCAGACCGCACTCAAGAAGGGGACGACCACGCTCGCGACGTGGTCGTACGACACGGCGTCCCGGGGCAAGGGCCAGGTCGCCAAGACCACGCGCCACGTCGGCGCCAACGCCTACGAGACCGCGGTCACCTCGTACGACGCCTTCTACCAGCCGATCCTCACGCAGATGACGATCCCGGCGAACGAGGGTGCGCTGGCGGGCACCTACAAGTGGACCACCGGCTACAACCCCATCAGCGGGCAGGTGGCGCGCACCGAGCAGCCGGCGATGGGCGGGCTGCCGGCGGAGCGGGTCGCCAACACCTACACACCGGTCCATGGGCAGTTGGACACGGTGGGCGCGGGTGCGGACGCGCTGGTCTCGGACGTCACGTACGACCACTACGGCCGCGCAATCATCCAGAAGATGGGCGCCTTCGCCCAGTCGATCTCGGTGGCGAGCGAGTACGACGAGCACACCAGTGAATTGACCCGCAGCTACATCGACCGCGAGGTCGCTCCGCAGCGCGTCGAGGACACGTCGTACACGTACGACCCGGCGGGCAACATCAAACAGATCGCGACGGCGTACGGCCAGGATGTGACCCGCACGACGGACACGCAGTGCTTCGCGCTCGACCAACTGCGCCGCATCACGGAGGCCTGGACGAACACGGGCACGACCTGCGCGGCGGCCCCCTCCTCCTCGGTGGTCGGCGGCCCGGACGCGTACTGGACCACGTACGCGTACGACGCGGTGGGCAACCGCAAGACCGAAACCGAGCACACGACGGACACGGTCCGCACGTACGCCGCCCCCGACGCGGGCAAGCACAACCTCCCGTCGGTCACCCAGACGGGCACGGTGCCGCGCACGGAGACGTACACGTACGACGCGGCGGGCAACACGGAGACCCGCAAGATCGGCAACGCCGACAAGCAGACCTTCGTGTGGGACGACGAGGGCCACCTGGGCTCGGTCACGAAGGTCACGGACACCACGTCGTACGTCTACGACACGGCCGGCGAGCGGATGATCCGGCGTGACGCGACGGGCACCACGCTCTACCTGCCCGGCGGCAACGAACTCCACCTGGACAAGGCCGGCAAGGTCACGGGTACCCGCTACTACGCGGCGGGCGAGCAGACGGTCGCGATGCGCACGGGGGGCAAGCTGACGTTCCTGCTCAGCGACCACCACGGCACGGCGACCACCCAGATCACGGCGGACCCGACCCAGGCGATCACACGCCGCAAAACGACGATCTTCGGCGCCCCACGCGGAACGCAGCCCCCGACCTGGGCGGGCGACAAGGGCTTCGTGGGCGGCACGATCGACAAGACGACGGACCTGACACATCTGGGCGCCCGCGAATACGACCCACCGATCGGCCGCTTCATCAGCGTGGACCCGATCCTCGACCTGGCGGACCCGCAACAGACACACGGCTACACGTACGGGAACAACAACCCGGTGTCGTTCTCGGACGCGACGGGCTTGCGGCCGGACGGGCCGGCGGGCGGGGCGGACTACAACGACCATCGCTACGAGACGGAGAGAGGAACCGAATACACATACAACGACGAGGGAGGCGGCTACGCCGGCGGATGGTTCGTCGACTCGGCCGGTGGTTGGAGCTATCGCCACGAGGGATACGTCGGCAATAGCCATAAGGCATTGGCCACCACGACGATATGGTCGTGGCGCGCAAAGGCCCAGGGCTACAGCTATAAGCAGGGCTGGTCGAACAAGTTCTACAACAGGAAGAAGCCGCAGAATTTCTACACGAAATTCGTGGCGCCCGCGCTGACTTCATTGCTCCTCCCCGATGTTGAATCTTGGGGTGAGTGCTTCGGCTCCGGTTCTGTGTCCGGCTGCGCTGAGGCAAGCACGGACGTTGCCTTCCTCAAGGTGTTCAAGCTGCTGAAGGCGGCGAAAGGCGGAGTCAAGGGCGGCAAGAAAGTCGATGGAGACGCGCCTTCTTCCTGTGCGAGGCCTCACAGCTTCCTGCCCGGCACCAAGGTGCTTCTAGCAGACGGAAGCACCAAGAACATCGAAGATGTCGAAGAGGGCGACAGGGTTGTCGCCTCCGACCCGGACACCGGCGAGACCAAACCCAAAGAAGTCATCGAGACAATCCTCACCGAGGATGACAAGGCCTTCACCGAGCTGACGGTCGACGCAAACGGCAAGCAGGCCACGATCGTCGCCACGGACACCCACCCGTTCTGGTCGCTGGACGAGAAGAAGTGGATCAACGCCGGCGACATCCGCCCCGGCATGGAGTTGCGTACGCCCGCCAAGGCGGGTGTGGAAGTCGACGAGGTTCGCCACTACAAGAAGCGACAGCGCACCCACGACCTCACCGTCAACGACATTCACACGTACTATGTGGTCGCTGGTCAGATGCCGGTTCTCGTTCACAACAGCAATTGCGCTGGCGTCGGACGTGACTTGATTGGCGGGCAAGAGCAGTTCCACATCATTCACGGTGACAGAACGGGTGGTGGCCATAAGTGGCCGGGACAGCCTGGAAAGACCGTGTTTCCGCGCGCCTGGGACACTGACAAGATCCTCGACGGCATTGCCGATGTGGCGACCAGTCCTAACAGCGTCAGAACGCAGCAGACAGGGCGAGCTGGAGCCCTGTACACGAGGAACGGGGATCCGTCACGGTGGAAGGTTGAAGGAGTAGTGGACGGCGTGAACATCAGGGTCATTTACGAACCTGCAACGGGCCGAATTGTGACCGGCTTCCCGTATCGACCCTGACTGGAGGCGCAGTGGAAGCCGTAGAGTACGCCGCCAAGATCGAAGCGCTGCTAGAGGAATCTCCCATCACTGCGCCTTCAGTCGCAGTTGACGTGCGAGACCTTCTGGCGGCCGGAGAGTTCGCCTTAGCTTTCGACACGATGTGCTCATGGATTTACGAAGACGAGTTGTCGATTAGCAAGGAGTATTACGAGCGGCTCGTTCGGCTGTCGGGAGACCTCGGATCTCTTGATCTAATCGCGCGAATGCGTGAGCTGGTAACGGGATAAGCGAGTGCGTGCGCTCCCGCAGCCGATTCGGATTGGGGTGCGTCGTGATCGTCTGATACGGGCCGGATCGGAGTGAGCGACCGCAAACCTGAAGCCCCGCCAGGTGCGTCCTGGCGGGGCTTCAGCGTGGGGTGACGGCAGTAGTTGACGGCAACGTCAGCGGACGGCGGCTCCGACGAGGGGTGGTTCGTCGCCGTCGTCGGGCTTGCCGGTGATCTCGGCGGGGTTGCGGAGCGCGTGGCCGAGGAGGGCGATGGCGTCGCGTTGGAGGCGGATCCTGACGGGGGCGTACACGGTGGCGGTGACGCCGATGTGGGCGTGGCCCAACAGCTCCTTGATCACGACGAGTTCCACTCCCTGCTCCAGGAGGAGGGTCGCCGTCGAGTGGCGGAGGTCGTGGAACCGGATGCGGCGGAGCTTTGCCTGGCGGAGCAGGGTGTTGAAGTGCCGGGTGAGGGTGGCCCCTTCGATCGGAGCGCCGTCCGGGCGGGTGAAGACATAGCGGCTGTCCTTCCACTCCGTCCCCGCTGCCTCACGTTCCTTGCGCTGTCGGTCGCGGTGCTGATCGGGCTGAAGCGTCCAGGTCTCGTAGCGCAGGACCGAGCGAGGGGTCACCGTCCCCACCTCCGGTTGGCCACGGCCACCTTCGCACTCAACTCCTCCGTCGGAGTCGGCGTACGTACGTCCTCGGGCGGCACGTCCCACTCCCGGCCACCGTGCGCTGGCCGAAGCTGCACGTACGGCCCCGTATGCCCCATCACCACGCCCACCTTGCCGCTCCGCCGGTCGACCACCAGGGCGCCGGCATCGGGCGAGACGGTGTGCCCGTCGCCATCAGAGGTGGGGGCCGTCATCGTGACCACCCCTGCGAGGCGGCGCGGGACCGGGTGTCCAGTCGCAGGGCGGGAACACATGGGCTGGCACTCATTCGCACGGTGACGCTCCTCGGCGGCGTTGATGCGTGCCCCCGGGCCTGTTGGTGTCGCAGGGTCGGCACCGATCCTCACGCCGGTCACCGGGACGCAGGAACCTCCGCCAAACCCCACTTCGGGACGTCCTGCACCGTGTAGAACGTCCCTAGTGCCGTCCTGAGACGAAGAGGGAGACTCGTGCCGAACGAGAGACTACGAGCCGTCATGGCGGCGGGAGGCTGGACGTACGCCGCACTCGCTCAGCAGGTCGAGGTCGACCCCAAGTCGGTCGAGCGCTGGGTGAACCTCGGGCGTATCCCACGTCGTGCCACCGCCCTCCAGGCGGCCAAGGCCTTGGGAGAAGACGTGCACGCACTCTGGCCGGCGCTCCGCCAGGCCCGCCCCGCCCGCGCCATCAGCCCTGAGCTGGTGGCGCTCTACGAGCAGCGGGCCGACCTCCCCGTCTCGGCGTTCACCGACCTGATGGCCCAAGCCGGGGAGCGGATCGATATCCTCGTCTACGCGGCCGTCTTCCTCCACGAGGCGTACCCGCGGCTGAACGAACTCCTCACCGAACGCGCCGCCGAAGGCTGCACCGTCCGCATCGCGATCGGGGACGCCGACAGCGATACCGTCCAAGCCCGGGGCAAGGAGGAGCGGTTCGGGCACGGCATCGAGTCTCGCTGCCGCCTCGCGCTCATGCACTACAGGCCGCTCGCCGGTACTCCCGGCATCGAAGTCCGCTCCCACGAAACCACGCTCTACAACTCCCTCTATCGCGCCGACGACCAGCAGCTCGTCAACGCCCATGTCTGGGGCGTCAACGCGTACGCCGCCCCCATATGGCATCTTCGCCGACACGAGACAGGCGGCATGTTCGACACCTACGCCGAGAGCTTCAACGCCGTGTGGGCGACGGCAACCCCCGTACGAGAGGAAGGCTGACCGTGGCCCGCACCGAGTACTACGACGACCCGAACGCGCCCAAGCCGAACAGCATGGTTGTCGCCGCGTCCGCCGTCGTCACCGACGACCACGGGCGGATCCTCCTCCAGCGCCGCCGCGACAACGACCTGTGGGCCCTGCCCGGAGGCGGCATGGATTTCACCGACTCCCTGCCAGGCACAGCCGTCCGCGAGGTCAAGGAAGAGACCGGCCTCGACGTCGAGATCACTGGCCTGGTCGGCAGCTACACCGACCCGAAACACATCATCGCCTACACCGACGGCGAGGTCCGCCGCCAGTTCAACGTCTGCTTCACCGCCCGCATCACCGGCGGCCGGCTGGCAATCTCCGACGAGTCCACCGAGCTCAGGTTCGTACCGCCGCAAGAGATCGAGCAGTTGCCGATGCACCACACTCAATGGCTCAGGCTCCAGCACTTCCTGGAACAGCGCGAAAGCCCCTACTTGGGCTGAGCCACGTGACGGCAGTAGCGACGGCAACAACCCCGCACAACCACGGACACCCACGCACTTCACCGGACCAACAAACTGCGCTTGACCTGCGAAAAAGCAGGTAGAGGGGTCCGCGTAGCACACGTACTATGTGCTGGCGGGTAACTTGCCGGTCCTGGTGCACAACGCGGGTGGGGATAGCGCTAAAGGGCGCATTGTGAACCAAAGTGGCATCCGGATCGTCATCTACTCGAATGATCACGGTCCGCCTCACGCTCATGTCTACGGCGGCGGCAAAGATACGAAGATCGGGCAGAACGGGAAGCCCGTCAAGGGCTCGCCCGAACTGACCTCCAAGCAAAGGGATGTCGTGGAGGCAAACCTCTCTCACATCCGAAAATCAATCCGCTCCGACATGGCTCAGCACCGGCAGAACACGGATGGATGCAAATAGTGGGTCTCGCGTTTGATCGGCTGGCCGAGGCGCTCCAGATTCGTACGGTGGACGAATCCGATGAACATGCTCGTTGGGAGGTCTATCGTACGGCTGTGTCAGATGAAGCAATGCTCGACCTCCTCCATGAGGCTCTCAGGGAAGAGCCGGAATCAGCCTTGGTTTCGGCCGTCGTTGTATCGGTCCTGGAGCGTATTGATAGAACCAGGCGCATCAAATGGGTCGATATCCTCAGTGATGAACACAAAGTTTTTGCGAGTCGGCGATCCGCGGAGCTCGGAATCCTTGAGGATTTCAGGTCGGAAAGCATTTCGATGACGACCGTACGCGATTCTATCCACGGGTGGTCGGACTGGTTGCAATTGAAGATTGCAGAATCTGTCCGGATCCCAGACGTTCTCGACTGCCTGAGCCGTGAAGGCAGGACAAAGCGAATCAGGAGAATCGCGAATGAGTCGCTGCGGGCGGTATGAGATGAAAGCCTCGATTTCGAGGCCCGGTTGCTGGAGCGGGTGGCTTTCGCGCGTGGCCCACTCGGTGGCGAGCGGTGGCGTACTCAGGGGCCGGCCTGCGGCGGCTGCCGCAGGCAACAGGTACCTGGTTTGACCCCCCACCCAGCCGCCCCGTACTCTTGACCGTCGGCGTGTCTCTGTGCGCGCCTGCTCCTGAGCACCTCACCTGCCGGTGGCTGTCCTCGACGCCGTCGGCGGAGGCCGCTCGTCCCATCCGGATGCGGCGGCTGGCTTCAGGAGTACCCGATTCGAGCGAGAGTGAGATCCGCGTGTACGCCATCGTGCGCAGCGGTGGTCGTCAGCACAAGGTTGCTGTTGACGACATCGTTGAGGTTGACAAGATTCCCACTGCCAAGGTTGGCGACACGGTCGAGCTCTCGACCCTGCTCGTGGTCGACGGCGACGCCGTGACCAGCGACCCGTGGGTCCTGGACGGCATCAAGGTCACCGCCGAGGTCGTGGACCACCACAAGGGTGCGAAGATCGACATCCTTCGCTACAAGAACAAGACCGGTTACCGCCGTCGTCAGGGTCACCGCCAGCAGTACACGGCGATCAAGGTCACCGCTATTCCCGCGGCTGCGAAGAAGTAAGGGACTGAGGAGACATGGCACACAAGAAGGGCGCATCGTCCACCCGTAACGGGCGCGACTCGAACGCTCAGCGGCTCGGCGTGAAGCGCTTCGGCGGTCAGGTCGTGCTCGCCGGTGAGATCCTCGTCCGCCAGCGTGGCACCCACTTCCACCCCGGTTCGGGTGTGGGCCGTGGTGGCGACGACACGCTGTTCGCGCTCGCCCCCGGAGCGGTCGAGTTCGGTACGAGCCGTGGCCGCAAGGTCGTGAACATCGTTCCGGTCGCCGAGTAGTTCGGTACCCGTAGAGCGATTTCGATCGGTTTCTCGCGAGGGCGGACCTCACTTCCCGTACAGGGAAGCGGGTCCGCCCTTCGCTTGTTCCACTGTCTGAAGGCAAGTGCCTGAAGGCAAGACTTTCCGTACGTAACTGGAGGCACCACCATGACCACCTTCGTGGACCGCGTCGAGCTGCATGTCGCCGCGGGTAGCGGAGGCCACGGCTGCGCCTCCGTCCACCGTGAGAAGTTCAAGCCGCTCGGCGGCCCCGACGGCGGCACCGGCGGCCGGGGCGGAGACGTCACCCTGGTCGTCGACCAGTCGGTGACCACGCTCCTCGAGTACCACCACTCGCCGCACCGCAAGGCCACCAACGGCCGGCCCGGCGAGGGCGGCAACCGGTCCGGCAAGGACGGTCAGGACCTCGTCCTGCCCGTCCCCGACGGGACGGTCGTCCTCGATAGGAAGGGCAACGTCCTCGCCGACCTCGTCGGCCAGGGCACCGCCTACGTCGCCGCCGAGGGCGGCCGGGGCGGTCTCGGCAACGCCGCTCTCGCCTCCGCCCGCCGCAAGGCCCCCGGCTTCGCGCTCCTCGGCGAGCCCGGCCGCTCCGGCGACATCGTCCTGGAGCTGAAGACCGTCGCCGACGTCGCGCTCGTCGGCTATCCGAGCGCGGGCAAGTCGTCGCTGATCTCCGTGCTCTCCGCGGCCAAGCCCAAGATCGCCGACTACCCGTTCACCACGCTCGTCCCCAACCTGGGCGTCGTCACGGCCGGTTCGACCGTCTACACCATCGCGGACGTCCCCGGTCTGATTCCGGGCGCCAGCCAGGGCCGCGGTCTCGGTCTGGAGTTCCTGCGCCATGTGGAGCGCTGCTCCGTCCTCGTACACATCCTGGACACCGCCACGCTGGAGTCCGACCGCGATCCCATCTCCGACCTCGACATGATCGAGGAGGAGCTGAAGCAGTACGGCGGCCTCGAAGACCGCCCCCGTATCGCGGTCCTCAACAAGATCGACATCCCGGACGGCCTGGACCTCGCCGAGATGATCCGTCCCGAGCTGGAGGCGCGCGGCCTGCGCGTGTACGAGGTGTCCGCCGTGGCCCGTACCGGCCTCAAGGAGCTCTCCTTCGCGCTCGCCGAAACCATCGCCGCCCAGCGCGCCGCCAAGCCCGTGGAGGAGGCCACCAGGGTCGTCATCCGGCCCAAGGCGGTCGACGACTCGGGCTTCACCGTCGAGCTGGAGGAGGACGGCCTCTACCGCGTACGCGGCGAGAAGCCCGAACGCTGGGTCAGGCAGACCGACTTCAACAACGACGAGGCGGTCGGCTATCTCGCGGACCGGCTCAGCCGGCTCGGTGTCGAGGCCGAACTGATGAAGGCTGGCGCCCGCTCCGGTGACGGTGTCGCGATCGGCCCCGAGGACGACGCGGTCGTCTTCGACTGGGAGCCGACGGTGATGGCCGGCGCCGAGATGCTCGGCCGGCGCGGCGAGGACCACCGTCTGGAGGCGCCCCGACCGGCCGCCGTACGGCGCAGGGACCGGGACGCGGAACGGGACGAGGCGGACAAGGAGTACGACGACTTCAAGCCGTTCTAGCTGTTCTGGCTGTTCGATGTCTGTTCGGACCGGGTGCGGACCCGGTGCGGACCCCATGCGAATCCGCTGCGAATCCAGTTCGAGCGTAGGCCGGTCGCGGCTCGAACCGGATACCCGTTCGGTTCCGTAAGCGTCGATTTCGAGCCGTGACGCCACCCGCAACCAAGGCCGTGGCCCGCTCCCGAGGGAGCGGGCCACGGCCTTCGTCGTGCGCGGTCCCCGCGACGCGCGGCGTGGCCGAAAGACAACTGCGCGCATGGAGCGATATGGCCGGAATAATGGGCATGCGGTTCCTTTTCAAGTGCTCACCACAACTGTCGGCCGCGTTCGCCTGTCTTGCATGAGGGGGCGGCCGGCGGGCCGCGTGAACCCGTCCGGATCTGAAGGGGAACTTGGGAACGACCGCCCAGGATCTCGTACACCGAACGGAGCGTTGATGAAGATCTCCTTCCTCATCCACACCATCTATGGCATCGGCGGCACCATCCGCACCACGCTGAACCTCGCGGAGGAGTTCGCCGAGCAGCATGAGGTGGAGATCGTCTCCGTCTTCAAGCACCGGCCCGTTCCGCTCTTCGACATCGACCCGCGCATCACTCTCGTCCCGCTCGTCCACACCTGGAAGGAGTCCCCCACGTACGAGAAGGACCACCCGCTCCATCTCCAGCCCGCCGAGTACTTCCCTCGGCACGAGGCCCGCTACCGCGAGTACAGCAAGCTGACCGACGAGCGCGTCAGGGACCACTACGCGGACTCGGACGCCGACGTCGTCATCGGGACCCGGCCCGGACTCGCCGCGTACGTCGCCCAGTTCGCCCCGGCCAGCGCCGTGCTCATCGGCCAGGAGCACATGACGTACAACCACCACAAGCCCGCGCTGCGCAACGAGATGTACCAGCACATCGACGCGCTCGACGCGTACGTCACCGTCTCCGAGGGCGACGCCGCCGTCTACCGCGCGCAGATGCCGCTGCCCGCGACCCGCGTGCTCGCCGTCTCCAACAGCGTCCCCGAGCCGCCGATCGAGCCGTCCACCGGCTCGGGCACGACGATCGTCGCCGCCGGGCGGCTCTCCGCCGAGAAGCAGTACAGCGTGCTCGTCGACGCCTTCGCCAAGGTCGTCGCCGCGCGCCCGGAGTGGGACCTGCGGATCTACGGCGCGGGACCGGAGAAGGAGAACCTCCGCCGGCAGATCGACCGGCTCGGCCTCTACAACAGCGTGCGTCTCATGGGCTCGGTCTCGCCCATCGAGCCGGAGTGGGCGAAGGGTGCCATCGCCGCGTCCACCTCGCGCCACGAGTCCTTCGGCATGACGCTCGTGGAGGCCATGCGCTGCGGGCTGCCGGTCGTCAGCAGCGACTGCGACTACGGCCCTCGGGAGATTCTCCAGCACGGAGTGGACGGCCTGTTGGTGCCGGTCTCGGATCCCGGTGCGGTCGCCGACGCGCTGCTCACGCTCATCGACGACGAACCGCTGCGCCGCCGGATGAGCGCGGCGGCCGTACGCAACGCCTCCCGCTTCGACCCCGGCCAGGTCGCCAAGAAGTACGAGGAGTTGTTCGGCGAGCTGCGGACGGTCGCCGCCCAGCGCGCGGCCCTGGGCGACTTCGCACCGGTCGCCGACTGTGTGGTGGAGCCCGGTGGCGCGCTGGCCGTCTCCCTCGTCGCCCCGCAGGCCGCGGCGGTCGTCCATGAGGGGATGAAACTGGTCTGCGTACGCGCCGACATCCGTACGGAGGCGCGCGTCTTCCCGCTGTCCGGCAACGGCGCGGTCACGATTCCGGCGGACACGGAGTTCACCGAGGGCGTCTGGGAGTGCTTCGCCGAACTCCCGGAATCCGGACGCCGGGTGCGGATCACGGCCCGCTCCATCGACCAGCGCGGCGCGATGAGCGCCTGCGAACGCGCGCGGCGCGGCGAGGACGGGGAGCCCGTCCACAATCTCGTCCCGTACGCGAGCCGGCCCCACAAGCACCTCACGCTCCGCTCATGGGTCCGGCCGATCCACGCGGAGGCCGGTGACATCCGCGTCGACGGCAAGCGCATCACGCTCGCGGGTGAGCTTTTCGGTGCGGGCGCGATGGTGCGGGAGCCCTCGCTGGTGGTACGCCGACGGGGCAAGCCCGCCGAGGAGTTGACGTACGCGGGCAGCAGACAGGGGGAGCGGGGATTCCGCTTCACCTTCCCCGCTTCGGGACCGGCCGGGCGGCAGATCGCCACGTCGGAGTCGTGGGACCTGCTGCTCAAGTACGCCCCGGACGCCGCGCCGGTGAAGGTCGCGCGGGTGCTCGACGACGTGGTGGAGAAGCGGCCGATCTACGAATATCCGTTCACGGAAGTGCGCAAAAGCAGACCGTGGGGACCGTTGCGCAGAGTGGTCCGTAAACTGAGGAGCCGGCCGGCCCAGTGGGTGCGGGTACGAATCATGTACATGGGGACCAACGACCTCATCGTCAACGTGGCGGACGCACCGCTGAAATAGCGCGGCAATCTTTCCATGGAGAGCTGAAACACCGGACGAGCAGGGGATATCCCTTATGTATCCCTTACGCAGCGCTTACAACGCGGTTGGGAAATAGCGGACGCGAAGTAGAGGTCCGGTGGAGGTGCATGCCGGGTCGGCGTGCCGATGTGGTGTCGGTCACGCCGTACTTGGCCGAATGTCGACCCAATGTGGCTGGCCAGAGGGTGAACGGATGGTTTCCTGTAGGTGAGGGCCATCCGGCGTCCGCCTTGCGAGACGGTCACGGAGAGTGCGACCATCACAGCGTTCCCCACTCGTCTCAAGGTAGGTCGTTCTGTGTCTGTGCCGCATGCAGCCCATCCCCGCACCACGGCAGTCGTGCTCGCCGGTGGTACCGGCCAGCGCGTGGGCCTGTCGATCCCCAAGCAGTTGCTGAAGATCGCGGGGAAGGCTGTCATCGAGCACACACTGTCGATCTTCGAGCAGTCCGACTCGATCGACGACGTGATCGTGCTGATGGCGCCGGGTTTCGTGCCCGACGTGGAGAAGATCGTCGCCAAGGCCGGTCTCACCAAGGTGACAAAGGTCATCGAGGGCGGCCAGACGCGCAACGAGACCACGGAGCGCGCCATTTCGGCGCTGGGCGAGGGCCTCGCCGACGGCGAGGACCGCAACGTCCTGTTCCATGACGCCGTCCGTCCGCTTCTGTCACAGCGCGTCATCAAGGACTGCGTGGACGCGCTCGACCGGTACGACGCCGTCGACGTCGCGATCCCCTCGGCCGACACGATCATCGTGACCCGCACCCACGGCGGCGACGGCGAGTTCATCACCGAGGTCCCCGACCGCTCGCGGCTGCGGCGCGGCCAGACGCCCCAGGCGTTCAAGCTGTCCACGATCCGCAAGGCGTACGAGATCGCGGCGGGCGATCCCAACTTCCAGGCCACCGACGACTGTTCGGTGGTCCTGCGCTATCTGCCCGACGTGCCCATCTATGTGGTGGCGGGCGACGAGTACAACATGAAGGTGACGCAGCCGGTCGATGTCTTCATCGCCGACAAGCTGTTCCAACTCGCCTCCACCGCCGCCCCCGTGCAGGCGGACGAGGCGGCCTACCGCGAACTGCTGTCCGGCAAGACGCTGGTGGTCTTCGGCGGTTCGTACGGCATCGGCGCCGACATCGCGGCCCTCGCCGAGCGGTACGGCGCGAACGTGTACGCGCTGGGCCGCTCCACCACCGGCACACACGTCGAGAACCCGGAACATGTCGACGACGCGCTGTCGAAGGCGTACTCGGCGACCGGCCGGATCGACTACGTGATCAACACGGCGGGCGTGCTGCGTATCGGCAAGCTGGCCGAGACGGACAACACGACGATTCAGGAAGCGCTGAACGTCAATTACCTGGCGCCCGTCCAGATCGCCCGCGCCTCGTACAAGTATCTGGCCGAGACGAAGGGCCAGCTGCTGCTCTACACATCGAGCAGTTACACCCGCGGTCGCGCCGAATACAGCCTCTATTCGTCGACCAAGGCGGCCATGGTGAATCTCACCCAGGCCCTCTCCGACGAATGGGCGGGTGACGGCATCCGGGTGAATTGCGTCAATCCGGAGCGCACCGCGACCCCGATGCGTACCAAGGCCTTCGGCGAGGAGCCCGCCGGCTCTCTGCTCTCCTCGGAGGCCGTGGCCCGCACGTCGCTCGACGTTCTGCTCTCCGAACTGACCGGTCATGTGATCGACGTCCGGCAGCAGGACCCGACTCGGGAAGCCTCTTCCGAAGCCTCCGGATTCGAGCAGGCGCTGGCGTCGGTCCTTGACCGCCAGGAAGATGTGTAATAATTCTCCACAAGTTTGCATTTACGGGCCTTTGCGTTCACCTGATCGGTGAATTGCAGAGGCCCGTGTGCGTGAAGCCCAGGCTTCACAATTCCCGCCAACTGTGAAATAACCGGCACCCCCCTGGAGCAGGTTCTTCGTGATTTCGACCGCCATCCGCCTGGCCCGAGTGGGCAGCCGAGCCGAGCTGGCCGCGGCAGCCCTCCTCGGGCTGGGGTACCCCTGCGTCATGCTCGCAGCGCTGATCCCGAACCTCTGGTTCTTCGTGGCGGCCTGCGCCGTGACCTACGGCGCCGACCGATTCCTGCATCAGCGGAACAGCTATCTCATCAACCGGCTCAACAAGGTGCGGGCCGGTCTGTCGATCCGCTTCCTGGTACGCCAGTTGCTGCTGGTGCTGCTCCTGGCCCGGATGGATCTGGCCGAACAGCCCCTGTTCTACGCGGCGGTCGCCGGATTCCTGCTCTTCTACGGCCTCCAGGCACCGCAGGGCGCGCTGGCGACCCTGATCCGGCTGCGCCGCGGTATGCCGGTCGTCGCGCGCAACGTGGACCTGCACGCCGTACGTATCCCGGACGCCCCGCCGACCTATCTGGTCAACCGGTCCGCCGAGAAGATGCTGCACCTCGACGTGTTCGCGATCGCCGGTCTGCTCGTCGCCGCCCAGACCGGCACCGACGCGTACGGCTACGCGGGACTCGGCGTCACCCTCGTCCTCGGCGCGATCTACATCCTGCTGCTCGTGCCGTACCTGCGCCGCAGCCGCCGCGTCCCGACACCGCCCGTCGTCCTCGGAGCCGTGGACAACTGGCTGCGGGAGTACCAGCCTTCGTTGGTCCTGTACTTCTCCGGCTCCAAGGAGTCCGCCTACCAGGTCAACATGTGGCTGGAGACCCTGGAGCAGTCCGAGGGCCGGCCGCTGGTCATCCTGCGCGAGCGGGCCATCATGACCCAACTCGCCCCGACCTGGCTGCCGGTGCTCTGCGTCCCCGGCGGTACGCACCTGATGAACCTCGACCTGTCGTCGGTCCGGGTAGCGCTCTACGCGGCGAACGTCGGCAAGAACATCCACCTGCTGCGTGTGCCGACCATGAAGCACGTCTTCATCGGCCACGGCGACAGCGACAAGATCGCCAGCGTCAACCCGTTCAGCAAGGTGTACGACGAGGTGTGGACGGCCGGCCGGGCCGGCCGCGACCGCTACGCGCTGGCCGACGTCGGCGTACGCGACGACGACATCGTCGAGGTGGGCCGCCCGCAGCTGGCGCCGATCAAGACCGGCTCGGGCGCGCCGGGGCACCCCGTACCGACGATCCTGTACGCCCCCACCTGGGAGGGCTGGGACGACAACCCGGGCAACACCTCGCTCCTGCTGGCCGGCGAGAACATCGTCAAGCGGCTGCTGAAGGCGGAGAAGCCCGTACGGGTCATCTACAAGCCGCACCCCTTCACCGGGATCCGCGACAAGAAGGCCAAGGCCGTCCACGAGCGGATCACGGCGATGGTGAACGCGGCGAACGTGGCACGCGCCGCGGAGCCGCGCTGGGCGAAGGAGACGGCGGACGCCCAGGCCGGACAGGCCGCCGCGCGCGCCGAGCTGACCCGTATCGAGGAGCGGCTGGCCGCGCTCACCGCCCCCGGCCGCTCCGGCGGCGACGAGTCGGAGGAGTCGCGCGTCTCGCTCGCGGACCCGGAGCGCCTGGACCGCGCGAAGGCGCTGCGGGCCGAGTGGAACGACGCGTACTGGCGCACCTTCGGGTGGTGGGAGCACAAGGTCGTGACGGGCGCCGAGCCCAAGTTGTACGACTGCTTCAACCAGTCCGACGGCATGGTTTCGGACATCTCCAGCGTGGTGTCGGACTTCATCGCGAGCGGCAAGCCGTACGCGGTGACGGACTCGGCGCAGGTGGGTGTCGAGGAGTTCAAGCGGCAGAACACCGCCGTGCGGGCCGCGGTCGTGCTGTCCAACAGCGCGGCGGAACTGGACGAGTTGTTGTCGGCGGTCGCCGATCCGGCGGCGGACCGGCTGGCGTCGGCCAGGCGCGAGCTGAAGACGTATCTGCTCGGTCCGGACAAGCCGACGTCGATCGAGCAGTTCAACGCCGCGGTGGCCGCCCTGGGCGCCAAGGCGGAGGCCCGCAACGCGGGAGTGGAGCAGCGGCTGAACGCCCAGGAACAGCCGGGCACGGAGCCGGAACGCGAACCCGCGGCCGACCCGGAGGCGGAGGGCGCGGCGACTGCCACGGCCCAGGCGCCGACCGACGCCACGGAGCCGAACGGCACGCAGGCACCGGTCGCCCGCTGACACGACGAGCCGCACGCGCGCGTACGGCCGGGCCGGCCCCTGTCGGGGTTGCCCCGGCCGTACGCGCGTGAGCCGCCCAGGCTGGGGCCTGTACCTGCCGCCAGGCAGGCCCTGACCGGACGGGCCAGGACGCCCGCCCGACGCGTAGCGCGTCCCGCCGGAGTCGCTCCGCCAGGCTGCCCCGTGCCGCGCGGTCGCGGGTCGCCGGCAGCACCCCTCCCGTGCACCCCGCCCCCCTGTCCAGCGCGTGAAACAGCTGCGCGCCGGAAGGGTTCGCTGGCATACATTCGGGCCGTGACAGTGGCAAGGCAGTACGTAACGGAAGCCCGCAGGATCGTCGTCAAGGTCGGCTCCTCCTCGCTCACCACCGCCGCCGGTGGGCTCGACGCCGATCGGGTCGACGCTCTCGTCGACGTACTCGCCAAAGCCCGCTCCGGTGGTGAGAAGGAGATCGTGCTCGTCTCCAGCGGTGCCATCGCCGCCGGGCTCGCACCGCTCGGGCTCGCCCGCCGACCACGCGACCTCGCCCGCCAGCAGGCGGCGGCCAGCGTCGGGCAGGGGCTGCTCGTCGCCCGCTACGCCTCGTCCTTCTCGCGTTACGGGATCCGCGTCGGCCAGGTCCTGCTCACCAGCGACGACACCAGCCGTCGCTCCCACTACCGCAACGCCTACCGCACGCTCGACCAGTTGCTCACCATGGGCACCGTCCCGGTCGTCAACGAGAACGACACCGTCGCCACCGAGGAGATCCGCTTCGGCGACAACGACCGGCTGGCCGCGCTCGTCGCCCATCTCGTCCGCGCCGACCTGCTCGTCCTGCTCTCGGACGTCGACGGCCTGTACGACGGCGACCCCGCCAAGCCCGGCAGCTCACGGATCGCCCGCGTCGACGGCCCCGACGACCTGGTCGGCGTCTCCATGGGCAGCGCGGGCAAGGCCGGGCTGGGCACCGGCGGCATGGTCACCAAGGTCGAGGCGGCCAGGATCGCCGCCGCCGCGGGCATCCCCGTCGTACTGACGTCGGCCGGGCACGCGGGCGACGGTCTGGCCGGGCGCGACACGGGCACCTACTTCGGCCGAACCGGGCGCCGGTCCGCCGACCGGCTGCTCTGGCTCGCCCACGCGTCGACGCCGCAGGGCGCGCTGACCCTCGACGACGGCGCCGTACGGGCCGTCGTGGAGCGCCGCACCTCGCTGCTCCCGGCCGGGATCGCCTCGGTGGAAGGCGAGTTCAGCGCGGGCGATCCGGTCGAGCTGCGCGACACGGCGGGCCGGGCCGTGGCCCGTGGTCTCGTCAACTTCGACGCCAAGGAGATTCCCCAGCTCCTCGGCCGCTCCACCCGCGATCTGGCGCGGGATCTGGGGCCCGCCTACGAGCGGGAGGTCGTACACAGGGACGATCTGGTCATCCTGCATCCTTGACGTCCCCTGAAACGGCTGAAAGTCCGGTTTTTTGGAAGGGACCTTTACCGAAAGCACCCCATGCCCTGCTCCGGGCTGGTCAACTTTGTCTCAGGGGCAAGAGGCGGGGTAGCAGTACGACGAAGCGACAACAGGAGGCCGCCGGTGAGACGAACGCGCCCGGGGGCGGGGTCCCTCGGGTCAGGAGGAGGCACCGTGCACGCCCGGAGGGCCGCGGGGGAAGAGCGGACACTGACCAGCGTCGGAGCGGGGCCGGACTTCGACTACGGCGATCACGGCGACCACGACGCCTTCGATGACGCACAGGAGCCGGGCACGTCCCGGAGGACACAGTCGCGCGGGGAGGACCGCGCGGTGTCGAAGCTCTGGCACATCACGCTCAGCGTGTCGGGTCCCGAGGCGCCGCTCACCGAGGTCAGACGGGGCCTCGAACAGCTCGCCCACGACCATCCGTTCCTGCTGACCAGCCGGTATGCGACCGATCACGCCGAGATCCGCTACTGGGAAGAGGCCCGAGACCTGCACGACGCGGCAGCTGTCGCGCTGCGGCTCTGGGGCGAGCACCGGTCGAGCGCCAAACTCCCGCCGTGGGAGATCGTCGGCCTGGAGGTCATCGACAGGGAGACCTACCACCTGCGAATCGCGGAGGGCTACGGCCCGCCGCCGGCCGCGCCGGTGGGCGTCCACCCGTTCTGAGCCCCCACAGCGCTGTGAGGACGGGGAGGACGGGCCCCACCGGCCCTACACGGTGGAGGGCCCGGCCGTCTCGTAGTACGGAATACGGGGGAAGTGCCCGCAGTACGCGCATTACTCTGCGGGCATGACCTCGCTTTCGCCGTACGACAACCTGACCCCGGTCACCAGGACCGCCTACCGCGCCCGCTCCGCAGCCGCCGATCTCGCTCCACTGCCGCGCTCGGTCAAGGACGACGCACTGCTGGCGATCGCCGACGCCCTTGAGGTCCGTACGCAGGAGATCATCAAGGCGAACGCCGAGGACGTCGAGCGGGCCAGGGAAGCGGGCACCAGCGAGGCGATCATCGACCGGCTGACCCTCACACCCGAGCGGGTGCGGGCCATCGCCGCCGACGTACGGGACGTGGCCGCGCTGCCCGACCCGGTCGGCGAGGTCGTGCGCGGATCGACGCTGCCCAACGGGATCGACCTGCGCCAGGTGCGCGTCCCGCTCGGCGTGGTCGGGATCATCTACGAGGCCCGCCCCAATGTCACCGTGGACGCGGCGGCCCTCTGTCTGAAGTCCGGCAACGCCGTGCTGCTGCGCGGCTCGTCCTCCGCGTACTCCTCCAACACCGCGCTCGTGCGCGTGCTGCGCGACGCCGTCGGCGGGGCCGGGCTGCCGGCCGACGCGGTGCAGCTCGTGCCCGGCGAGAACCGCGACTCCGTACGCGAACTCATGCGCGCCCGCGGGCTGGTCGACGTGCTGATCCCGCGCGGCGGCGCCTCACTGATCCGTACGGTCGTCGAGGAGTCCACCGTCCCCGTCATCGAAACCGGCACCGGCAACTGCCATGTCTACGTCGACGCCGAGACCGATCTCGACATGGCCGTCGACATCCTCATCAACTCCAAGGCGCAGCGCCCCAGTGTCTGCAACGCCGCCGAGACGCTGCTGGTCCACCAGGACATCGCCGCCGCGTTCCTGCCGCGCGCGCTGGACGCGCTCGCCGAGGCTGGGGTCACCGTGCACGGCGACGAGCGGGTGCTGGAGTACGCGGAGGAGGCGGGCGGGACGAAGGCCACGGTCGTGGCGGCCACGGCCGACGACTGGGAGACCGAGTACCTGTCGTACGACATCGCCGCCGCCGTGGTCGACTCGCTCGACGCGGCCGTCGCCCATATCCGGCTCTGGTCCTCCGGCCACACCGAGGCCATCGTCACCACCTCGCAGGCGGCGGCCCGCAGGTTCACCCAGTTGGTCGATTCCACGACGGTCGCCGTCAACGCGTCGACGCGTTTCACGGACGGCGGCCAGTTCGGCTTCGGCGCCGAGATCGGTATCTCCACGCAGAAGCTGCACGCGCGGGGGCCGATGGGACTGCCCGAACTGACGTCGACGAAGTACATCGTGACGGGCGACGGTCACACCCGGTAGTCGTACGGAGAATCCTGGGGATTCTCCACTGTCTCTGCCGAAAACGCCCTCTCCGGTCTACTCTGAGAAGGTGCCGGACGACGTGGGGGGCAAGCCGTTCCCGGACGGCTGGGAGCCCGACGACGACCGCGGAGGCGCGGACGAGGACTTCGCCTCCGTGGTGTTCGACGAGGACTTCATCCGGTCCGCACCCGTTCATGAACCGACCGCCGTCGAGCGGCTGCTGGCCGCCGCGCAGGCGCGCGCCGACGCCGAGGCGGCCCGCGCGCGGTCCTACGGAGTCTCGTCCGACGACGACCGCTACGAGGACGGCTACGGCCCGCGGGGCGGTTACGGCGACGAGCAGCCGTACGGCGTCTCGTACGACCCCGACGACCCGAACGGCGACTTCGGCCCCTACGGACGCCACGGCGGCGCTCTGCGCCCCTACCGGGGCAGCGCCCGCTGGCACCGGCCGGTCGCCTGGGTCCTCGCCGTGGTGATGGGCATCGGGATGGTCGCCCTCGCGTTCACCGCCGTCTACCGCGGGGCGTCGGGCAACCGCCAGGACCGGGTGCCACCGCCCGCGACGACCGGTGTCGACACCTCTCGCGGCGGCGGCGGACCCGCGGCCTCGACGGAGTACTCGGTGCCCAAGGTCTCGGCCGTGCCACGCAGCGCTCCATGAGGCCCGTGGCTCCCGTGACGCTCCGTGGTACGGCTCGTTCCTGAGGACGGCGTCCGAGTTTATGTTCGGCCCAGCCGACCTAACCTGAAGGTATGGCAGGTCGCGGAGACCCACCCGAGGGCACGCCTGAGGGGACCCCCGGCGGTGACGAGGACGAATACCGGTCCGTCGTCTTCGACGAATCGTTCATCCGCGCTGCCCGTCTCCAGGAGTTCTCCGCCAAGGAGCGCATGGGCGACCACTCGCACGCCGTACGGCGACGCGACCCCGCCGAGAAGCCCGTGGGCGGCTCGCTGACTCCCCGCCGGGGATCGGTCCAGGCGCTGCTGCTGGTGCTGGTGGTCGCCGTGGCCTTCGGCACCGCCGTCTACGTCGGTGTCAGGCCCCCGTACCGGCCGGCACTCACCCGTTCGGCGGAACCGCTGCGGATGACGGTCATTCCGCTCGCCCCGACCGGCGCGGTGCCGGGCGACAGCCCCGAGAGTCTGCTGCGGAGCAGCCCCGCCGCGCGGTTCGGCACGGGGGCCTCCGGGATCCCGCTGCCGCTGGCCCGGCGCACACCGCACTTCACGGAGAACGAGGTGATGACCGCGCTCATCACCGCCAAGGACTATCTCGTCGCCTCGTCCGTCGATCCGGACGTCCTCACCGGTACCGAGCGGCGCTCGGTGCGGGTGCTGCTGGACCCGGACCAACTCCCGCAGTTCGACCAGAGCTTCGCCGATCCCGCCGACGACGGCAGACACGCGCCGGCCGGCTGGCTGGTGCGCTTCGACCCGGCGAAGGTGGCGCTCGCCGAGTCGGCCGTACACATACGGGGCACGCTGCGGTTCGCTGAGTCGGCGCCCGGCACGATCGATGTCCTGTCGGACCACACCTTCGTGTACGCGCTGCGGCCGGCCGGGCCGTCGGCGGGGCAGCAGGACGCGTCGCAGTTCACCGTCCGGCGGACGATGCACTTCCGCTTCGATCGCGAGGATCTGCCCAGACACCGCGCGGAGTTGGTGACCAGCCAGGTCCAGGCGGGGCCACAGGCCTGCTCGACCGAGTCGCCGGGCGCGCTGCGACCGCTGCTGGCCGGCGACAGGGCGACACCGACGGGCCCGGCCGGCACCGATCCGTACGCCACCGGGCCGCCGACCGCCGGGCTGTGCGGCGTGCTCGACAGCCGTGCACAGCCCCGCGGTCGGTGAGGGCGGCGGTGAGGGGGCGGGTAAGGGCGGTGCGGGCGGCTACTTGCCGTTGTCGCCCGCCGGCCGCTCACCGTTGCCCTCGGCGCCGCTGTCTCCACTGCCGCCGTTGCCGCCGCCTCCGGCGTTGCCCGGCGAACCGCCGCCCGTGAACCTGTCCCGGAGCTTGCCGCCCAGGTCGCCCGCGCCGCCCGCGATGTCACCGACCAGCTTCATGAGCGGGTCCTTGCTGGTGCGGACCGTGTCCGCGTAGTGCGAGGCGGAGTCGCGGATCGAGTCGCTGACCGAGGTGTCCTTGTCCTCCGTACGACGCGGGTAGTGCCCGTCCATGATCCGCTGGAAGTCGCGGCTCTCGCCCCACTTCTTCAGCTCCGCGGCGCGCACCGTCGTGAACGGGTGCGTACGCGGCAGGACGTTGAGGATCTTGAGCACGGAGTCGCGCAGGTCGCCCCCGGCCTCGTACTCCGCGGCCTGCTCCAGGAACGCGTCGACATTCATCTCGTGCAGATGGTTGCCGCCCGCGATCTTCATCAGCCCGCGCATCGACGCCTGGATGTCCTGGCCGACCAGCAGCCCCGCCCGGTCCGCCGACAGCTCCGACTTGCGGAACCACTCGCGCAGCGCCGACACGATCGCCATGATCGCGACATTGCCGAGCGGGATCCAGGCGACCTTCAGCGCGAGATTCGTCAGGAAGAGCAGGATCGTGCGGTAGACGGAGTGCCCGGAGAGCGCGTGGCCCACCTCGTGGCCGACGACCGCGCGCATCTCCTCCTCGTCCAGCAGCTCGACGAGACCCGTGTTGACCACGATGATCGGCTCGTCGAGACCGATGCACATGGCGTTGGGCATCGGATTCTGCGCGACGTACATCGTGGGGACCTTCTCCAGGTCCAGGATGTAACAGGCGTCCAGCAGCATCGTGTGCAGATGCGCGAACTGCACGTCGCTCACGCGCACCGAGTCGGAGAGGAACAGCAGCCGCAGGCTGCGCTCCGGCAGCAGGGCGCTCATCGCCTTGAAGACCGTGTCGAAACCGCTCAGCTTGCGTAGCGCGACCAGGGCCGAGCGGTCCGCGGGATGTTCGTACGCGCGTGAGGAGATACCGGGGAAGCGCTTGCGCTGCCTGCTCGGCACATTCTCGTGACTGGCTGCCTCGTGGCTGTCTTCGGTCATGGAAATCCCCTGTTCGTACGAGTCGTCGGCTCGTCCCCCTGACAGCCCCCACCGTATGTGGTGCGACTACGGTTGTGCGGGGCCGCCGTGCGCCGTCGTCGACAACAACGTCCGAGTCGGCGTGAGGGTGCCCGAACGGCCCGCATACGATGTGCGCGAAGTCTCCGCTCCCGATCGAATAGGTCCTGCCGAAGATGAGCCTCTACAGCACCGCCGCCAATCTGGTCACCGTCGCCTCCGAGGGCGGCGAGTCCGGGGGTGGCCACGAGAGCCTGAACGCGTACCTCACCGGCGGTGGCGCGCTGTTCGCGCTGCTGCTGGCGCTCTGGATCACCACCCGCTTCAACCGCGATCGCTGAGACGGACCGCAACGCCGTGCCAGTAGGCTCCGCAGGCATGGGAAAGCAGGAAGCGCCGGGCGCCGGCACGGGAGGCGGCGGCAAGCGCCGTCTCGGTGTGATGGGTGGGACGTTCGACCCGATCCACCACGGGCACCTGGTGGCGGCCAGCGAGGTGGCCGCGCTGTTCAACCTCGACGAGGTGGTGTTCGTACCGACGGGACAGCCGTGGCAGAAGAGCCAGTCGGCGGTCTCACCGGCGGAGGACCGCTATCTGATGACGGTCATCGCGACGGCCTCCAACCCGCAGTTCTCGGTGAGCCGTATCGACATCGACCGTGGCGGCAAGACCTACACCACCGATACGCTGCGGGATCTGCACTCCCAGCACGGCGACGCGGATCTCTTCTTCATCACCGGGGCGGACGCGCTGTCCCAGATTCTCAGCTGGCGGGACGCCGAAGAACTGTTCGCGCTGGCCCACTTCATCGGTGTCACCCGGCCCGGACACGATCTGACGGACGACGGACTCCCCAAGGGCGGCGTCTCGTTGGTGGAGATCCCGGCGCTGGCGATCTCGTCGACCGACTGCCGGGCAAGGGTCGCGCAAGGCGATCCGGTCTGGTATCTGGTGCCGGACGGTGTGGTGCGCTACATCGACAAGCGCCAGTTGTACCGAGGCGAATGAGCCACGGAGAGGGGCACCGGTGAACGACCAGCAGCCGTACGACCCGTACGACCCGTATTACACGCGGCAGCCGCAGATCGTGGGCTACGACGAGTACGGGCAGCCGGTGTACCAGGAGCAACAGCAGGGCCAGCAGCAACAACAGCCGCAGGCGCAGCAGTACGACCCGTACGCGCAGCAACAGCAGCAACAGCAGGGTTACGGCTACGACCCGTACGGCCAGCAGCAGGCCCCGTACGACCCGTACGCCCAGCAGCAGCAACAACAGCAGCAGGGTTACGGCTACGACACCGGGCAGCAGCCCGCGGCCGTCGACACCACGCAGTGGAACATCCCGCAGCAGCAACAGGAGCAGCAGTACCAGCAGTCGGCACCGGTCGAGGAGCCCCCGCCCGCGCCCGCGCCCGCACCCCCGCCGCCGCCTTCCCCGGCCCCCGAGCCCGCCGTACCCGGTCAGCGGCGTCCCGCGCCCGACCGCGAGTACAAGACGGAGCAGTTCTCCTTCATAGAGGAGCCGGACGCCGACTCCGAAGACGTCATCGACTGGCTCAAGTTCACCGAAAGCCGCTCCGAACGCCGCGAGGAGGCCCGCCGCCGCGGCCGTAGCCGCGTCGTCGCCCTGGTCGTGGTCATGGCGCTGGTCGCCGTCGGCGGCGTCGGCTACCTCTGGTACGCGGGGAAGCTGCCCGGCTTCTCGGCGGAGGAGGAGCAGCGGAACACCGCCACCGGGCCGCAGAAGCGCGACGTGATCATGGTGAATCTGCACAACACCAAGAACAAGGGCACCTCCACGGCGCTGCTCGTCAACAACGCCACGACCAAGCAGGGCACCACCGTCCTCCTCCCCAACTCCCTGCTCGTGGCCGACGGCGAGAGCGGCACCTCCGGCACCCTCGCCAAGTCCGTCGCCGACAACGGCTCCCAGGGCACCCGCGAGTCCGTCGACACCCTGCTCGGCACCAAGATCAGCGGCACCTGGCGGCTGGACACCCCCTATCTGGAGAACCTTGTCGAGCTCGTCGGCAACATCGACATCACCACGAACGCCGAGGTCCCGGCCGCCAAGAAAGGCGAGGACCCGCTGGTCACCAAGGGCGAGGGACAGACGCTGAACGGGCAGGCGGCCGTCGCGTACGCCACCTATCTGGGCCCCGACGAGTCCGAGGTGAAGCAGCTTGAGCGCTTCGGCGCGGTCATGCAGGGCGTACTGCGGAAGATCTCGGAGGACCCCAAGGGCGCCACGATCACCGTCGAGACCCTGGCACAGATCCTCGAACCGCCGATGACGGAGCAGGACCTGGGCGCCGCCCTGGCGAAGCTCGCCGCGCACGCCAAGGTCGGCGACTACAAGACGACGGTCCTGCCTGTCGCCGAGGACGGCAGCCTCGGTGAGAAGGCGACCGAGACCGTCGTCAAGGACATCCTCGGCGGCACCGTGAGCGCTCCCGAACAGGGCGCCGCCCTGCGGGTCGGTGTGAAGAACGCCACGGGCGACAAGGCGGACACGGAGGCCGCACGGGTCTCGATCATCAACGGCGGCTACACCTTCGTCGACGGCGGTACGGCCGACGCCGCCGCGTCGTCGCAGGTCACCTACGGTGACGCGAAGAACAAGGCGCAGGCGGAAGAGGTCGGCAAGACACTCGGACTGCCCGCGGGCGCGGTCAAGAAGGGCAAGGCCCCGCCCAACGCCGACGTTTTGGTCACGCTCGGCGGGGACTACGAAAGCGGCTGATCAAAAGGCTGCGCCTGGTTGTCGGCGGTCCGTGAGACCCTGGGGGTCTTCCGACCGCCGACGAAAGCATCGCCTGTGACCGCCACGGACCGCGCCATCGAACTCATCAACACCGCCGCTCAGGCGGCGGCAGACCGGCTCGCGCACGACATCATCGCGTACGACGTCAGCGACGTGCTGTCGATCACCGACGCGTTCCTGCTCGCCTCCGCGCCCAACGACCGTCAGGTCAAGTCGATCGTGGACGAGATCGAGGAGCGTCTTTCCAAGGACCTCGGCGCCAAGCCGGTGCGCCGTGAGGGCGACCGCGACGCCCGCTGGATCCTGCTGGACTACGTCGACATCGTGGTCCACGTCCAGCACAGCGAGGAGCGGGTCTTCTACGCGCTCGAACGCCTCTGGAAGGACTGCCCGGAGCTGCCGCTGCCGGAGGACGCCGTCAAGACCCGTGGCAAGGGCGCCGAGCACGCCGAGGTGAACGGTTCCATGGACGGTGAGCTGAGCTGAACGGCAGCAAGAGCGGCAAGGGCCGCCGGATCATTCTGTGGAGGCACGGCCAGACGTCCTGGAATCTGGAGCGCCGCTTCCAGGGCACGACGGACATCGAGCTGACGGCGGGCGGCATAGAGCAGGCCCGTCGCTCCGCCCGGCTGCTGGCGTCGCTGCGGCCGGACGCGATCGTCGCCTCCGACCTCCAGCGCGTCGTGGCCACGGCCCACGAGCTGGCGTCGCTGACCGGGCTCCCCGTCAGCTACGACGCCGCGCTCCGGGAGACCTACGCGGGTGCCTGGCAGGGCCTGACCCACGAGGAGATCGTGGAGCGGTTCGGCGAGCAGTATCTGGCGTGGAAGCGCGGTGAGCCCGTACGGCGCGGGGGCGGCGAGCTGGAGACCGAGGTCGCCGACCGGGCCGCGCCCGTCGTGCTCCACCACGCGGACAAGCTCCCCGACAACGGCACGCTCGTCGTGGTCAGCCACGGCGGCACGATCCGTACCACGATCGGCCGGCTGCTCGGCCTTGAGGCGCACCACTGGGAAGGTCTCGGCGGGCTCTCCAACTGCTGCTGGTCGGTCCTGGGCGAGGGCGCGCGGGGCTGGCGTCTCCAGGAGCACAACGCGGGCACGCTCCCGGAGCCGGTGCTCGGCGACGACGCGTGAACGACCGGTCGCCGCGGGGGTGGCCGGGGTCGTGGTGAGGGCCGCCGGACCTCGCCGGACGTGATTTCACTTTCCGGCTGATCGCAGGCTAAAGTTCTTCTTGTTCACAGCGCGGAGCGCGAAGAGCATGAGGGGCTATAGCTCAGTTGGTAGAGCGCCTGCATGGCATGCAGGAGGTCAGGAGTTCAATTCTCCTTAGCTCCACACCCCGAATCCCGTCCTCGTCACGAGGGCGGGATTTCTCCGTTCCGCCCCCCCTGGGGCCCGGCCCTGCCTGATCATGCTGTCCTCCTTGCGAAGCCGTGACAGAATTGGACGGCCGGAGGGGACGACGGCACGGATGGGGAGGAGAGAGCGCGATGCCCGCCAGCAGCATCGACACGTTCGGTGCCCTGCTCGCGGCGGCGGAGTCGGCCACCGGCCTGAGCTGCCCGTCGTGCGGTTCGTTCCATGTGGCCCAAGTACTCGGCGACAACGGCGGAGTTTCCTACGTGTGCACGGCCTGCGGCCACAGCTGGAGCTGATTGATGGGTGCGCACAGGAGAAAATGCGACTGGTGCGGCAGCGGTACCCCCATCGTCCGGGACATGGAACCGCTCAACGCCTCGTTCCAGTACTGGTGCGAGGAGTGCGCCCGCGCGCTGATCATAAAAGGCGACCCCATCGAGACATACCGGGAGTTGGAGGGCGAGCCCATCTACGGGCGGCTCCTCGACGAGCACTGCACGCTCAAGCGCTTCTACTCCTTCGCCACCGCGTAGGCCGCCGGCTCCTTCACCACCGTACGGCCCAGGGGCGCCCGCTCCTTCCGGTCGGCGACCGACAGATACACCAGCAGCCCCAGTGCCATCGTCGGGTAGAGCGACGTGAGCACCATCTGCGAGCGGTTCTGGGCGAGTTCAAGCCGTTCGACAGCGCCGTGCGGTACCCGCCACAGCGCGTACGACCAGAAGCCCACGCCCACCGCCACGGCCCACTCCGTCCTCCCGTGCGCGACCAGGAGCAGCACCATCGGCACGCACCAGACCCAGTGGTGCGACCAGGAGATCGGGCTGATCAGCAGCGCGGTGGCCGCGCAGGCGACGGTGGCCTCCGCCGTCCGCCCGCGCCGGGCCGCGGTCACCGCCACGGTCAGCCCGGCCACCGCGACCACGGTGGCCACCGGCAGCCACCAGTGCGACGGCTCGGTGGTGTGCAGCACCCGTGCGAACACCCCGCGCAGTGACTGGTTCGCGGCGCCCTCGACCCGCCCCACCCGGTCCGCCCGGAAGACGATGTCGGTCCAGAAGCGGTGGGAGTCGTACGGCAGGATGACGGCGGACGCGAGGGTGACGGTGAGGAACGCGCCCACCGCCGTCGCGGTCTTGCGCAGCCAGGGATTCCAGCCGGCCTCGCGGAATCGCAGGACGCCGGTGATCAGCAGCATGACGGCGAAGAGCGCGGGGGTCAGTTTGACCGCCGTCGCGAGACCGATACCGACGCCCGCCCAGCGGTGCCCGTCACGCCGGGTGAGGTCCCACAGGACGGCGACGCCGATCAGCAGATTGATCTGCCCGTAACGCAGGGTCGTCCACACCGGCTCGCACCAGACGGCGACGGCCGCCACCCAGAACACGGCGCCGGGCCGGACCGCGTCCCGGAACGTCAACTTCAGTGAGAGGTGGACGAACACGACGAGGAGCAGGAGATTGCCCGCCGTGGCGAGGGTGCGCATCTCCGGGACACCCAGCAGGGTCAGCGGTGTGAACAGCAGTGCGGCGAACGGCGGGTAGGTCGTCGGGAGACCCGCCCGGGTCGCGCGCATCGCGTAGAGGTCGTGCCCGTCGAGTACCGTACGGCCCTCGGCCCGGTAGACCATCACGTCGATCATCGAGACCGCCGCGAGGCGCTGCGCGATCCAGAAGGCCGCGAAGGACAACAGGCAGACAGCGGCGCCGACAAGGACGGAACGCCGACCGGCGGTGACCCGCGTGAGTACGGGAGTGAGAACGGTCACGAACGGTGACAGTAGCAGCCCTATCGGTACAAATCGGAAACGATTTGGCGGAGGGCATGAGGGACCGTGTAATGTTGGCACCGCCGCCGACGGGATGCCCGAAGTGCGGTACGTCACAAGGGGCTATAGCTCAGTTGGTAGAGCGCCTGCATGGCATGCAGGAGGTCAGGAGTTCAATTCTCCTTAGCTCCACATCTCAGAAGTTCCCGTCCGGACGCCACGTCCGGGCGGGTTCTTCTTGTTGACCGCCCGTCGCGGAGGAACGCCGTGTCCAACTCGCCCGCCGCGCCCGACCTTTGGCACCGGCTCCTCGATCTCCTGAGGTGCCCCCTGTGCGGCGGAGCGCTCGCGCCCCCGCACGGCGTTCCCGCACGCTTCACGACCCTGCGGGGCGTCAAGTCCCTCGGATGTGCCGAGGGCCATTCCTTCGACGTCGCCCGCCAGGGCTACCTCAGCCTGCTGACCGGTGGCACGAACGCGGCGAACGCCGACAGCGCGGACATGGTGACCGCCCGGACGCTGTTCCTGAAGGCCGGCCACTACGCGCCGCTCGCACGCGCGCTGGCCGGGACCGTCGCCCAGCTGTGCCCGCCGGACGGCAGCGTCATGGACGCCGGAGCGGGCACCGGCCACTACCTGGCCACCGTGCTCGACTCCCTGCCCGAAGCCGTGGGACTCGGCCTCGACGCCTCCAAGTTCGCGCTGCGCCGGGCCGCCGGGGCCCATCCCCGGGCGGGCGCAGCGACCTGGGACATCTGGAAGCCGCTGCCGGTCGTGAGCGGCGCCGCCGACGTCGTGATCAACGTCTTCGCGCCCCGTAACGGGCCCGAGTTCCAGCGTGTCCTGCGGCCGGACGGAGCCCTCGTCGTGGTCACGCCCACCGCGCGTCATCTCGCCGAACTCCCCGCGAGCCTCGGCATGTTGTCGGTCGACGCCGCCAAGGAGGACCGGCTGCACCGCACGCTGTCCGGGCACTTCCGGCAGGAGCGTACAGAGGTCGTGGAGCGCGAGGTGGCCATGACCGACCAGGACGTGCGCAATCTGATCCTGATGGGGCCGAGCGCCCACCACCTCGGCCTCGAAGACGTCCACCGGAGCGTCGCGTCGCTGGACACGCCGCTCGCGGTGACGGTCTCCTTCCTCGTCTCGGTCTACCGGCCGCACTGACGACGACGCGTCGCACAACCTCTTCAGAAGGACGCGTCAACGCCCTCTTCTTTAAGAGGCGGCGTCAACGCCCGCTGCCCAGAGCCTTCCTGCCACCGCCCGAAGGCAGAGCCGCCGGGCCTCCCTGCCGCGCGGGCCGCTGCGGCGCAGGCTGCTCGATACGGAGCGCGAGCGCCGGGCAGCGCCGTACCGCACGCTGGGCACGGCCCCGCAGATGCATCGGTACGGAGGCGTCGGCGAGTGCGGGGTAGCCGTCGGGGCCGAGCCGGATCAGCTCGGGCACGATGTCCGCGCAGAGCCCGTGCCCCTGGCACAGCGTCCAGTCCACGGCCAGCTTCTCGCCGCTCGGGACGGACTCCTCGGCGCTTTCGTAGCCGGGCCCCGGCAGCGGCAGGACGCCGGTGGTGTCGCGCCCGCAGCCGCCGTCCAGCACATGCGCGGCGAGGTCGTCGGTGAAGGCGGACAGGGTGGACATGAAGAACCGCGCGGACCCGTCGGGATGCTTGCACGCGCCCCGCCCCCGTACTGCCTGGGTCACCTCGCGCAGCGCTTCCAGAGCCGCGGGGCCGCCGCCGTTCAGGACGTCGCTCAGGCCGCCCGCGGCGGCCGGCAGGCCGAGCTTGCACGGCCCGCACTGACCGGCCGTCTCGGCGGCGAGCCAGTTGGCCACCCGCAGTGCCTCACCCAGCGGACAGGTCTCGGGGCCGATCGGCAGGATGGCGCCCGCGCCCAGCGAGCCGCCCACCGCCGCCAGGGACTCGCGTGAGACGACGGCGTCGTGCGCGGCCACGGAGTCGATCCAGTTGCCGTGGTAGCCGCCGGTCAGCACGCCCTGGGGGAGCGGCGGTGCGCCGGCGAGCTGGAGGACGTACCGCAGCGGCACCCCCGTCGGGACCTCCACGACCATCGGGCGCGCGACGGCGCCCGAGATGGTGAGCATGACGGTGCCCGGCTCCGCGTCGAGCCCGGTGTGCCCGTAGCGGCGGGCGCCGATCCTGGCGCCGATGGCCAGCTGCGCGTACGTCTCGGCGTTGGACAGCAGCGTCGGGGCGCCCCCGACGCCCGACTCGGCGGCCCGCTCGCGGCGGCCGGGCGGCAGGGCGGGCCCCCCGTTGGCCGCGCGGATCACGGACGATGCCTCGCCGGAGACCATGCGCTCGGGCGTCCGGACGACCCGCGCCCGCAGCGGCTGCCCGCGCCGGTCGGACAGGCCGCGCTCGGCGAGCGCGGCGCGCATGGATATCTCGGTGGAGTTGCGGGTGACGGCGACGACCAGAGTGCGCGCACCCAGCGCCTCGGCCGCCAACAGGGCGCCGTCCAGGATGAGATGGGGCGCCCGGTTGAGCAGCACCGTGTCCTTGCGGCAGGCCGGTTCGCCCTCGCTGCCGTTGATGACGACGACGGGGCGCACCCCGCGCCGGATCGACGCCTTGGCGACGGCGCGCAGCTTCTTCCCGAAGGGGAATCCGGCGCCGCCGCGTCCGCGCAGGGTGATGTTCTCGGCGAGTTGCGCGAGCAACTCCCCTGTCAGCGGCTCCAGCGGCCCGTGCACCTTCAGGTGCATGGAGAGGTCGAGTCGCTCGACGAGGTCGAATCCCTGTGTCAGCTGGGGAAGGCCGACGACACGGACTTCGGGGACATCGGGGAGGGGGGCGTTCACGGTCGGTCTCCTGCGGGTGGGTACCAGGGTTCACCGGCACTCGGGGTCACCCCGCCGTCGGCGGGAGGTTGGTGCGACGTGTCGTCCGACTGCCGGTACAGGTCGGCTTGTTGGTACGGATCGGGCCCGGTGGTGGCATTGGGCCGCGGGTAGGGGGCCGACTGTAGGTACGTGTCGGAGGGCGGGTTTGTCTCAGCCTGCTGGTACGGGGGTGGCGGCGACGGTGTCGGCCACAGACCGGCCCCCGCCGCCGACGGCTCGCTGATGACCGGTATCTCCTCCGTCATGGGGATGCGTTCGGCGTACGGGATCTCGCCCGGCGTCAGCGGGGAGGACGGGCCGTCGAAGGGCGAGGAGGCCGGTGTACGGGGCGAGGGTTCGGCGCCGAGGGACACGGCCCGGTAGCCGGCCGACAGGCTCGTACCGGCGCCCGGGCCGGCACCGGCACCCGAGTCGACGTACGTGTCCGCGAGCGGGTCCGGGTAGGGAGCCGCGGGCGGTGTCGGCGGGGCGGCGGCGTACGGCGCGGCGGACGGGGGCGTGAAGGAGCCGGGCACGAAGGTGTCGGCGAACGGGTCCGCGCTCGGCGGGCGCCCCGCCTCGTAAAGAGGAGGCGACGGCGGGGCGATGCGCGGCGGGACACGCGTCGCGCCCAGCGGCGGACCGAGCGGTACCGCCGACGCTCCGGCGGAGGCGGGCGAGGACGCCGACCGACGGCGCGGGAACCGCTGCTCGAACTCCACCTGCGGCACGTCGGACACGCTGGAGATGCCGGACACACCGGACACACCGGGCAGCGGTTCGCGGGACAGGTCGCGGCGGCCGGACTCGCGGCGCCCCGGCTGCTCCGGCTCGGAGGTCTCCCGTACGCCACCGGTCAGCGTGAGGATCTTGTCGGCGAGACGGCGCTGCACCGGCCGGGGCAGCAGTCGTACGGAGACGGCGCCGATGACGGCGATGAGCGCCAGGCAGTACAGGGTCATCACCCAGGTCGCGGCGGCACGCCCCGCGTACAGCCCGTGCATCAGCGCGAAGCACCAGGCCGGATACGCCAGCATGTGCAGCGCGCGCCAGCGGCCGGCGATCTTGCCAGGGACCGCGAAGGCGCTGCGCAGCGCGCCGGTCGCGGCGGCGATCACCATCAGGAAGCCGGCGAGCGAGCCGAAACCGATGAGGCCGTTCGTGCCGGTGATCCCGAGGCCGAAGGGGAGCACGGCGCCGATCAGCGTCACATGCCCGAGCGAGACCTTCACCGTGGCGTGCAGCAGCAGGAAGCCGAGGGAGGCCATCGCCGTGAACCGGTGGATGCCCTGGGCGAGCAGCCGGTGGCGTGGGGAGAGCAGCAGCCGGTCGGTGGCCATCAGTCCCCAGGCGACGGCCGCCGTCAGGGACACCAGCGACAGAACGCCGGTCGTGAAGTCGAGCATCGCGCGGAACCCGTCACTCCCCGCGACGGCGAGGAGGGGGACAAGAACGAGCGCGGCGACCCACAGGCCGCCCCGGACGGAGGGGCTCATGCCGTGGTTCGAGGGAAGCGATGAACGGATCTTGCTTTGAAGCGTCATGGGGGCAACTCCGAATGGCTCGGCAAAGCGGTCCCGTTGCCGCATGCTAGGACGCTCCATACCGGGCAGTACGGCGTTTGCAGGTTTACCGAGGGGACAGAGCGTCAACTGCCCCTGCGGTTGCCCCGGATCGGGTCGATACGCGGAGTAATTCGGGCGCCGAAGGTTCGATGAATCACATATCGCCGATGGCCTGTTCGCGACTCGAACGATCTTGTATGGCCTTCGAACGGCCCGACCGCGGATCGAGTGTCCCGAGCCCCGGCCGCGTCCCCCGATCCGCCGTGCGAGCCCTGTGCCCGCTGCGGTATCCTGCTCGCATGCGTGCCGTACGCCTTCTGCTTAGCGAGCCGCGCTGATCAGTACCGACGGATGAGAGATCCGGTCGGAATCAGCGTGGCTGCCCCCTCCTGTGCGAGGGGTTTTTTCATTCCCGCGGCAGAGACGATCGATGGAGCTTCAGGACATGAGCGAGACGAATCCGGCCGCCGCCGGCGCGGAGACGACCGCGACGACCGCGCCGCACCGCTACACGGCTGCCATGGCCGCCGACATCGAGGCACGCTGGCAGGACTTCTGGGACACCGAAGGCACCTACGAGGCACCGAACCCGACGGGTGACCTGGCCGGGGACCCGGCGGTCGTCGCGCGCCCCAAGAAGTACGTGATGGACATGTTCCCGTACCCCTCCGGTACCGGACTGCACGTCGGACACCCGCTCGGCTACATCGCCACCGACGTCTACGCCCGCCATCAGCGCATGAGCGGGTACAACGTGCTGCACACGCTGGGCTTCGACGCCTTCGGCCTGCCCGCCGAGCAGTACGCGATCAGCTCGGGCACGCACCCGCGCGTGTCGACCGAGGCCGCCATGGAGAACATGACGCGGCAGCTGCGCCGGCTGGGCCTGGGACACGACAAGCGGCGCTCGATCGCCACGATCGACCCCGAGTTCTACCGCTGGACCCAGTGGATCTTCGTACAGATCTTCAACTCCTGGTACGACCCCGACGCCGACAAGGCCCGCCCGATCACCGAGCTGGTGGCGCGGTTCGAGAGCGGCGAGCGCGCGACGCCGGACGGCCGGAGCTGGAGCGAGCTGACCGAGAACGAGCGCGCCGACGTCCTGGGTGAGTACCGGCTGGCGTACGCCTCCGACGCCCCCGTCAACTGGTCCCCCGGCCTGGGCACCGTCCTGGCGAACGAGGAAGTCACCGCCGACGGACGCTCCGAGCGCGGCAACTTCCCGGTGTTCAAGTCCAAGCTGCGCCAGTGGAACATGCGCATCACCGCCTACGCCGACCGGCTGCTGGACGACCTGGACGCGCTGGACTGGCCCGAAGCGATCAAGCAGCAGCAGCGCAACTGGATCGGGCGCAGCGAGGGCGCGCGCGTCGACTTCCCGGTCGGCGACGCCGGTGCCATCACCGTCTTCACGACCCGTCAGGACACCCTGTTCGGTGCCACGTACATGGTCCTGGCGCCGGAGCACGAGCTGGTGGAGAGGATCGTCCCGGCCGCGTGGCCCGAGGGCACGCACGATGTGTGGACGGGCGGGCACGCGACGCCCGCCGACGCCGTCGACGCGTACCGCAAGCAGGCCGCGTCCAAGTCCGATGTCGAAAGGCAGGCCGAGGCCAAGGACAAGACGGGCGTGTTCACCGGTGGTTATGCCACCAATCCGGCCAACGGCGAGCGGATCCCCGTCTTCATCGCCGACTACGTACTGATGGGATACGGCACCGGCGCGATCATGGCCGTCCCGGCCCACGACAGCCGTGACTTTGCGTTTGCACGCGCTTTCGAACTGTCGATGCGGTGCGTCGTGGAGCCGAAGGACGGCCGGGGCACCGACCCGGCGGAGTGGGACGACGCGTTCGTCGCGTACGACGCGAAGATCGTCAACTCGTCGGCCCCCGCCGTCACCCTGGACGGTCTGGGCGTGGTCGATGCCAAGGCGAAGATCACGGAATGGCTGGTCGCCGAGGGTATCGGCGAGGGAACCGTCAACTTCCGGCTGCGCGACTGGCTGTTCAGCCGGCAGCGCTACTGGGGCGAGCCCTTCCCCGTCGTCTACGACGAGGACGGCATCGCGCACGCGCTGCCCGAGTCGATGCTGCCGCTGGAACTGCCCGAGGTCGACGACTACTCGCCGCGCACCTTCGACCCGGACGACGCGGACACCCGGCCCGAGACGCCGCTGTCGCGGAACGAGGACTGGGTCTTCGTCGAGCTGGATCTGGGCGACGGGAAGGGCGTACGGCGCTACCGCCGCGAGACCAACACCATGCCGAACTGGGCCGGTTCGTGCTGGTACGAGATGCGCTACCTGGACCCGCGCAACGCCGAGAAGCTGGTCGACCCCACCGTCGAGCAGTACTGGATGGGCCCGCGCGAGGGCATGCCGCACGGCGGAGTCGACCTGTACGTGGGCGGCGCCGAGCACGCCGTACTGCACCTGCTGTACGCGCGCTTCTGGTCCAAGGTGCTGTTCGACCTGGGCCATGTCTCGTCGGTCGAGCCGTTCCACAAGCTGTACAACCAGGGCATGATCCAGGCCTTCGTCTACCGCGACAGCCGGGGCATCGCGGTCGAGGCGGGCAAGGTCGAGGAGCGGGACGGCGCCTACTGGTTCCAGGGCGAGAAGGTCAGCAGGCTGCTGGGCAAGATGGGCAAGTCCCTGAAGAACGCGGTCACTCCGGACGAGATCTTCGCGGAGTACGGCGCGGACACGCTGCGCCTGTACGAGATGGCGATGGGGCCGCTGGACGTCTCACGGCCGTGGGACACCCGCGCGGTGGTGGGCCAGTACCGGCTGCTGCAGCGGCTGTGGCGCAACGTCGTGGACGAGGCGACCGGTGAGATCACGGTCGTGGACGTGCCGGACGCCGACATCGACGTGACGACGCTGCGCGCACTGCACAAGGCGATCGACGGGGTCGGCCAGGACATGGCCTCGCTGCGCTTCAACACCGCGATCGCCAAGATCACCGAGCTGAACAACCATCTGACCAAGACGGGCGGTCCGGTCGCCCGCTCGGTCGCGGAGCGGCTGGTACTGCTGGTGGCGCCGCTGGCGCCGCACGTCGCCGAGGAGCTGTGGCGCAAGCTGGGGCACACCGGCTCGCTGGCGCACGAGGCCTTCCCGGTCGCCGACCCGGCGTACGTGGTGGACGAGACCGTCACCTGCGTCGTCCAGGTCAAGGGCAAGGTCAAGGCGCGGCTGGAGGTCTCCCCGTCGATCTCGGACGAGGAGCTGGAAGCGCTGGCGCTGGGCGACGCCGGGGTGGTCGCGGCGCTGGGCGGCGCGGGCATCCGCAAGGTGATCGTACGGGCGCCGAAGCTGGTCAACATCGTGACGGCGTAGGCCCCGGCGGGATCCCCGGCCGGATCCCCGGTGGGGTATGCGCGGGGGCCGGTGGGCGGTCTGAGGGTGGCTTGAGGGCGGCCTGAGGGCACAGGGCTTTCCCTTACGGGCAGTTTGGGGGTCCGGACGGAACCCTCAGGCTGCCCGTTCCGTTTACCGTGGAGGTACCGACGTCGACACCGGAGAGGCATCCACATGGAGGCCGTGCTTTTGATCGTGGCGCTGCTCTTTGTCGCATTCGTCGCCTTGGGCGTATATGTGGGCGTCAAGGCGGTCCGTGCGGCGAAGCGAGGCGTGGACCGTACGATCACGCAGGCCCGCCGGACCGTCGAGGACACCACCCTGAGAGCGAAGAGCCTCGGGCAGACCGGCGTAACGGCGGAGCTGGCGCAGCTCCGGCTCTCGCTGCGGACGTCGATGCGCGCGACCCAGGAGGCGCTCCGGGCGAACGAGGCGGAGGACGCCTCGCTGGCGGAGTCGCTGAACCTCTTCCAGCGGCTGAGTGTGCACGGGCATGAACTGGACGACGAGCTGAGGCGGCTGGAGCGGGACCCCGACCGGGTGACGATCTCCCGGCGCCTGCCCGAGCTGCGGGACCGTACGGAACGGATCACGAAGTCGGCCGACTCGCTGCGGTGGGCGGCCAGGGACCGGGCGCGGAAGTTCTCCGAGGACGAGCTGACACTCCTGAGCGAGCAGATCGACGTCGAGTCGGGGGCGCTGCGGCACTGGTCGGCGGTGGAGCCGAACGCGGAGCCGAATCGGCAAGCGGCTCCGCAGCCTGGGCCCGAGGCCATGAAGTGGCCGGAGCCGGAGACCGCGAGCGGACCGGAGAAGGCAGGGCAGCGTGGCGGGCGTGCGGCGCGTCCGGAGGGGGCGGACGCCACGCCGGCCGACCAGACGTGGCCCGAGCCGCCGCCGGCGGGCGAAGGGCCGCAGGCGATCGAGCCGCCGGACCCCCGCCGGACGACCTATCCCTGGCAGGAGAAGTCGGCGCGGCCGGAGACGACCAACTGACGCCGGGCGGCTCACGCCGCTGAGGACTGTCGCGGGTGGTGGGGCCGTCGGCTCGCGGCTGAACGGATTGCCGGCGGCCGATTGCCGGCGGCCGGGCGGGGCACACGTACGGCGGGGTGGCGGACCGTCAGAGGTGCGGCCCCATCGAGCCGCAGAGCAGTCGAGCAGTCGAGAGCGGATACGTGGAAGCAAGGAAGAGGGCGGAAGCCGACATGCGGACCTCTTCGAATTCGACGGGCGTGGCGGGGCCGGGCTGCCGACCTGCGGTCGCGCCGGGTAACCTCCCGCTCATGTCCCGCCATGTCGCGATCGTCACCGATTCAACGGCCTACCTGCCGCCCCAGGCGATGGAACGCCATGGCATCACCGCGGTGCCGCTGACCGTGGTTCTCGGTGACCGGGCACTGGAAGAGGGCACCGAGATCTCGGCCAGATCGCTCGCGCTCGCCCTGCAGAAGCGAAGCTCCGTGACCACCTCGCGGCCGAGCCCCGACGTCTTCGCCGCCGCTTACCGGGCGGCGGCCGAGGCCGGGGCGACGGGCATCGTCTCGCTGCATCTGTCGGCCGAGTTCTCCGGGACGTACGACGCGGCGGTGCTCGCCGCGCGCGACGCTCCTGTGCCGGTACGGGTGGTGGACACCGGGATGGTCGCGATGGCCCTCGGTTTCTGCGCCCTGGCGGCGGCCGAGACGGTGGAGGCGGACGGCTCGCTGGACGAGGCGGTGGCCGCGGCCGAGAAGCGGGCCGCCGGGACGTACGCGTACTTCTACGTCGACACGCTGGACTACCTGCGGCGCGGTGGCCGTATCGGCGCCGCGCAGGCGCTGTTCGGCTCGGCGCTCGCCGTGAAGCCGCTGCTCCAACTGGACGGTGGACGGATCGAGTTGCTGGAGAAGGTGCGGACGGCGTCGAAGGCGATCGCGCGCCTGGAGGAGATCGTCGCCGAGCGGGCGGGTACGGGGCAGGTCGACATCGCGGTGCACCATCTCGCGGCGCCGGAACGGGCCGCCGCGCTCGCCGACCGGCTGCGGGAGCGGGTGCCGGGTCTCGCGCAGATGCATGTGAGCGAGGTGGGCGCGGTGATCGGGGCGCACACCGGGCCGGGGTTGTTGGGGGCTGTGGTCTCGCCGCGTTGAGGTGCGGGAGTGCGGGAGTGCGGGAGTGCGGGAGTGCGGGGGTGTGGGGTGCGGGGGGTGCGGGGGTGCCGGGTGTGGGGCGGAATCGCTCGTTCGGGTGGCCGAGTTATCCACAACTGGTGAGTTATCCACGGTAATTCGACCTCATCGGCGGAATCGGATGGGAGTGCCTACCGTCTGGTGGCATGACTCTTCGATCACACTCAGTGACCAGCGGCCCCGGTCGCGCTCCGATGTCCGACGGCCGTGTCCGTCATGCCCGTCACGGCGGCGGGCGTGGCCGGTCCCTTCTCTCCTCCGCGCCACGCACGCGCCGCAGGCGCGCGGGGACGACACCCGCGACCACGGCGTTACGCCGCCGCGCCGACACCCTGTTTGCCGTGGGACTCGCGGATGCGGGGGCGGCACGGTCGGCTGCGGCGCCGACGACGGCGTCAACTCCAGCGCCGACTCCGGGACCAACGACAGCGCCGACTCCGGCGCCGACTCCCGCGCCAACTCCCGCGCCGACAAGGGGTCGCACGGAGATGCCGCCGGATGCGGGGGAGCAGCCGGGTGGGCGGTGCGAGCGGGTGTGGGTCGCCGTGCGGGAGCGGTTGCCGTTGTGGGTGCAGCTCAGATGCGGGCTTGAGCCGAAGACGCTCGCCGCGCTGGTGGTGGTGCTGGTCGTGGCCGTCGTGCTGGCGGCCGAGCATTTCTGGTCCGGTCGCCCGCAGCCGGTCAGCGCGCCCGAGGCGGTCCGTGAAGAGGTGGCCGCGACCACCGGGCAGGCGAGGGATCCCGCACCGTCGCCGGGGACGTCTCCGTCAGCCGCCGCGTCGCCGGCCGGGCGCGTGGTGGTCGATGTCAGCGGAAAGGTGCGCAGCCCCGGCGTCCGACGGCTGCCCGCCGGTTCCAGGGTCACCGACGCGCTGAGGGCGGCCGGGGGAGCCAAGCCGGGCGCCGATCTGACCGGGCTGAACCGGGCGCGGGTGCTGGTGGACGGCGAGCAGGTGGTCGTGGGCGGCCCCGCGCCACCCGGAGTGGCCGCGACCGGCGGGGGCGCGGCGGGGCAGGGCGCCGGAGCGGCAGGTCCGGAGGGGGCGCCGGTGAGTCTCAGCACGGCCACCGTAGAACAGCTCGACACACTGCCCGGCGTCGGCCCGGTGCTCGCGCAGCACATCGTCGACTACCGCGCCCAGCACGGCGGATTCCGCTCCGTCGACCAATTGCGCGAGGTGAACGGGATCGGCGAACGCCGGTTCGCCGACATCGAGCCCCGTGTGCTGCCATGACCCGCGCGGCGGTCCATGCCGCCTCGGGTCATCCGCTGGGCGCCGCTGCCCCTCGTCAGGAGGGCCCGGCCGATCTACGGCTGGTGCCACCGGCGTTGGCGGCCTGGGCCGCAGCGGCGCTGGCGACGGGGGCGCCAGGGAGCTGGGTCGCCGGTGCGGTGCTGGCCGGGCTGGCCATGGCGGGTGGGCTGCTGGTGCGGGCGGCTCTGGTGGTGGCGCCAGCGCGCCGGGCGGGCACGGGGCCGAGGGGTGTGCGGCGGAGGGTGAACGGGGTCGCTGTCGCGGCGGTGCTGCTGTGCGCCGTGGCGGGGGCGGGGTCCGCCTGGTTGCACGGCGCGGACCGGCACCGAGGGCCGGTGCCCGCGCTGGCTGACCGGTACGGACGTGTCACGGTGGACCTGACGGTCGGCTCCGACCCGCGCCCCACCCGTCCACGGGTCCACGGCGACAGCCTGTCGTCGGCGGGCCTCGTCCTGGACGCGGACCTCACGCGCGTCTCGTCCGCCGACGGATCGGTCACCACCGTCCGTACGCCGGTGCTCGTCTTCGCCGGGGCGGGGGAAGGTGCCGAGGCGTGGCAGCGGCTGCTGCCGTCGACCGGGCTCCGGCTGGCGGGACGGCTCGCACCGCCCAGGGACGGGGACGAGAGGTACGCGGCGCTGCTGCGGGTGGAGGGCGGCGGGCCGCCGCGGGTCGTACGCCCGCCGACCGGGCTGCAACGCACCGCCGGAGACCTGCGCGCCGGGCTGCGCGAGGCGACGGAAGGGCTCCCGCCGGACGCCCGCGCCCTGCTGCCCGGACTGGTCGTCGGGGACACCTCCCGTATCCCGCCCGAGCTGCACGACGCGTTCACCGCCACCGACCTCTCCCATCTGCTCGCCGTCTCCGGAAGCAATCTGACGATTGTCCTCGCGCTGCTCATCGGGCCACCCGGCCTCGCGCTGCGGGCCGAGCGGCGCGGACTCGCCCCGCGTCTGGGGATCTCGCTGCGGTCGACCGCCCTGTTCGGAGGGGCGCTCACGCTCGCCTTCGTGGTGGTCTGCCGGCCGGAGCCCAGCGTGCTGCGGGCGGCGGCCTGCGGACTGATCACGCTGCTCGCCATCGGGACCGGCCGGCGCAGATCGCTGATCCCGGCGCTGGCCGCCGCCGTACTGCTCCTCGTCCTGTGGGATCCCGCCCTGGCGCGCAGCTTCGGCTTTGTACTGTCCGTGCTGGCCACAGGCGCGTTGCTGACGATTGGGCCGCGCTGGAGTGCGGCGCTCCGCCGGCGCGGGTTGCCGCCCCGGCTCGCCGAGGTACTGGCCGCGGCGGCGTCGGCGCAGGCCGTGTGCGCACCCGTGGTGGCGATCTTCGCCGCGCGGGTGAGCCTTGTCGCGATCCCCTGCAACCTGTTCGCGGAGCTGGCGGTGGCGCCCGCGACGGTGCTCGGGTTCGCGGCGCTCGCCACCGCACCGGTGGCGATGCCGGTGGCCGAGCTGCTGGCCCGGTTCGCGGGCTGGCCCGCCGGATGGATCGCCTCGGTCGCCCGCACGGGAGCGTCTCTGCCCGGCGCGGAGGCCGATTGGCCCGGCGGCTGGCGGGGCGGGGCGCTGCTCGCCGTCGTCACCGTCCTCGTCGTGTGTGCGGTACGACGCATACGCGGCCACCCCTGGGCCGCCGCAGGCTGCGCGGTGCTCCTTCTGCTGGCCGTCCTGCGGCCGGCCCCGTTCACCCGGATGGTGACCGGCTGGCCGCCGCCGGGCTGGGCGCTGGCGATGTGCGACGTCGGTCAGGGCGACACCATGGTGCTCGCGGCCGGTGAGGGAGCGGGAGTGGTCGTGGACGCGGGCCCCGATCCCCGGCTGGCCGACCGCTGTCTGCGGGATCTCGGGATCACCCGTGTACCGCTGCTCGTGGTCAGCCACTTCCATGCCGACCATGTCACCGGGCTGCCCGGCGTGCTGCGGGGCAGAAGGGTCGGGGCCATCCAGACGACGTCCCTTCAAGAGCCTTGGGAGCAGAGCGAGTTCGTACGGCGCACGGCGCGGGCCGCGCAGGTCCCGCTGGTGCGTGCGATACCGGGCGAGCGGCGCCGGGTGGGGCCGCTCGACTGGCGGGTGCTGTGGCCGAGGGCCGGGCCGGGGCTGGGCGCGGGTGGGCCGAACGACGCGAGCGTCACCCTGCTCGTCCGGACGGCGGGCGGTCCGACGCTCCTGCTGCTCGGCGATCTCGAACCGCCCGCCCAGCAGGGCCTGTCCAGGGACCATCCGGCGCTGCCGCCGGTGGATGTGCTGAAGGTCGCGCACCACGGTTCGGCCTTCCAGGATCCCGGTCTGCTGCGTGCGGTGCGGCCCCGGCTGGCCCTGATCTCCTGCGGCAGGGGCAACCCCTACGGCCATCCCTCGCCGCGCACGGTCGGCGCGCTGCGTGCCGGGGGAGCGGTGGTGATGCGTACCGACACCGACGGGGCGGTCGCGGTGACGGGCGCGGGGGCCGGGCTGCGTGCCGTGCCGCGAGGGCCCGCGTGACAGGGACGGGAAGCGGCGCGGGGCCGGGGTGGTCCCCGCCCTCCGGACCAGACGAACGACGCATGGTGGGAAGGAGGGCGCCGGGACAGACTGAGCACATGGACATGTCTCGGACCATCTCCGGCTATCTGCACCGGATCGGGGCCGACCGCCCCGCCGTACCTGATGCCGTGGCGCTGCGGGATCTTCAGGCACGGCACCTGCGGACGGTGCCGTTCGAGAATCTGTCGGTGCACCTGGCGGAGGAGATCGTCCTCGAAGAGGAGGCGCTGGTCGCCAAGGTCGTGGACAGGAGGAGGGGAGGTTTCTGCTATGAACTCAACGGCGCCTTCGCGGTGCTGCTGCGCGAACTCGGCTTCCGGGTGACGCTCCTTCAGGCGCGGGTGTTCACGGCGGACGGCGGGCTGGGGATCCCGTACGACCACATGACGCTCCTCGTCGAGACCCCCGCGCCGTCCGGGCCGGGAGACGGCGCGCGACGGTGGCTCGCCGACGTCGGCTTCGGGAATCACAGCACCCGCCCGCTGGCCTTCGACGAGCGGGGTGACCAGGAGGACCCGGCCGGTACGTTCCGGGTCGTGGCGGGCCGAGAGGGCGACATCGACGTCGTACGGGACGGAAAGCCCCAGTTCCGTATCGACCAACGGCCGCGTGCGCTGGCGGACTTCACCGCCGGAGCCTGGTATCACCGGACGTCGCCGGACTCGCATTTCACCCGTTCCCTGGTCTGTTCCCGGAACACCCGCGACGGCCGGATCACGCTCAGCGGTCGCAGGCTCGTCACGACCGCTAACGGGGAGCGGCACGAGCGGGAGCTGGTCGAGGACACCGAGATCCTGTCCGCCTACCGGGAGCACTTCGGCCTCGACCTGGACGAGGTGCCCCACGTCTTGACCCACCAGAGGAGGGAGGGACTTAACTGGACGTCAGGTACTTGCGGGTAGGTGATTGGCCAAACCACCTCCGAGCGCCCGTGTTTGCCCTGAACGGCACAAGGGTGATCGAATGCCTATTCGTCAAGGGTCCGTGTATTCGGCAACGATGTGATGCCGGGTGTGGACCTGAAGTCGCGAACAGTGCGGGGTGTGCAGGATGTTCCAGCGTTGGTTCGGCGGGCGCGCGAGCGCCGTCGCGCAGGCCGGTCCGCTCGCGGAGGTGTCGGTGCCGCCCACCGCAGGGGTGCTGAGCTGCCGCGTTCTCGATCCCGGCGGTGAACCGGTCCGGCGCGCCGAGTTCGTCATCGGCGACAGCTCGGGGCGGAAGGTCGTCGGCGGCGAGACCGATCCGTTCGGCTCGGTCGTGGCGACCGTCCCGGCCGGTGAGTACCGGCTCGCGGTCACGGCCGACGGCTACACGCCCTACCACCGCAACGCCACGGTGAGCGAGAGCGCCCACGCGGGCCTCGGCGACGTCACACTCCAGATCGCGGCGCCCCCGCCGCTTCCCGGGCCGGGTGAGTGGGAGATCGAGCCGACGCATTCCCAGATCGGCTTCACCGCGCGCCATATCGGACTGGCGCGGATCCACGGCCGGTTCAACATCTTCGCCGGCGCCGTGCGGATAGCCGAGCGGATGGACCGGTCCGCGATGCATGTGATCATCGACGCCTCGTCCATCGACACCAACGTGCGGATGCGCGACGACCATCTGCGCTCGGCGGACTTCCTCGATGTGGCGAACTACCCGACGCTGGAGTTCTACAGCGACCGCTTCGTCCACCGGGGCGGCGGCCACTGGGGCGTGACCGGCGCGCTGACCCTGCACGGCGTGAGCCGTACGGTCACCCTGGACACCCGCTATCTGGGCATCGGCAGCGGCATGGAGGGCGAGACTCGCGCCGCCTGCCGCGCCACCACCGAGCTGCACCGCGAAGACTTCACCCTCAGCTGGCAGACGATGCTCGCCCGTGGCATCGCCGTTGTCGGCCCCAGCGTCTCCATCGACCTGGACGTCCAGATCGTCCGCAAGTCCTGAGCCCCGGTCACACCGGCCGGTCACATCGGCCGGTCACATCGGCCGGTCACTCCTGGGCCGGAGCTTCGAGCCACCCCTCGTACTCGGCGGCGAAGGCGTCCAGCTCCGCGGGGTCCAGTCGCCCCGGCGCGTCCTCGATCACGACCAGCCACTGCGCGTCCTCGGCGTCGTCCTCGCCGGCCAGGGCGTCCCGGACGAGCTGGGGCTCCTCCACCACCCCGAAGCGGTCGGCGAGTTCACCCGCCACCTCCTCGGCGGTGTCGCGGTCGGGCAGCACCAGTACATGTCGAACATCGCTCACCCGCCCATTCTCCCGTACACGGGCGGTACGCGGAGCGGTGTCGGTGGGCCGTGCGATGCTGGACCGCGATGGCCACCAGGAAGACTTCCCCCGACGATCCGCTCGCCCCTCTCACGCTCGCCGTGGGCCAGGAGGACCTGCTGCTGGACCGCGCCGTCCAGCAGGTCGTGGCGGCGGCCCGCGCCGCCGACCCGGACACCGACGTGCGCGACCTCCCCTCCGACCAGCTCCAGCCCGGCACCCTCGCCGAGCTGACGAGCCCGTCGCTCTTCGCCGAGCGCAAGGTCGTCGTCGTACGGAACGCGCACGACCTCTCCGCCGACACGGTCAAGGACGTCAAGGCGTACCTCGACGCACCGGCCGAGGAGATCACGCTGGTGCTGCTGCACGCGGGCGGCGCCAAGGGCAAGCCCCTGCTGGACGCCGCCCGCAAGGCCGGCGCCCGTGAGGTCCCCTGCGCGAAGACGACCAAGCCGGCCGAGCGGCTCAATTTTGTACGGTCGGAGTTCCGCGCGCTGGGCCGCTCGGCCACACCCGAGGCCTGCCAGGCGCTGGTCGACTCGATCGGCAGCGATCTGCGGGAGCTGGCGAGCGCGGTGTCGCAGCTCGCCGCCGATGTCGAAGGCGCCATCGACGACGCCGTCGTTGCCCGCTACTACACCGGCCGCGCCGAGGCCTCCAGCTTCACCGTCGCCGACCGGGCCGTGGAGGGCCGCGTGGCCGACGCGCTCGAAGCGCTGCGCTGGTCGCTGTCGACCGGTGTCGCGCCCGTCCTGATCACCAGCGCCCTCGCACAGGGCGTGCGCGCCATCGGCAAGCTGTCGTCGGCACGCGGCGGCCGGCCCGCCGACCTCGCCCGTGAGCTGGGCATGCCGCCGTGGAAGATCGACCGGGTGCGCCAGCAGATGCGGGGCTGGACGCCGGACGGGGTGGCGACGGCGCTGCGCGCGGTCGCGGCGGCCGACGAAGGAGTCAAGGGCGGCGGCCTGGACCCCGAGTACGCGCTGGAGAAGGCGGTCGTCACGATCGCCCGCGCGGCCCGCACGGGCCGCTGAAAAGGCGGACCGACGCGGCAGGCATGACGAAGGCCCCGGTACGTACGCCGTACCGGGGCCTTCGCCGTCAAACCTGGTTGGATCCGCACCCGCGTGGCGAACGCAGTCGTGTGCGAATCCGAAGACGCCGGTCAGGAGCGGTAGAGAGGGCCCGCTGAGTCCGTTCCGGCGAGGGAATCAAGAGTGGAGCAAGAGTGAGCGAGAAGCCGCTCAGCCCTGCAGGGCGGCAACCTTGGACGCCAGCGCCGACTTCTTGTTGGCGGCGGCGTTCTTGTGGATGACACCCTTCGAGGCGGCCTTGTCGAGCTTGCGCGACGCCTCACGGACGGCCACCGTGGCCGCCTCGACGTCACCGGCGACGACAGCCTCGCGAGCCTTGCGGATCGCGGTCTTGAGCGACGACTTGACGGCCTTGTTGCGCAGGCGCGCCTTCTCGTTGGTCTTGTTCCGCTTGATCTGGGACTTGATGTTCGCCACGAAATGCCTTTTCAGGTTCGATGATCTTTGAATGAGTGCCCACGCCGAGACGGCAGCAGACACAGCTGCCCACGCTACCAGCCACCGTCCTACCGGCCCAAACCGGGCGCAGCCCCGTACCCGTGGGACGATGGAGCCTACGTATCGATCCGATGTCGACCCGAGACGAGACGCCGCGCGTCTCAAGAATCAGGACCCTGCGTGCCCGCGACCCCTACCAACGTGCCCGAGCCGAGCCGTACGGACCCGGCGCTGCTCCGCAATTTCTGCATCATCGCGCACATCGACCACGGCAAGTCGACGCTCGCCGACCGGATGCTCCAGCTGACCGGAGTGGTCGACCAGCGGCAGATGCGCGCTCAGTATCTCGACCGGATGGACATCGAGCGCGAGCGCGGCATCACGATCAAGTCCCAGGCGGTCCGGCTGCCGTGGGCCCCCAACGAGGGTCCTGACCAGGGCACCACCCATGTGCTGAACATGATCGACACCCCGGGCCACGTGGACTTCACCTATGAGGTGTCCCGTTCGCTCGCCGCCTGCGAGGGCACGATCCTGCTGGTGGACGCGGCGCAGGGCATCGAGGCGCAGACCCTCGCCAACCTCTATCTGGCGATGGAGAACGACCTCACCATCGTCCCGGTGCTCAACAAGATCGACCTGCCGGCCGCGCAGCCCGAGAAGTTCTCCGAGGAGCTGGCCAATCTGATCGGCTGCCAGCCCGAGGACGTCCTCAAGGTCTCGGCCAAGACGGGGATGGGCGTCGACGTCCTGCTCGACCGGGTCGTCAAGGATGTGCCCCCGCCGGTCGGTGTCGCCGACGCCCCGGCGCGCGCGATGATCTTCGACTCGGTGTACGACTCCTACCGGGGCGTCGTCACGTATGTACGTGTCATCGACGGCCAGCTCAACAAGCGCGAGCGCATCCGGATGATGTCCACCGGCGCCACCCACGAGCTGCTGGAGATCGGCGTCTCCTCGCCCGAGATGACCCCGGCCGACGGCCTCGGTGTCGGCGAGGTCGGCTATCTCATCACCGGTGTGAAGGACGTCCGGCAGTCCAAGGTCGGTGACACGATCACCTCCCTCAACAAGGGGGCGACCGAGGCGCTGGGCGGCTACAAGGACCCCAAGCCGATGGTGTTCTCCGGTCTCTATCCGCTGGACGGCTCGGACTACCCCGAGCTGCGCGACGCCCTCGACAAGCTCCAGCTCAACGACGCGGCCCTGGTCTACGAGCCGGAGACCTCTGCGGCTCTCGGCTTCGGCTTCCGCGTCGGCTTCCTCGGGCTGCTGCATCTCGATGTGATCCGGGAGCGGCTGGAGCGCGAGTTCAACCTCGACCTGATCGCGACCGCGCCGAACGTGGTCTACCGGGTGGAGATGGAGGACGGCAAGGAGCACACCGTCACCAACCCGAGCGAGTTCCCCGAGGGGAAGATCGACTCGGTGCACGAGCCGGTCGTCCGGGCCACGATCCTCGCGCCCAGCGAGTTCATCGGCTCCATCATGGAGCTGTGCCAGACCCGCCGCGGCACGCTCCTCGGCATGGACTACCTCTCCGCCGAGCGGGTCGAGATCCGCTACACCCTGCCGCTCGCCGAGATCGTCTTCGACTTCTTCGACCAGCTGAAGTCCAAGACCCGCGGTTACGCGTCGCTGGACTACGAGCCCACCGGCGAGCAGAGCGCCCAGCTCGTCAAGGTCGACATCCTGCTGCACGGCGACAAGGTCGACGCCTTCTCCGCCATCACGCACCGGGACCAGGCGTACGCGTACGGCGTACGGCTCGTCGCCAAGCTCAGGGAGCTGATCCCGCGCCAGGCCTTCGAGGTGCCCATCCAGGCGGCCATCGGCTCCCGTGTCATCGCCCGCGAGACGATCCGCGCCATCCGCAAGGACGTCCTCGCCAAGTGCTACGGCGGCGACATCTCCCGGAAGCGCAAGCTGCTGGAGAAGCAGAAGGAGGGCAAGAAGCGGATGAAGATGGTCGGCAGCGTGGAGGTTCCGCAGGAGGCGTTCATCGCCGTGCTCTCCAGTGATGAGTCGTCCAGCAAGAAGAAGTGACGCGGGGCGGTGACGGAGAGGGACAGCGGGGAAGTGACCCGCGAGTAGGAACGGCCGGGTCCGTGCGCGCAGGCGTGCGGGCCCGGCCGCGTACACGGGTCCGGTTCGTTATGAAGCGGCTCCCCGCGTCCTCTTACGCGCCGGGCGGGTGCGCTCTACTCTGATCACTGCTCGATGGTTACTCACCAGTTAAACAACTAGCCAGTCGCGCAAGCTTTGCGGGGCCCGGAGGACGTCGTGAGCGACACAAAGACCTTGATCGAGAACAGGCCGCCATCGGTGGCGACCCTCTTCGTTGAGCGCGTGGCCGCCACGCCGGACGCGGAGGCGTACCGCTATCCCGTGCCGCCCGCCTCGGGTCAGGGTCCCGACGACTGGAAGTCCCTGAGCTGGGGCCAGGCCGCGGTGCGCGTGTACGCGGTGGCCGCCGGCCTCATCGCGCTCGGCGTACGGCCCGAGGAGCGCGTCGCGCTCGCCGCGGCCACCCGTGTCGAGTGGATCCTCGCCGACCTCGGTGTGATGTGTGCGGGCGCCGCGACCACGACCGTCTACCCCTCGACGAACAGCGAGGAGTGCGCGTACATCCTCGCCGACTCCGAGAGCCGCGTCCTCATCGCGGAGGACGCCGACCAGCTCGCCAAGGCGCGCGAGCGCCGGTCCGAGCTGCCGAACCTCGCCCATGTCGTGGTGATCGAGGCGGCGGACGCCAAGGCCGCCGAGGGGGACCCGGACGGCTGGGTGCTCTCCCTCGCGGAGCTGGAGGAGCGCGGGACGAAGTACCTCCAGGAGCACCCCGAGGCCGTCAAGGAGCGGGTCGGCGAGATCAGCGCCGAACAGCTCGCCACCCTCATCTACACCTCCGGCACCACCGGCCGCCCCAAGGGTGTGCGGCTGCCGCACGACAACTGGTCGTACATGGCGAAGGCCATCGCGGGCACCGGGCTGATCACCAAGGACGACGTCCAGTACCTCTGGCTGCCGCTGGCGCACGTCTTCGGCAAGGTGCTGACCTCCGGGCAGATCGAGGTCGGCCATGTCACCGCCGTCGACGGCCGCGTCGACAAGATCATCGAGAATCTGCCGGTGGTGCGCCCCACCTACATGGCAGCGGTGCCCCGCATCTTCGAGAAGGTCTACAACGGGGTCGCGGCCAAGGCGCGCGCGGGCGGCGCCGCGAAGTACAGGATCTTCCAGTGGGCCGCAGGCGTCTCGCGCGAATACGCCAAGGTCAGCCAGGACAACTACCGCCGCACCGGCACCGGTTCGGTGCCCTTCGCCCTCGGCGCCAAGCACACCGTCGCCGACAAGCTCGTCTTCGCCAAGCTCCGCGACGCGTTCGGCGGCCGGCTGCGCGCCGCGATCTCCGGATCCGCCGCGCTCGCGCCCGAGATCGGCTACTTCTTCGCCGGCGCCGGAATCCACATCCTGGAGGGCTACGGTCTCACCGAGTCCAGCGCCGCCAGCTTCGTCAACCCCGGCGAGGCCTACCGCACCGGCACCGTCGGCAAGCCGCTGCCCGGCTGCGAGGTCCGTATCGCCGACGACGGCGAGATCATGCTGCGCGGCCCCGGCATCATGGACGGCTACCACGGGCTGCCCGAGAAGACCGCCGAAGTCCTGGAATCCGACGGCTGGCTCCACACCGGCGACATCGGCGAGCTGTCCGTCGACGGCTATCTGCGGATCACCGACCGCAAGAAGGACCTGATCAAGACGTCCGGCGGCAAGTACATCGCGCCGGCCGAGGTCGAGGGTCAGTTCAAGGCCGTGTGCCCGTACGTCTCCAACATCCTGGTGCACGGCGCCGACCGGAATTTCTGCACCGCGCTCATCTCGCTGGACGAGGCGGCCCTGCTCGGCTGGGCGGCCGAGAACGGCATGGAGGGCAAGTCGTACGCCGACGTGGTGGCGTCGCCGCGGACGCACGAACTCATCGACGGCTACGTGAAGCAACTCAACGCGGGTCTTCAGCGCTGGCAGACGATCAGGAAGTTCCGGCTGCTGCCGCGCGACCTGGACATCGAGCACGGTGAGCTGACGCCGAGTCTGAAGCTCAAGCGGCCGGTCGTGGAGCGGGAGTACAAGGACCTGCTGGACGAGATGTACGCCGGGGCGCGGGAGGCGTAGACGCGTCTACGCGTCGTACATGAGTACGCGGGCGGGGCCGGCGGCCGGGAACTACGGCTGAGGGCTCCGTCCGCGTCGTAATTCCCGCAGTATGTTGTCGAGCCCGGCCACATGGGTGCGCAGCGCCGCCATCTCGCCGGGGCCGCGCAGGGTGTTCACGTCACCGCCGCCGTCCTGGCCGCTCTCGCCGCTCTCGCTGGTGTCCTCGCCGAGCAGGGACTCGATCGCGGACAGCCGCCGGGCCATCTCGGCGAGCTGGGCGTGGTCACGGGCCAGCAGGGCCTCCAGCTGGCGGTTCTTGCGGTGCAGTTCGAGGAAGACCGTCACCTTGGCGCGCAGCACCCACGGGTCGAACGGCTTCGGGATGAAGTCGGCGGCCCCGGTCGCGTAGCCGCGGAAGGTGAAACCGCTGTCGGGATCGCTCCCGGTCAGAAAGATGATCGGGACGTCCTTGGCCTGATCCAGCCGCTTGATGCCGGCGGCGGTGTCGAAGCCGTCCATGCCCGGCATCCGTACGTCCAGCAGGACCAGCGCGAACCGCTCGCGCCGCAGGGCCCGTATGGCCTCCTCGCCCGAACGGGCCCGCACCAGCGGGGCGTTGAGCGATGCCAGTACCGCTTCGAGCGCGAGAAGATTGTCCTCCATGTCATCGACGAGGAGAATGCCCGCACGGTCCGTTACTGGGGTGTCAGCGGGTGGGTCGGTGGGTATCTGGGTGCTCATCGTCGGTGGCGTCCGAGTCGGTGATGGCCCGGTGCAGGGGGATCCGGGTGCGTACGGTGAAGGGGTTCGGCGGGCGGAAGGGTGTCCTCTGAGCTCCTTTCTTCGCCTGCTTCTTCGTTCAGTTCGATGACTCGACGCTTATGGGCACGATCAGTCTGTCACTCTGTCGGGGTCGTAAGCGGCGCAACGAGAGAAACAATCAGGAGCCGCACGTGGGGCCTATAGGGGACCGTCGGAACCCGAACGATCCGGAAGTGTCGATTCCGGCACGGAGCCGGACGTTCCGGAACGACGCGCGACGCATCACCCGCACCAGCCTGCCCGGAAACCCGCTCGCCCCGTCCGCCGCGCGCCGGTTCGTGCGCGCCGCGCTCGCCGAGTGGACCAGCCTCGGGCTGCTCACCACCTGCGCCCTCTGCCAGGGCGACGAGGCGTGCCCGCCGGGGCGGCACAGCTCCGACGGGCTGGCCGACGACGCGGTGCTGATAGTCGCCGAACTGGTCACCAACGCCGTCGTGCACGCGGGCACCAACGTGGAACTGGTCTGCCGTCTCGAACCGGCCCGGCAGGAGCCGGACGACACGGAGGGCACGGAGGGCGACGGCCTCTGGGCGCCCGGCCCCGACGGTCCGTCCCTCGCGCCCCCCGAGCCGGACGCCGCCGCCGAGCACGAGCCCGCCGCGCTCGTCATCGAGGTGTCCGACCACCACCCCGCCCGCTCCGTACGCAGCGACGCGCACGGCCCGGCGGGCGGCGGCGCCCCCGACTACGGCCGGGGCCTCCAGCTCATCGCCGCGCTCGCGGAAGCCTGGGGCATCACCTACCGCACCGGCCTCAAGACCGTCTGGGCCCGCCTTCCGCTCGACGGGCCGACCGCCGACGCCACGGCGGGCTCCGGCGCCGCCGCGGCCTCCGGAGTCAACGGCGTCGTCGGCGAACCCGCGCTGCGCCGCGGGCTGCGCGCCGCCGAGATCATCGCCCCCGCGCCACGCGGGGTATCGCGCGAGGACCCGGACTGGATCAGCCGGGGCGCCCTCTCCTTCCTCGCCGAAGCCTCCGACCTGCTGGCCGGACAGCTCGACGAGGACCTGGTCGCCGCCCTCGCCGGCCAACTCCTGGTGCCCCGGATCGCCGACTGGTGCGCGATCTGGCTAGACGGCGAAGGCGAAGGACACGGCCGGGCGGGTGCCGTCCCCCGCCTCGCCCGCGTCTGGCACGCCGACGAGTCCCGCATCGAGACGCTGCGCGCCCTCCTGGAGAAGGAACCGCCACGGCTGCTCGACGCCCAGCGCGGGCCGGACGAGACGGGCGGAGGCGGCAGTGGCGGCCGTAACGTGCCCGTCCCCGTACCCTGGCCCGGCTCGCGCCAGACCGGCGCGTCCGACGGCGCGGCCGTCGCCTGCCGCCTCGTCGCGGGCGGTCGCCCCCTCGGCACCCTCGTCCTCGGGCGGCGCCGGCTCGCCCGGATGCCCGACGAAGTGACCGCGCTCATCGAGGACTTCTCCCGCCGCGTCGGCCTCGCGATCGGCGCCGCCCGCCGCTACACCCGGCAGGCCACCATCAGCCGCGTCCTGCAACGGAGCCTGCTGCCCAGCCAGGTCGCCCGGATTCCGGGCGTCGAGAGCCACCTCGTGTACGAGCCGGCCGACGACGGCGTGGTCGGCGGCGACTTCTACGACGTCTTCCCCGCGCCGCCCGGCGGGCGCTGGTGCTTCATGCTCGGCGACGTCCAGGGCAGCGGCCCCGAGGCCGCCGTCGTCACCGGCCTCGCCCGGCCATGGCTGCGGCTCCTCGCCCGCGAGGGGTACGGCGTCGGCGAAGTGCTCGACCGCCTCAACCGGCTCCTGCTGGACGACGCGATGGAAGCCGCCGAGGCCGCCGCGCTGATGGTCGCCGCCGCCGGCGGACAGGCCCTGGCAGGCGACGAGGGCGGCCTCACAGGACTGAGCGACCTCGGAACGCTCAGTGAGATCGGCGACATGGAGAAGGGCCTCGCCGACAGCGGCCGGGGCGGCGGGCTCGCCGACGGCGGCCAGTCCCGCTTCCTGTCCCTCCTCTACGGCGAGCTGGCACCCCTCCCCGGCGGCGGCGGCGCCCGCTGCACCCTCGCGAGCGCGGGCCACCCGCTGCCGCTGCTCCTGCGGCCCGACGGGACGGTACGGGTGGCGGCCGAGCCGCAGCTGCTCCTCGGGGTCGACGAGAACGTCGCGTACGAGAGCCTGAGCTTCGACCTGGAGTCGGGGGACACGCTCCTGTGCGTCACCGACGGCGTCACCGAGCGCCGCTCGGGGCGGCTGCTGCTGGACGACAACGACGGTCTCACCGCGATCCTGGCGGGCTGCACGGGCCTGAACGCGCAGGGCGTCGCCGAGCGGATCAGACGGGCCGTGCACGACTTCGACCCGAGTCCGCCGTCGGACGACCTGGCGATGCTGGTGCTGCGCGCGGTGTAGGGCCTGTCCGGGCCTGGTCCCGGCGCCGCGTCGGGACCGTTCTCCCGTGCGGGACACTGGGGGTATGCCTTCCGCTCTGCCCGACGGTGACCCCATGCCCGAGTCCGGCGCGCTGCCCCCGCACGCCCTCGCGGGCGCGGCGGACCGGCCGCTCGGCTTCTACCTGCACGTGCCGTACTGCGCCACCCGCTGCGGCTACTGCGACTTCAACACCTACACGGCGACGGAGCTGCGCGGCTCGGGCGGCGTACTGGCCTCCCGCGACAACTACGCCGACACCCTGACCGACGAGATCCGGCTCGCCCGCAAGGTCCTCGGCGACGACCCCAGGCCGGTCCGCACGGTCTTCGTCGGCGGCGGTACGCCCACGCTGCTTGCCGCGTCCGACCTCGTACGGATGCTGGGCGCCGTACGCGACGAGTTCGGCCTCGCAGACGACGCCGAGATCACCACCGAGGCGAACCCGGAGTCCGTCGACCCGACGTACCTCGCGGAGCTGCGCGCGGGCGGCTTCAACCGGATCTCCTTCGGCATGCAGAGCGCGAAGCAGCACGTCCTTCAGGTGCTCGACCGCACGCACACCCCCGGCCGGCCCGAGGAGTGCGTCGCGGAGGCCCGCGCGGCCGGGTTCGACCATGTGAACCTCGACCTGATCTACGGCACGCCCGGCGAGAGCGACGACGACTGGCGCGCGTCGCTGGCGGCGGCGGTGGGGGCGGGGCCCGACCACATCTCGGCGTACGCGCTGATCGTCGAGGAGGGCACGGGGCTGGCCCGCCGTATCCGGCGGGGCGAGGTCCCCATGACCGACGACGACGAGCACGCCGACCGCTACCTGATCGCGGACGAGACGCTGGGCGCGGCCGGGTTCTCCTGGTACGAGGTCTCCAACTGGGCCACCACGCCGGCCGGTCGGTGCCTGCACAACGAGCTGTACTGGCGGGGAGCGGACTGGTGGGGCGCGGGGCCGGGCGCGCACAGCCACGTGGGCGGGGTGCGCTGGTGGAACGTGAAGCATCCGGGGGCGTACGCGGCGGCGCTGGCGGAGGGCCGCTCGCCGGGGGCGGGCCGGGAACTCCTCACGGCGGAGGACCGGCGCGTGGAGCGCGTCCTGCTGGAGCTGCGGCTGTCGGAGGGCGTGGAACTGTCCCTGCTGCGGCCCGCCGGGCGGGGCGCGGCTCGCAAGGCCCTGGACGACGGGCTCTTGGAGGCGGGGCCGTACGGGGCGGGGCGGGCGGTGCTGACGCTGCGGGGGCGGCTGCTGGCGGACGCGGTGGTGCGGGATCTGGTGGACTGACCGGCTTGGGGTTGTGGGGTCTGGGTTGCGGGTTGGTTGGCCGGGGGCGGGGTGGCGGGTCCTCCGGGGTGCTGTCTGGGCGGGGTTGCTGTTGTCGGCTGACGGGCGGGGGTCGGGGTCTTCGGAGGGGTATGTCCGGACGGCGTGATTTACGGCGCGTGCAGGGTTCGTTGGATC
>NZ_JBITIB010000022.1:64707-135466 GCF_044458565.1 Streptomyces sp. NPDC050433 | reverse complement strand
CCCGCGGAGCGGGTACCACATCGCTGCGCGATGTGCAAGCGAAGCGTCCCGCGTTGCGGGACGCGCCCATGCTGCGCAGGGGCGGCTCCTTCCGCTGCGCTCCAGGAGCGGTGGGGCCGGCCGCTTCGCGCCCGGCAGGCCGCGCGGTGCGCGGCCCGGGGTCGATCGGGTCCTGACGGTGCGACTAGTGGGTTACAGGGTAGGGGAGTTGGGGAGTGCTTCGCACTCCTGGGCGGGTCCGCTGCGCTCCCCCGCCTGACGGTCCTTCCGGCTGCGCCTCCAGAACCGCTGGGGCCCGCTTCGCGGGCCAGGCTGGCTACGGGAGGGGTGGGGTCGCTCGTTCGTGTCAGGTTTGAGTGTAGTGCATCATCTGCTGATGCTGCATGTAGCATTGGTGAAATCGCAGGACACCCCTCAACCACCCGGACGGGGTCCGACTCGCTCCGAATGGAAAGGGAAATCGCAGGTGGAGTGCTCAGGATGTGGCGCGGGATCAGGTACGGCGCCAAGCGGATGGTCTGGATGTCGCAGCCGTTGAGGGGAAGGTCTCGGAGGCCGCTGTACGCGAGCGCGAGAGTGCGGAGCAGTCGTGGCGGGGTGGTTCTGTCTCCGAGTTCGAGACGGACCCGGAACGCCTGGCCGATATCTGGGCGGCCAGGCACGCGGAGTGGCGGCGTGTCAGGGACTTGATGGCCGCGGCCGGTTGGGACGCGTACGGGCCGGAGGGGGACACCCAGGGCTTGACGTGGGCTCAGGACCGTGCGGAACGGCGGGAGAATGCTCTCGCGGCGCGGGCTGCCCTTGAGGCGCGGCGGCGGGAGGCGGCGGATGAGCTGCGGATGGAGTTGTGGTTGTCCGCAACCCCCAGCCGACTGATCCGAACGGTGGCCGGCCGGACCGGTCTCCAGCCCGCTCAGATCCTGGCGCAACTCGCCGACCGGATCGTGGTGAGCGAGGACAGCACGATGTCCGTCCCGCCCTTCACGCCGACCCGGTGATTTCCCGAAACGGCTTCGAACACGAGCGAGCGGAGGATCATCAGATGCCGGGTATCCAGCTCCGGGAACACCAGGTGGACCAGAAAACGGCTTTCCGAAGGTGGGCCGGATTTCCCGCAAGATCACCCGTGCCCGCCCAGGGTGCCCGGGGCACGATCGTGTCCGCTACCGGCTCCGGCAAAACAATCACCGCCGCTGCGTGCGCGCTGGAGTGCTTCAGGGGCGGGCGGATCCTCGTCACCGTCCCCACCCTCGACCTGCTCGCACAGACCGCCGAGGCCTGGCGCATGGTCGGCCACCGGGCGCCGATGGTCGCGGTGTGCTCACTGGAAAACGACGAAGTCCTGGAGCAGCTCGAGGTACGGACCACCACGAACCCGATCCAGCTCGCCCTGTGGGCCGGACACGGACCGGTCGTCGTACTTGCCACGTACGCCTCTCTCGTGGACCGCGAGGACATCGACGCACCTGCGGGCCAGCGGAAGGTTCGCGGGCCGCTGGAGGCCGCTCTGGCGGGCGGAGAGCGGCTGTACGGGCAGCGCATGGACGGCTTCCACCTCGCGATCGTGGACGAGGCCCACGGCACCGCCGGTGATCTTGGCCGTCCGTGGGCGGCAATCCACGACAACCAGCGGATCCCGGCGGACTTCCGGCTCTACCTCACCGCGACCCCGCGCATCCTCGCCGCGGCCCGCCCGCAGAAAGGCACCGGCGGCCAGGAGCCCGCGATCGCCACCATGGCCGACGACCCGGACGGCACATACGGGCCGTGGCTGGCCGAACTCGGTCTGAGCGAGGCGATCGAGCGCGAGATCCTCGCCGGTTTCGAGATCGACGTCCTGGAGATCCGTGACCCCTCGCCGGTCCTCGGGGAGTCGGAGGAGGCGCAGCGCGGCCGGCGCCTGGCGCTCCTGCAGACCGCCTTGTTGGAGCACGCGGCGGCGTACAACCTCCGTACGGTCATGACGTTCCACCAGAAAGTTGAGGAAGCCGCCGCGTTCGCGGACAAGCTCCCGCAGACCGCAGCCGAGCTGTACATCAACGACACGTCCGACGACGACCTGGCCGCCGCCGACAAGCTGCCGAAGTCCTCCATCGACGCGGAGTTCTACGAACTCGAGGCCGGCCGCCACGTACCCCCGGACCGGGTGTGGTCGGCCTGGCTGTGCGGCGACCACCTGGTGGCCGAACGCCGGGAAGTGCTGCGCCAGTTCGCAGGCGGCATCAACGCCACCGGGCGCAGGGTCCACCGAGCCTTCCTCGCCAGCGTTCGCGTGCTCGGTGAGGGCGTGGACATCACGGGCGAGCGGGGCGTGGAGGCCGTGTGCTTCGCCGACACCCGTGGCTCGCAGGTGGAGATCGTGCAGAACATCGGCCGGGCGCTCCGGCTCAACAAGGACGGCTCCACCAAGGTCGCCAGGATCATCGTGCCGGTGTTCCTGGAACCCGGCGAGGACCCCACCGACATGATCGCCAGCGCCTCGTTCCGCCCCCTCGTAGCAGTCCTCCAAGGACTCCGCTCGCATGACGAACGACTCGTCGAACAGCTCGCCTCCCGCGCCCTCACCAGCGGCAAACGCAAAATCCACATCCAGCGCGACAAAGACGGCCAGATCATCGGAACCGGCGGCGAGAGCGACGGCGAGGACCAGGAGCACGACGACACGCAGGCCGCCGCTGCCGAAGCCGCCCTGCTCCACTTCTCCAGCCCCAGGGACGCGACAACCATCGCCGCGTTCCTGCGCACCCGGGTCTACCGGCCCGAATCCCTGGTCTGGCTGCAGGGATACCAAGCCCTCACCCGCTGGCGCGCGGAGAACCAGATCACCGGCGTCCACGCTGTCCACTACGACACCGAGACCGAAGTCGGCGTCACCAAGGACTTCCCCCTCGGCAGGTGGGTCCACCAACAGCGCAAAGCCCAGCGAGCCGGCGAACTCGAGGAGCGGCGCAAGACCCTGCTCGACCTGCCGGAAGCCGGGATGATCTGGGAACCGGGCGAGGAAGCATGGGAGAACAAACTCGCCGCACTCCGGTCCTACCGGCAGGCAACCGGACACCTCGCACCCCGACAAGACGCAGCCTGGGGCGAAAGCGACACCGAAGGCCTCGTGCCCATCGGACAGCACATGGCCAACCTCCGCAGGAAGGACGGCCTCGGAAAAGACCCTCAGCGGGCCGCCGCCCGCGCGCAGCAGCTGACGGAGATCGACCCGGACTGGAACTGCCCATGGCCGCTGGACTGGCAACGCCATCATCGCGTCCTCGCCGACCTCGTCGACACCGACGGCCACCTGCCCCACATCCAGCCCGGCGTGCTGTTCGAAGGCGACGACATCGGCAAATGGCTCCAGCGACAGAAACAGCCCGGCACCTGGAAGCTGCTGTCGACCGAGCAGCAGAAGCGACTGACCGCACTGGGCGTGCGGGGCGCCCAGGCGCCGTCTCCGGCCCCAGCGGCCTCGCGTGCGACCAAGGAGGGCCCGAGCAAGGCGCAGCAGGCGTTCCAGCGAGGCTTGGCGGCCCTCGCGCAGTGGGTCGAGCGGGAAGGACAGCGACCTGTGCCAAGGGGCCACAGCGAACAGATCACTGTCGACAGTGAGACGGAGCCGGTGGCGGTGAAGCTCGGCGTATGGATCTCGAACACCAAATCGAGGCGCGACAAGCTCACCCAGGAACAACTCGACGCACTGCGGAAGCTGGGCATGGAGTGGGCATGACGCTGTCGGCGGGCGCAGGGCCGGGAGCGGAGCGTCATGCTCTCGGCCGCGCCTGAGTGGGCAAGCCCCTGGGGCTGCTGCTTAAGGCCTCCGTCAGCGCTGGAACACTCTCCGCATACACCGTCTCGTAGGACCTGGTGGTCGGCGCAGCGCAGCAGGTGGTGCAGGCGGTGGCAAACCGTCACCACCACAGAGCACTGTCGGGCTCCGGGGCGAGGCTGAGCAGGCAACCGACATGCAGGCGCCGTCGGCGCAGAAATGGGGCGTCGGTGATGCTGGCGAAGTAACTAGTCGTGTCGGCGATCTGACCGGCATTCAGGCATCCGGTTCCGGGGTCCTGCGCCGTGTATGTGGGTGGAGGGCAAATAGTTCCGGGCCCTCCGACGCATGTTCGCCCACGATGCCTTGGAGGCAGTCCAGTGCCCAGCAACGAGCGCACGCCCATCGCGATCGCGGTGATGGGTGCGGCCTTCGCCACTTACCTCGCGATTTCCAGTCCGGCCCTCATCCCGGCCATCACCCTCGGCGTGGCCGCCTTCGTGGCGCTCCTAGCGTTCTTGAAGTTGTAGTGCCGCGCCAAGCGCTGGGCCTCCAGCGCGGCGGCGTGCGGCGTGCAGTTCCTTCTGGACCTGACGCCGGAGGCGACCGCGCTGGAGGCCGCTCATGCGGGCATCTGTGGGACGGAAGCCGTCACTGTGACGGCTTCCGTCCCACAGATCCGTCTGCCCGGCGGGTGGACTGACCTGCGGTTTCAAGGAACTTGGAAAAAAGTCCGTCCGCGGGCATCCGGATTCAGGCCCTTCCAGCGTGTAGGTGGGTGAAGGCGCTGCCTTCACCGCTGAAGACACCTCACAGAAGGGAGCCGAGCCTGATGGCTTGGCCTGAGATCCCGTGGGAGGCCGGTGTATACACCGCCCGCCACGGTACGCCGCCGTGGGCGATGTGTGGTCGGAGGTCACCGTGACCGAAGAAGCGCACTCGCCCGCTTGCGATAGTGATCCGAACAACAGGTTCACGACTCTGAGACGTCCTCTCATGTCGGCAGCCATGGCGAAATCATCTGACCGGAACTTCGCTGAAGATGCGGTTCAGATCACCATGGAAAAAGTATTCAAACGATTTCCGGACCTGGGTCTCATCAGTGACAGTCGACTAGTTCAGTACAGTCGTAAGGTTCTGTCACACGTAATCGTTGACGAATTTAGGAATAACAAGAAACTCCCCATTATCCCGGTTCCTCCGGAGGTTCTCCCCGAGGGGACTTCATCGATCGGAATCCCGGAGTCAGTTCTCGTTGCTGAACTCCGATCCGAGATTTACAAGTTCATCACCGAGTTGCCCAAGACTCAACGGAAGGTTGTCGACCTCGCTATTGTGAGGGAACTTCCGTTGGAGGAAGTGGCGAAGGAGATGGACGTCGAAGTGGACACCGTCCGGAGGTATCTCGGGGCGGCCCGTCGACGGTTGGAGAAGGCAATGGTTGCGTCATCCGAGGAGGTGTCAGCATGAGCAGTTGGATGTTCGATGAGGAGCGCGAAGCGTTCGGCCGCCTGGTCCTGCTGGAGCTCCTGGACCAGGCATTGCGCGAGGAAAACCGGTTGGGTGAGGTCTCTTACCTCACCCTCAACCAGGAGGGCCGGCCTTCGGGCCGGCCCCCGGCCGGGGCCTGCCTCGTGACGGTTGAAAACCCGCTTCGGGTGCGCGACCTGCTGCGCGACCGGCGTCAGCGGGATCGACTGTGCGAGCTTTTCAAGCTGCTCAACAAAGAAACGAAAAACCAACTAGAGCCCGCCGAAGAAAGAAGAGTCGCCGAAATCGCCGAGGCTTTCGGTGATCTAAAGGCTGCTTACGGTTGGTGGCGAAGGGCTGCTGCCAGCGGCGACGAGGACGCGAAAGACTATGTAGAGATCCTAGAAGAGGAGTTGGGGGTGAGCGATGTTCCAGACGATGCGGCTACATCTAGAAGGCTGTTTCGCGAACACTTCACTGTCCCTCAGGTGCGACTCTTGAGGCGTTTCTGCAGTCGTGAGCAAATCGCGGAAGCTGAACTGAACGATCTATTCGGGGAGATCGAGCAGTTCCTTTCCAACCCAGACCAAGTCGCGGACGGTGGAAGGCGTATTTGAGCGAACCTCATTGGTGATCCCTGAACTCTCTCCATGAGAGGGAGTGGGTGAGAACTTCAGCGATGCGGCGGCTACCTCTTGGCAGAGGTAGCCGCCGCGGCCGTTCCGGCAGCACCCAGCAAGGACCGCGAGACAAACAAGGCGATCGTCGGCACGGTCCTACCGGCGGGCCACAGGGCACCTCGCCCCGAGGCAGGACGCCGTGTGGGGCGAGGGCGAGGCGATGGTGCCGGTCGGGCAGCACATGGCCAACCTCCGCAGGAAAGGCGGCCTGGGCAAGGACCCGGAGCGGGCGGCCAAGCGCGCACAGCAACTCACCGCGATCGACCCCGACTGGAACCGCCCCTGGCCACTCGACTGGCAACGCCACCACCGCGTCCTCGCCGACCTCGCCGACACCGACGGCACCCTGCCCGAGATCCAGCCGGGCGTACTCTTCGACGGCGACGACCTCGGCAAATGGCGGTGGCGGCAACAGGAACCGGGCACCTGGGCGCAGCTCTCGACCGAGCAGCGGGAGCGGCTGACCGCGCGGGGCATCAAGGCTGCCCAGGCCCCGTCTCCCGCCCCGGCGACAACGTCCGCGAGAAGGGCCCGAGCAAGGCGCAGCAGGCGTTCCAGCGAGGCCTGACAGCCCTCGCGCAGTGGGTCGAGCGAGAGGGAGACCGGCCGGTGCCGAGGGGGCACAGTGAAGAGATCGCGGTCGACGGCGAGGCGGAGCCGGTGGTCGTGAAGCTGGGCGTATGAACTTCGAGCACCCGGGCGAGGTGGGACAAGCTCACCTCCGCAGCAGGTCGCCCTCGCCGCTTTGGGCGTGCCCTGGGCGAAGGCCGCAGCGGTGCCGGCCCCGTCCAGCCCGGCATCGGTGGACAACGATTCCGTCGGGCCAACGCCGTCGGACGCACGAACGCAGGAGAACCACGACCAGGGCGACACCGTGACGGAGGAAGAGCGCCAGGCGGCGCGGGGCAACGCGCGAATGCAGCGCATGAACGAGCTGATGCGCAATCACACCAAGGCCGAGCTGCTGCGCATGGCCTACGCGGGCAGCTTGGTGAACCACAACTCCCCCGAGAAGTGGCGCAAGGACGAAATCGCCTTCACCGTCGTGGACATCGAGTTCCGCGCTGGCGACCAGACTGCCCCAGCCCGGCCCGCCGCAGTCAGCTCGCGGCCCGTACCGGCGAAGCCGCTGCTGGAGCGGGATCACCATGACGATTGCGAGCAGGAGTTGTACGAGGGCGGCACCTGCACCTGCGACTTCATCGAGCAGTACGGGCCGCCCTCCGAACGGGACGACTACTGAACCTTTCCCTAACTGCACCCTCCCCACCACACCGGACCCCGGGCCCATTCTTCAGACCCGGGGTCTCGTGCCGTCGGGTTCGGGACGGGCGCAGTTGTACGGACCGCGTAGGCCGTCGGCAGCCACGGGAAGAGACGTCACCACCGCGACCGGCTCGAACCGGACTCGCCGCCGTGTTCTCCCAGGTGCGCAGTCATGGCGTGAACTATCCAAGAGTCCGGCTCCAGAACATCAAAGATCACCATCTGAAGCGTTAAAGGTTCCAGGTGCCAAGTACGCGCCTGCCTGCGACTTCGGGCATCAATGATTTCCTATTGGGGTCATCTGGTATCCCATGTCTTCCGATAGCCCGGTCTGAACGGGAGGCGGCCAAGCGGCCGCACCGGAATTCGACACCCGCTTCGCACGACCGATCGGTGAACATGGACTCCGTGAACACCGAACTGACCGTGCTCAAGAGGGACATGGCCGTGAGCCAGGACGACACGATACGGATGCTGCTGGAGCAGTCCAAGCGCACCGGCCGTGCCGTCCTCATCCGGCGTGCCTTCGTCCAGGATGCCGATCCCGGCCTCCGCCTGGTCACGCGGCCCGGCCCGTTCTCCAAGATGCTGCGCAGTAACGAGCGGCTGGACCTTTTCCTCCTGATCCACTGCGTCACCGCGCGCGCCGACTGGGGCGTCGCTCACCGGTCCGAGACCTGGGGCCGCGCCGCGGGGATCTCCTTCGCTACCAACGGCACAGCGAGCGCCGCGGTCTCCCGGCACCTGCACAAGCTCAAGGAACTGAAGCTGATCAGCACCGAGCCGTACGGCCGGATGACGAAGATCACCAAGTTGCTCGAGGACGGCTCCGGCGACCCGTACACGCTGCCGTCGGGCGACAAGGAGGGCTCCCGCAAGAGCACTTACTTCAAGGTGCCGTTCGCGTACTGGGAGCAGCACTACTACCGGTCGCTCTCGATGCCGGCGAAGACGATGCTGCTCATCCTCATGAGCCAGCGCAGCCCGTCCTTTGCCCTGCGCAAGGCCAGGGAGTACGCACTCTGGTACGGGGTCTCCCCGTCAACAGTCGGGCGCGGCATCGAGGAGCTGAAGAAGGAGCGCCTGCTGTACGAGTTCCTCTCCGAGCAGCAGTTGGACGGCTTCTCCGTCCTCGGGCAGAGCACGCACGTCCGCTGGGCTCTCGCCGCGCCGTTCGACCTGAACGTCAACAAGACGGAGCGCGAGGCGGCGATGACCTCCTGGACTCCTGAGGGCGTCGCCCGCACCGCGCTACGGATCGGCTCCCGTATCCCCGTGCTCTCGGGGGCCGTGATTCCGAGATGAGCACCGCCGGGCCCGCTGCGGCGTCCCGGCCCCAAGACTCCCGGCCCGGCACATATGGGTCGGGCGCGGCGCAGGCCGCCGCCCCGCAAACGGGCGACGGCCCCCTGTTCCAGCAGGGAGCCGCCCAGTGAAGAAACCGACAGTCACTCTCCAAGGAGGCACCATCAGCATGTCCAACGAGACTAAGGGCACTGGCCAGCCGGCGTCGACCCGGCACCACCCGCGCAAGGACAAGCTGTGCCACATCTGGTCCGAGATCCGGACCCGTCTGCGGCAGCTGCTGGACGGCGGCTTCCGCTGTCGCCTGCGCGCCCTCGCCCGTACGGCGGGCTACGGCGTCCTCCGCGGCTCCGCCGGCGCCGTGGGCGCGAGCGGGACCGGGTGGATCATCTGGTGGATCCAGCAGCGCTGAGCTGGCACCCACTGATCCCGTCGTACACCGCTGCTGGCGACCCCGGTTTCAGCACCGGCGCCGGGGCCGTCAGCGGCACGGCGGCACCAAAAACCGGGCCGGAACCCACGCGGGAGCCCGGCGCGGCAACGACGCACACGCGCGGCTGCTGCTAGTCGTCGGCTCCAGCTCTCTCGTAGCCGACGTCCGCCAATCCTGTCCCGAAGATATTGGAACTGGCGGGCAGCGCCAAGCGGAGTGGGAGAACTGTCGCTGCGGGGAGCAGGCCTTGTCGGGTTGGCCGGTGGGAGTGGCGGACGTGGGACAGATCGAGCAGGGGCTGGAGCGTGCGTTGCGCACCCGTCCCGTTCCCTCGAGTACCGGGGCCCGCCTGCGGTTTCTGCTTATGGCGCACCGGGGTTCCACCCGGAGGGTAGCCGCCGTGCTGGGGGTGTCGCAGCGCACTGTGCAGCGGTGGGCTGCGAAGAAGCCGGGAGCGCGTCGTGCGCCGGGTCCGCTGCAGGTCCGGGCGATCGAGGAGGCGGTCCTGGCTCGGTGGCAGCCCCGGGTACGGGCACGCCTGCGTGCCCAGGCCGAGGCGGAGGGCTTCGTCTTCCATACCCGGGCGCGATTCGGTTTCGCCGCGCCGGCAGGGTCCTCGGACGATCCGCGGGTGCGGTGGATCACCCAGGACCTGCCGGGAGAGGTCGCCCGGGAGCTGTTCGCCGCTCGGGATGCCGGTGCTGGCGAGCAGCAGCAGACGGTGATCCTGGCCCGGGCGCTGGGGCACACCTACTTTCGCGAATGGGGCCGCCGCGCCCACGGTCTACACATCGCCTTCAGCGACATCGAGTTCGCCGGCTTCTCGATCGGCTGAGCCCGCCCCGTCGAGCGAACGCTCAGGGTGTTCAGCGTCGCGAGGGCCTGGCGTGCCTGGCCAGCGTCGCTTCGTATCTCTCGGCTTCCTGCCGCTCGCGCCAGTCCCACTCCACGCGGCCGACCGGGGCTTTGCGGCGGGCGGCGGGCGGCTGGGGCGGACGCAGTCTAGCCGTCTCTGCCACGCGCAGCAGGTGCGCACGGTCGCCTGGGGCGGCGAGCAGTTCCTGGTTTTCGCCGGATACGAGCCGGGTGAAGCAAGCCGCGGCCCGGAAGAAGATGCCAGCCCAGGGTGGTACGGGGTAGGCGGCGCAGCCATCGGTGTAGCGGGCGCGGTCGTGCAGGGCGAGCGTGGCCGCAGTGTCGTCGTAGTCGCGAGGGCGGGCGGTAGCGAGCTGCTGGAGGGAGGCACCGGTGAACAGCGCGGCGGCAACAGCCGCGGCCAGGCGAGGATGGGCGGTCGCCGCGTGCAGGCGGTGAGCGATTCGCTGGGCGGTGGACGCGGTGAGAGGCACGGGCGGTGGACGGTGCCGGAAGACGATCGGGGGCGGCGCGCATGGGTCAGTGCAGGGGCGGGGGCTGTCGTAGGAGACGAGGCGGTCCAGGGCGGGCAGGGTGAGCCACCGGCCGGCTGGCCCGGCGGGCTCGTCCGCAGGCGAGGTTTCGGCGATAGGCGTGCCGTAGTAGTGGCGGCGGGCTGCCTCGAAGTCGGCGGTGACGGAGTAGTCGGCCGGCCGCAGGGCCTGGTGCAGGGCGGCGGGAAGGTATGGGCGGTGACAGACCAAGGTCAGGTGGATCCCGGTGAGGGCCTGTAACTGCAGCAGGCGCATCGTGCGACGGGCGGTGAGGCGGTGGGCGCGCAGGACGGTCAACCGGGTGACAGGCAGGGCGGTCATCCAGGCGGCGGCGGCTTCCCAGGCGGGCTGGCGGCCGGCAGGAAAGCGGCCCGGGAGCAGGGGCGGTTTACCCAGGGCTGCGAGAAGGTCGTGGGCGAGGCCGGTTTCGCTGGTGGTGCCCGGGCCGGGGTGGAGGGTGATCCGGCCGGACGGCGGATGGTGGGCAGCCAGGACGGTATGCGTGTGGAGCATGTCGTCATCGCGGTCGATGACCACGGCGACGGGCAGCGATGGCGCGGCGAGCGGCAGGGCGGTGGGGTGGTCAGGCAAGGCGGCTGAAGGCCCAGCGCAGCAGCTCTTGGTCGACGCGGGGGCGGCCGGTGCGTGCCAGGGCGGTGCGGGTGTGGGCGGTCAGCTGGGCCCAGGCGCGGAAGTTGCCGTGTGCGGCGTGGCTGTCGGCGAAGGTGATGTCGTCAGGGTCGGCGTCGGCCCAGATCGGGTGGAACAGCGGGATCACCTCGAGGACCTCGTTGGAGGTGAGTCGGGTGAAGTGCTGCCAGATGAAGATGCGGGAGGAGAGCATCGGTTCACGGCGCAGCACGGTGTGGCAGCCCTCCCCGCCGACGAAGATGATGGCGAGCTGGGTGGTGGGTTCGTCCCACAGGTAGCGGAAGTATTCGAACGCCTCCCCGTTGAGCCACTGGGCCTCGTCGACGAGGAAGGTACGGGGGCGCTCAGCCAGGGCGGTCTTCAGCAGGCGGTCGAACTCGCTGGGGTGGCGCGGCGGTTCACCGGCCAGGTCGAGCGCGGTGAACAGCTCGTAGCGCACCGCGCGGGCGGTGGGACGGGCCCGGAAAGTGACCCGGCGGACGTCCTCGCCGGGTTCGAGTTCCCGCAGACAGGTGTTGACGGCAAGGGTCTTGCCGTGGCCGGCGCCGCCGTGGATACACATCATGGCCCGCGCGGCGACGGTATCGGTGATGTTCTCCCGGGCAGTGAGCAGAGCCCGGGTGGTGACCACGGACGCGTCGGGCAGGTCGACGTACTGGTAGGTGGCCGCAGTCATCAGGCGTCTCCGTCTTCGTCGGTGGTAGAAGGTGCGGCCTGCCGGCCCGGTCCGTCCGGGACTGCAGGGGCACAGTCACGGCCGGACGGGAGCGGGCGGGGCCGGCCCGGCGTGGTCAGCGCAGCCAGGGAAGCTGGGGTGCGCCAGTCGGCCGGGGGCGCGGCGGGCGGGATAAGGTCCGGCATCGCCAGATCCGACAGGGCGGTACCGGCGGCGGACTGGGCGAGTTCGGCCTCGGCCTGCGCACCGGTCAGTGCGCCGAGCCGCCGAGGAGGCTCGGCCTGGGTGGCGGCGGCGTAGCGCTCGCGCTGGGACGCCTCCAGGTCCTTCTTCAGACGGCGGGAGCGAGCGGCCCGCGCTCTTCGTACGGCGCTGACCTGTTCCTCGGTGGCCTGATCGGCCAGGTCCGCAGACCCCAAGTAACGGCCGGTGACCGCATGGTAGACCTCGATCCGGTGATCGTGGTGGGGCATGAAACGGACCCGGACCTGGATACCGGCCTGACCGGTCATCCACGGCCCCACGTAATCGCGTTTCCTGAAGCGGACACCGCGGGTGGTCAGCGTGCGAGTGCCGGCGTCCTCCAGGGTGAACGTCCACAGATCTGCCGCGGGCACGTCCCGCAGCGGGGTGGGATCGTCCTGCCACGCCTCAAGCGGAGTCTTGCCCCGCAAGGGCGCGGGGTGATGCTCGGTGTTCCACCACGAAGTCCAGGCCAGCAGCCGGACGGTGAAGTCCTCGAAACTGAGCAGCACTTCGTCCTTCGGACGGGAAGCCCGTTTGCCGGGACGCGGCTGGCGGGCGTAGCCGGGCAGCGCGGCCAGGAACATGCTCTCCACCGCCCGGTTGAGGCCCTCCACGGTGCCCTTGAGGTGAGGGGTGTAGGCGGGCAGGTCCTCCACGCTCACGTCCAGGAGGTCGAACGCGGCGGTCACCGTCCTGGACAGGAAGTCCTTGCCGCGGTCGACACGCACTTTCTCGGGCAGGCCGCCGAACGGGCCGTAGGGGTCATCGCGCAGGACCGCGGAGCGCAGCGCGGACAGCACCGACTCCCGCGAAGGATGCACCGGCGTGACGGCGACGCCGGTGATCGCGTTGGTGGCGCAGTCGGTGAACCACGTGATCCACGGCCTGCGCGCTGTGCCGTCGACATCGACCAGCACCGGGGCCTGCATGTGGTCGGTCTCCCAACCTGGTTGCGCCAGCCCCGCGGCCGGGCCAGGAACACATCGTGCTTGCGCGCCGCCCGCTCACCACCGGCGAGCCCGGCCCGCTCCCCCGGCGTCAGATCACGCTGGATCGCGCGGTGCAAGGTGGGCAGGGACGGCGGCGGAGCCGCGGGCTGGGACTGCCGGGCGGCCCGGGCTGTCAGTTCACGGTGGACCGCCGCAACGTTGCCCTTCCACAACGCGAGGAGGCGGCGTACCTCCGGGGTGACGGTGAACCGGTCCCTGCTCTGGGCCCGCGAGCCCGGAGCGGCGGTAGCGGTTTCATCACGCTCGGCCGCGGCAAGCCACCGCCACACCGTGCGCTCGGTCACCTCCAACGACTCGGCCATCAGTCGCACATGCCGGGTCGTCAGTTTTTCATCCTGCCGCAGGGCGAGCAGTCGGCGCACAGCAGGGCCACGCAGCGCCGCCAGGGAGGAAGAGGGCAAGCCCCCACGCACGTCCGGCCCATTCCCGTACTCACCGGAGCGGGCACCGTCCTCTCCCGTCCCGGCGGCGCCGGTCACAGCGGACCCATTAGGCGTGCACAGGACCGCTCCAGCATCCGGCGGTTCACCTCCACAGAACTTCGGCCGTAGGTCTCGGCGGTCAGATGCGAGGTGAGCTTCGCCCAGGTCCGGAAATTGCCGTGGCCCACATGCTCGTCCACCCACGCGACATCGTCCGGGGCCACGTCCTCCCACAGCGGGTGGAAGGAAGCCACCGCCCCCGCCACCTCACCCGGGCCAAGGCGCGGCACCAACTCCCACGTCAGCACCCGAGAGGCCAGCGCGGGCACCCGGCGCAGCGCCCGCTCGCTGCCCGCGCCCGCCAGAAGGAGCGCTGTGTCCGTGTCCGGGTGGTCCCACAGCCCGCGCAGGAACTCCAGCGCCGGTCCCGGAAGGCGCTGTGCCTCGTCCAGTACCAGCACGCGGGGCTGCCGTAGCGCGTTCACCAGCATCAGGTCGGCCTCCCCCGCCCCGCGCGGCAGACGCCTGCCCAGCTCGAGGGCGTCCGCGAGCACCCGGCGCAGTTCGGGGACCGTCGGGTGCACACCGACGTGGACCCGGCGGACCCTGGCCGGGTGCGGCAGCCGGGACAGGGCGTACTGCAACGCGACGGTCTTACCCTGCCCGGCGTCGCCGTACAAACACACCACGGCCCCGACCGCGGCCGCGTGCGCGACCGTCCGCAGCACCGACCGCACAGCAGGTGTGTGCACCACCTGGGCGCCCGGCACCAGGACCGGGACCTGCGCCAGGTGCTTCTGCTCCCGTAAGAACACCTGCCCGCCAGTGCCTTTATCGGCCACGACGTTCAGGCCCAGCTCGCTGAGTGGATCCGGCCTGCGCGGACCGGCCACCACGGGCTCCAGCCCGGTCAGCAAAGTCCGCCCGGCCCGGCGGTCTTTGCGGACCACCCGGTGCAACGTCGACGCCGACGGCACCCCGGCCCCTCCGCCGGTGGCGGCCAGCCGACGCCTCAGCTCGGCAACATTCCCTCCCACCTCACCCAGCAGCGCCCACACCTCGTCCGACACCGCGTACCCCCGCCGGGCTGAGGCGTCCACCTGCCCGGTCGCCTTGGCCTGCTCCAGCCAGCGCCACACCGTACGTTCCGAGACACCGGTCATGTCAGCGACCGCCCGCACATGCCGCGTCGACAACTCCCCCGCCTGCTGCCGCTCCAGCAGACGACGCACCACCAACCCCCTGGGGAGCCCTGCCCCACGGCCGGCTCCTACGTTTTGATCCACCCCACGATCACAACGTCCGAGCCCACCTCAGCGGATAAGAACTCTCGAACCTGAGACAGCATCACCCGCCATGAGATAAAGCCTCACGACAGCAACGCCCACCCATCAGCATCTCCCCTCGTGACAGCGACACCCTCGCCCACACACGACCACTGACCAGCCCCAACAACCCCGCTCAGAACGATCAGCACCGACTCTCACTACCACCGACACCAAACCAAGAGATCACAGACAGGTGCAGTTTCAACCGCCGTCTCAGCTCCGGATCCGCCTCGATGTCCTCCCGCAGCAGGTCCTGCGCCTCGGACTGCGCCGCCGTGTCCCCGTCGGCGTCGAGCCCTTCGAGCGCCGCGCGCCCCCGCTCCGTCCCTGCGAGACGGGCGCGCACCAACTCGGTGACTGCGGCACCAGCCCCCTCTCCGACAGCAGTCCCTGCCCCCGTAGCCGCCGCAGTGACGACCCCCACTGCCATAACCGCAAGTTCCGTCGCTTCCATGCTGCTTCCCCCGGTGACTGCATGCCTCAGAAATCCATCATGTGACATCCGAGCACGTGAGACCCCCTCTTCTCAGCCAATACTGGTGAGCTTGCCTGTTCAACTGTCGTCAGATCTCCCTGGGGTCCAGCCTGATGGCGACCGTAGGTGGTCCCCGGCGGCGTACCGATCACCAGGAACTTCCGTACCGGAAGCGTCTGCACGGGGCTGTCCATGCAGTAACACGTCCTGGTGCACCTGAGTTGGCGTCCGGAAATACTTGCAGCGCACCAGGTCAACCCGGCACCGCGTAGAGAAAATGCAGGTCATCTGCCTCCGGAAACTGTCCGGTTCTATTTGAAGCATCGCAGTTCAAAGGGCATGGACTCCACAGAGAGCACATCATCCCCTGCTGGACGTGACAGCCCCGAACATCTCGGTAAAAGACCGTCTGTTTTTCCGGTGAGCCCTTTCCGACCTCAGGTTGAAGCGTGGTGAAGGACGTCGACGGCCTTGACGATGTCGGTGATCCCGTGGCTCCGGGCAGCGCGGGCGAGGCCCGCAGCAGCCGCCCGAAGGGTTCGGTCAGGACCCTGCTGCCAGGTTGGAAGGAGCTCAGTTCGCGGCCGGCTCCGGCTCCCGTCACCACGCTGTCGTCCTCGCGGGAGAAGATGCGGCCGGGTGTGCCGGGCCGGTGCTCCAGAGTCCGGCCATGTCCGCGTAGGTCGGTGAGGTGCGGCACAGTTCGTCGTGGGTACCCGTGCGCAGGCGGTTGCCGTCCAGCAGGACCACACGGTCCGCGCGCAGCGCGGAGCTGATTCGGTGTGCGACGACGATCAGTGTACCCGGCCTGGCGGCGAGGGCGAGTTCGGCCTGGGCCTCCGCGACCGGGTCGAGGTGGCACGTGGCCTCGTCCAGGATCACCACGCGGGCTTCGGACAGATACACCCTGGTCAGGGTGATCAGCTGCCGCTCTCCCGCCGACAGCGAGTCCGGCCGCTCGATGAGCCCGGAGTAGCCGCCGTGGGCGCGTACGAGGTCGGCGAGGCCCATGCGTTCGACCGCCTCGTCCAGTTGGCGCCTGCCGGCGCCAGGTGCGAGATAGGTCAGGTTCCCCTCAACGGTGCCGGTGAACACGTAGCTCTCCTGCGGTACCAGGCAGACCGTGTTCCGCAGCCATCGTTGTCCGAGTGCGTGGAGCGCTGTCCCTCCGAGGGTCACCTCGCCGCACTCGGGCCGTTCGAGACCCGCGAGCACGTTTGTCAGGGTGGACTTGCCGATACCGCTCGGTCCGACGATCGCCAGGTGCTCCCCCTGACGGACGCGCAGATCGGCGCCGTCGAGCACGGGCTCGGAGTGCGGTCCGTAGCGGAACGTGGTGTCACGCAGGGCGAGTTCGTATCCCGGCGCTGTCACACCGGTGTCGGCGTGGCTTTCACTCGTCCTGCGGTGCCCGGCCAGACGTCCCAACACAGTGGTCAGCTCCAGTCCGGCGTTCCCGACGAGGTGCACCAGCGTGCGCAACGCGGGCTCCAGGACGGCGACCAGGTAGGTGGCGGCTCCGACGAGTTCTCCGGCGCTGATGAGCCCTTGGGAGATGAGCCACGGAGCGGTCAGCAGGAGGGCGAGCAGTGGCAGACGCGCGGCGAGGACGATGCATCCGATACGGGCCGCGCCGACGGTCGCCAGCGAGGCGGTGGCGCGTGCGCTGGCGGTGAACCGCGCGTCGGAGTCCGTCTGCGCGCGGTTGGTCGCTCCGCAGGCGACGATGTCGCGTATGCCCTCCGTGATCCGGGCGTTGTGTGCGGCCAGTTCCTCGTCGGCCGTGAGCGCCCCACGATATCTGCGCCGCCAGATCAGGGAGAGCCGGGCGATGCCGAGTCCGGCCCCGGCCATGATGCCCAGGACCAAGGGCGCGAGTACGGGAGCGAGGGTCAGGAGGCCGCCCAGGGCACCGACCGCACCGAGCCCGGCGGCGAGGGAGGCGAGCAGCACGTTGGGCAGCAGACGCCGGACGGTCTCGGTCTGGCCGATGACGCCCGCGACGACGCCCGCGTTCGGCCGGTCACCGTCGGCCACAGCGCGTGTCAGGCTCCCGCTCACCGTCACGCCGACGAGACGGTCGCGGAGCGCCTCGACGAAGACGGCCATGGGCGGGACAGCCTGTCGGCCGGCGAACGCGCCGACGACCATCGCCACTCCGTAGCAGGCGAGGAACAGTGTGCCGGTGGTCGGTTCGCCCGTCAGGAACCCCCTGTCCAGGGCGGCGGCCACGAGATGGCCGGACACCAGGGCGGGCAGGACCGATGCGAGTGACCAGGCCAGCATCGTCCACAGCGCACGACGGTGTTGAACGACCGTAGGACGCACGAGCGCCCAGCCTCCGCGAGCGTCCCCGTCGCTGTCCGCGTCCGCGCCCCTGCCCCGTACCGGTGCTGCCGTCGACTCCGGTGTCATGTCCTTGTTCCCTCATGCACGGTCGTCTTCCGCACGACGCCGTCGCCGGCCGCCCCGAAGACCGCTCGATAGTCGGCGTCCGCCAGCAGAAGCTCGTGCGTGGCCAGCGCCCGGACCCTGCCGTCCGCCAGCCAGGCCACGAGGTCGGCGCCCGCCGCGACGGACATACGGTGGGTCACGATCAGCCGGGTCGTGCCGCGTCGTACTCGCCGCAGGGCCCCGCTGATCTCTGCCTCCGTCGCCATGTCCACGCTTGAGGTCACGTCATCGAGGACCATGAGGCGCACCTGACGCCATGCCGTCCTCGCCAGCCCGAGGCGCTGCATCTCGCCGCCGGACAGCCGCAGTTCCCCCAGGGGTGTGTCGAGCCCGGCCGGCAGTCTCCCGACGAATCCGGCCGCGGCACATGCCTCCAGCGCCGCTTCGATCCGGCCTGCGGCACAGGTTCCGTCACCGTAGGAGAGTGCGTCGCGAAGGGTCTCGCCGAGCAGGACCGGACGTTCGAACGCGTAACAGACGGCCCGGTGACGATCCTCGGTCCCCAACTCCGCCAACGGCACCCCGTCGAGCGCGACGCTACCTGTATCGGGCGCCCGCAGCCCGCCCACGACTTCGGCGAGTGTGGACTTGCCGGACCCGGAGGCCCCCACGAGGGCGACTGTCAGGCCGCCCGGCAGCGTCAGGTCCACCCCGTCCAGCACCGCACGTCCGGCTCCGGCTACTCGTACGCCGCGGAGCGTGACCGTCCCGGGGCCCGTCGGCAGGGTTCGGTCGCCGCGCGGCGGCGGCGGAGTGTCGAGAAGCTCCGCGACCCGCGCGGCCGACCCGCGGGCGTGGGCGACTCTCGCGAGCAGGGCGGTCTGGCCGAGGAGTCCGAGAGCGTGGAAGAGATATGCCTGGGCCGCGAGCAGTTCGCCGGGCGTGAGACGTCCCGCCAGTACGCCGTGGCCGGCCACGGCCAGAACCGCGATCTGGAGAACCGGATTCACCAGCCCGCCGCGCCACGCGGCCTTCCGCTGCACCTCCCAGTACTCGTGTCCCCTGGCGGACAGCTCGCCGAGCGGTGTGAGGACGCGGGCGATCTCCCGATCGACCGTGCCGTTCGCCCTGATCGTGCGTGTCGCCTTCAACGCGTCGATGAGCAGGCTCGCGAGCGCGCTGTGCGCCCTTTCGTACTCACTTGTCAGTGAACCGACCCGGCGCATGAGCCAGCCGGTGAGCCACCACATCAGGGGTGCGCCCCCGAGCGCGACGGCACCGAGCCACGGGTCGATGAGGACGAGAGCGACCAGACCGCCGACCGACGTGATCGATCCCCCCACGAGCGCGACGAGGCTGGAGGTGACACCGGCCGCGCCCGTACAGGACTCCAGCGTCCTGCCGAGGACGTCGCCGCTGTCGAACCGGACACGTCCCGGAGCGCCGAGCGCGAGCATGTGCCCGGTGATCCGGCGGCGCAGGCTCAGGGAGGCGTACGCCTTGGTGGTGATCTCCAGGTACTCCCCGGCCACTTCGCACGCGGTGGCCAGGGCGAGCACCAGGCAGACCAGCGTCAGCGCGTGCGCGGCGGGGCGGGCCCCGATGGCCGCGTCCAGCGCGCTCGCGAGCGCGGCGGGCAGAGCCAGGGTGGCGACAGGCCCGCAGACCCCGACGATCAGGCCGGCTTTGCCGTGCCGACCGGCTGCCGAGACCGAGTCCAGCAGAATCCGATCCTTCGAGAGCACGGCTGTCTCCTCAGAGTGTCACGGGGAGTCCGACCAGTTCTGTTCGATCGGGCTCGATCGCTTCCTGTCGGATCCGATCAGAGTGAGACAGCCCTCGCGATCAGCTCCTCTCGGGCGGCCAACTCCCTTCGTACGCGCGGGAACACGTCCCGCGCGAGCCGTGCGACGTTGGCCAGTACCGCATCGGTCTCTCCCACCGTCTCCACCTGGCACAGGACCCGGCGGCACCCCGACGTCGTGATGTCACGTACCAGGTTGTCCGAACACACCGTGGGGGTGCCGACCGGATGAGTGCCGAGCAGCCGCTCGGCGATCGCCGAGGTCAACCGCTCAGGGTCGGGCACCTGGGACTGGAGGGCGACGAACCCGCGGGCCCGGCCGCGCATCAGCTCGCCGGCGAGCCGGGGTTCGTCGGTGACATGCGCGAAGACGGAGGAGGCGTGCTCGTACGGGCCCCCCGGGTGGCCAGCCTCGGCGGCGAGTACGGCGTGTTCGGCGACCATCTCGGCCTTGGCCTGCGGGTCCTTGTCGAAGTAGAGCAGCATCGGCAGGCCGCGTTCCGCCGCGAGGCGTACGGTTGACGAGGAACCGGCCGCTACGTAGACCGGCGGCCCACCGGCCATACGGGGCCGGGGCGTTGTCGTCACCGGCGGAAAGCTGTGGAGGCCGGAGCTTGCGGACACCTCGCCCCGGAAGGCGCGCAGCGTCAGATCGAGCGCCTGTGCCAGGCCGGTCCGCCAGTGATCGTGCCCGCCGCCGATGACGTCGTATGCGACGCCCGACTGTCCCCGGCCCGCTCCCAGGACGAACCGCCCGCCGGAGAGCTGGTCCAGCAGTGCGGCCTGCTCGGCCACATGGACCGGGGAGTGCAGGGGCAGCAGGGTAACGGCGGTGCCGACACGTATCCGTGCGGTCACGCCGAGCAGATACGCCGCCATCGCCAGCGCCGAGGGCGAGACGGTGTTCTTGAGGAAATGGTGCTCGGTGACCCAGACTTCGTCGAATCCCGCGGCTTCGGCGGCCTGCGCGATTCCGACCGTACGGGCCAGCACCTCGCCGTCGTCCTGACCGTGGAAGCGGTGTGCTTCCAGCAGTACGCCGAAGCGGACCTCCTCGCCGGCAGTCATCCGCGACTCCTCTCTCAGGTGCATGGCGGGGTGATGTCGTTCTTCGGGTCGGGATCGGCATCGGGATCGCGGACGAGCCGGCGGGTGGGCGTACGCGTCGTCGCCGTACTCACCGGGTGGCGGGGCAGGACGGTTATGGTCTTGCGGTAGAGGCTCATGTCGTCCGCCTCGTCCACGGCCACGCCGTCGACCTCTACCCAGGCGTGTGCGCGGAAGGGGTCGACACGGACCCCGGTACACCACTGGGGCCACGTACCGCCCGCGCGGCAGAGCAGGGCGACCGCCACCGAACGCTCCAGGCAGCGTTGCCCGGCGCACCGTGTACTCGACGCGACCACCGCCTGCCGTGCCGAGAGCGTCCCCGCGGCGGTGGCGGGCCGTGCTCCGCGGCTGAGAAATTCCAGAGCCGTGCGGAGCCGCATCGGTGACAGCGGCACCAGCGCGCGTGCCACGCCCACGGCCAGTTTCGCGACCGCCTTACGGCGCAGCGGCACCCGTGTGGTCCGCTCCAATGTCACGGGCATGCTCATGCTGTCACCAGTTTCGCGTCACGCAGCGCCGTCAGCAGGGTGTGTACGTCGCCGATGGCCTGTTCGGAGCCGATCGGGTATCGCCCGCACAGCTCCGAAGCGATCTCGTCCGGCGAACTGCCGTGCAGCGTCAGGCGCAGCACGGTCGCGCCGGTGCCGTTCAACTGCCAGTAGCGTCCGTTACGTTCGTCGAGCAGCACCAAGGCGTCGCCCACGTCGGTGGTGGTGACGTGGGCGGCGAGCGCGACAGTCATCGGATACCTCCCTGGCGGGCCAGTCCCGCCGACTTCGACCGCCGGTGCTCGACCGAGCGGAGCCAGACCTCACAGGACAGCGTGCTCAGCAGCAGCGCGATGTTGTAGGAGTACGGGTGCGGGCCCACGAGCGCCGAGCGGAAGACCCGCGCGTCGACCAGGCCCATGCGGGCGAGCCGCATGTCGTCGGTGAGCGTGAGCAGTTCGGGTTTGTGCCGTCGGAGTCCGGCGTAGACGTCCTCGCTGTGTTCGCCCTTGGTCTGCCGGCCGAGGACGTGCTGGGGCACGGCGCCCCGCATGGCGTCGCTGAGTACCGGCTTGTAGCGGCGGGGGTCGCAGTGGTCCTCCAACTTGACGGAGATGGCCGCCTCCAGCACCCGCGTGTCCAGGAAGGGGGCGTGCCAGGTGGTCCCGAATCGCCGGGCCAGCCGGTCCGACAGACGTACGGCGTCGGCGCACTGGTGCACGCCCTGGAGGAACTGGTGCTGGGCACGTGAGGGTGATAGGGGTCGGGGCGCCGTCTTCGCCGCCTCCCGGTAGGAGCGGCGCACTGTGTCCACCGCGTCGGAGGTGGTCCACGGGGCGAGAACTGGCGGTACCGACCAGCCCATCGACGGCACGGCCGAGGACCGTTCGGGTTCGGTCACGGATTCGGCGGCCTTGTCGAGCCAGCGGGCGTAGGAACCGCGGTCCGCCAGCTCTTTGAGGGTGCCGCCGAGCGGCCACCGGTAGAGGGCGCGCTGTGCGCCCAGGCGGCGCAGGTGCTTGAACGGCCGCCGGCGGACCAGTGTGTGGTAATAGCTGGGCAGCGGCACGAAAAGTTCGTCGCCGCCGTGTCCGGTCAGATGCCGGTCGGCTCCCCAGGCGGATGTCGCACGTGCCAGGTGTTCGTGCTGTGCGCGTGCCCGGAGCCACGCGAACGGCGCTTCGGCGTCAGGTTCCGGCTCGGTGAGACCGGCGAAGTTCAGCGGTGCCCGCTCGTGGGACAGGACGCGATGCTCGACGCCGGGAAGTCCGGCCGCCGCGTCCGCAGCCCACCGCCCGTCGTCGTTGCTCGGGTCCCGAACGGTGAAGCGTGTTGTCATCAGACGGGCCGAACTCTCCGACGCCAGATGGCAGATGGTGGTCGAGTCCATGCCACCGGTGAGATCCGCGCTCACCTTCGTGCGGGAGTCGGTGCGGGCGCGGACGGCCTCGGTGAGGGCCGACCGGATGGCGTCGACGGCTTCGTCCGCGGGTGTCTCCGACGGCGGGGGAGTCCACCAGCGGGTGGGGCGCGCGTCGCCGCGGGTGGTCAGTTCGAGATAACTGTCGGTGGCGAGCCGGCGCACTCCGCTCCATAGACCGCGTTCGTACAGTGGCCATGGTGGCAGCGGTGAGAGCAGATGGTGTGCCACCACGTCCTCGTCGACGCCCGCGCCCGTGAGCCGGGTGAGCCCGTGCGGGCTGTCAGCGGCGACAGACGCCGTGCCGACCCCGCTGTAGAAGATCTGGTGAGTGCCCGAGACGCTCCCCTGGACCCGTACCCGGCCGCCGAAGCTCGCGGCCAGATGGAAGGCTCCCGGCACCGTGCGGGCGGTTGTGTCGAGGGCTCGCAGGTCGTACGAGCCGGCGACGGCGCGGGTGAACTCCGCGGCGTCGACATGGGTGAGCCCCAGCAGCGCGACGTGACGGTCACCCACCGTGGCGGTGACCAGTTCGTCGGAATGCCAGCGGCCGACGATCCAGGGCCGTCCGGAGGAATGGGCGAGGACCTCGACGCCGTGGTGCTCGCGCGACAGCGCGTCGTACAACAACGCGCCGATCGACGCGCCGGCGGAATTGTCGGGAAGTACGGTGAATTCCATGGCTGCCTCCGTCGGCGCGTGTGCCCGCCGCGCCGCGTGGATTCCGATCGATGACAACCGCCGCTCGCGACTGTGCCGGCGTGTGACGTCACGCCGGCACAGTCAACGATCTCCGGACAAGCCGCTTCAGCGGGCGGTCGGAAGGTGCCTGAGGTCAGGAACCGTCAGGGTTGCACGCCGCAAAGCAGCGCCAGTCCCACTCGAAGCCGCGACCGGTCGGGCCGAGCGTGACCTCGGCGAAGTCACCGGCGGGCACGAGAGCGGGAGCCTCGTACGTAGTCGTCTCCTCGTTCATGGGAAACAACCTCCTTTATTTCTCTCGGACTTCGAATAACCCCCGAGATTCTCCGCCCCGGGTGGTGTGGTTCGAAATTACGAGGTGGCTCGCGGAAAAGCACGTCACGCGAACGCGTGACAGAGCGGGTGGTCTCGCACTCACGTTCGCATCAACTGGGCCCGGCGGAAACAGTCGTTCGCCGGGCGCACAGCCCGACTACACACCAGCTGATGATCGGTGCGAAACGGCGGGCGGAGCAGGAGCGGTCGCCCGTTCGGTGCGGGTCGGTGGAGAGCAGCAAGCGGCGCCCGCAATCGCGCCACGTCCGCATCGCCCCGGCTCAGGCAAGCTCCCGCGGCGTCGCCCAGTCCGGTCCGCCACCGCCACTCCAGCTGTAGATCGTGATCTTGCTGGTGGGGTGGGGCTGCGGCCATAGGCATAGAGCGATATCGGATCGCGTGACGTGGTCGCGAGCTGGCAAGCTGCCGTCATGGATCACGCGGAGGTACTGCTCATCGGAGGGCGTGCCGGTGTCGGCAAGACGACGGTGGCCTGGGAGGTTTCGGCACAGCTGCGGGCCGTGGCGGTTTCTCACGCAGTCATCGAGGGTGACTTCATGGGGCAGGTGCATCCGGCCCCGGACGGGGATCCGCACCGCTCGGAGATCACCGAGAGCAATCTGACTGCCGTATGGGGGAACTTCGCCCAGCGCGGTTACCGCCGCCTGATCTATACGAACACCCTGAGTGTGGTGCCCGAAACGACGGGCATGTTCGAGCGTGCCATGGGGGCAGGCGTGCGGATCGTACGGGTTCTGCTCACCGCATCCGACACCACCGCCGGCGAGCGGTTGGCGGGCCGGGAGCTCGGCTCGGAACTGGAGCAGGAGCTGAAGGCGAGCGCCCGCAAGGCACGGCTCTTGGACGAGCGGGTAGCTGCTGACACCGTGCGGGTGGTGACGGACGGGCGGCCCGTCGTGGACATCGCCCGTGAGGTGGTGGCCGCTACCGGCTGGGGCGGTTAGCACTCCGGCGGCACCTGGGCAGCACGACTCAGGACGTGAATGCCAGGACATGGGCCGGCTCCCCAGCCTACTGGCCCGGAGCCGTGGTCGCGACGACGCGGGCGTCGGGCGAGGGCCTTGTCCGACTTGCCGCTGACGCGCTGGAGGTGGGACAGACGCTCGACTCACTTCCGTCCATTGAGGGGGACTCATGGCCCGACGAACCTCGGTAGTCAGCAGCGGTAGCCGTTGGGAACGTGGAGAAGGGCGACGAAGATCCAGACCATGACCGCGGCGCCGATCGTGCCACCAAGGAAGGCAACCGCGAGGCTCCAACGTCCTACGTAGCCGATGAGCACACCCCACCACGCCGCCGAGATGATCGCGAGCAGAGCCCCGTAGAAAATCAGGGCAAGGCCGTTGGCCGCGCCGTTCACTCCGACGTCGCATGCCCGCCAGGCAGCCGCGAGAAGCACAGACCCGAGCACGCCCGTGGCCAGGCCGCCTACGGGGGCGGCCACGCAGCCCCACTGCCCGCGCGTCACTTCCGGGTCCTGACCTGCGGGACGTTCTCGCCGTTGCGCTGCGCTTGCTCCATCTGGTCCATCGCGTCGTTGATTCCTTGCCGGAGCTGTTCCTCGGTCAGGTCGTCTCCGTACTTCTCGTAGAGGTCGACCCCAACCCGCATCGTGATCTGATCGCCTTGGTCGTCGTCTCCCGTGAGTACAGTTTCTCCGAGGGAGGCGCCCTGGATCAGGGTGTCTGTGTCGAAGCCGGCGGCCCGACCCACGTATCCGTAGTGAACGTTGGAGTAGATGTCGTAGAAGACTTCGCGGTTCGTTCCGGGCTGCTTGAAGTAGTAGTCGTCGATGGTCTGGAGGTCGTACCGCTGCTGGAGTTGGGGCTTGTGGTCCCAGTCCTGGCCCGGGGCCACCTTCGCGCCCCACATCACCATCGCCGTGTTGATGTCGGATCCATAATTCCGCCCGAACTCATACCATTCAGGCTCATCAAGCAGGGTCTTTATATTGCCGACGGTGTCCGACTTCGCGTTCCGCTTCATCTCCTCAAAGATCCACTTCTCCGCGTCGGTGAACTTCTGCTCGCTGCGCGCCTGCCCTGTCGGGGGGGATGACGGGCGTAGCGGTGGCGTTGAAGCCTCCGATCGTGCCGTCGATCAGGTTTCCGTCCACAACCACGGCTTCGAGCGCTTGTTTGACGGCCTTGTCGAACTCGTCCATGGCGCGCACCGCCGCAGCGATATGCGAGGTCCAGGACTCCTCCACACCCTTCAGGTCCGGGTCGTGTCGCAGGGCCTGTTCCTGAGCAGTCTCCTGGATCCGTGTGAAGTCGAAGGCTGCGCGTCCTGCTGCCGAGACCGCCATGCCTGCGGCCACTGCGTCGTCCCGGGCCGATTGGACCTTCTTCTTCAGGTCCGCGAAACTGGCGTGCGCGTTTGTCAGAATCTTGGCGACCGACTTTGCCTCGGTTTGCGCGGACTTGTACTCGCGTCGGGTCGTCGCGAACTCCGCGTACGCCGCCTCCAAGCTGAGCCCATGCCAGTTCTGCCCCAGCGTGATCTTCTGGACGGTCTCCCCGTAACGCTTTTCCACCTTCGCGAGGTCGGCGGCCATGGTTTCCCATTTCTCGGCAGCCGTCGTCAGAACGCTGAGATCGGTCGTCATGATTTCCTGGTAGGTCAACACGGGCCGACCCCCCCTACAGCTCGTCAAGATTGGATCTGACACGTCGGAGTTCGTCGCCCGTGCCGACATCGATCTGGAAGAACACGCCTGAGGCGCTGCGTAGAGAGACCTTTTCCGCGCTGAGTCGTCCCATCAACACCCTCACCTGCTGGTCCCAGGTCTCCACTACTTTCTTCAGGCCGGAGGCAGTCTCCCAGCCGTCAAGCGTCCTGGCCGCGGTGTTCGTGCTCTCCTTCGCCCCATCCGAGACCCTCTTGGTGTCCGGCTCTAACTCAGTCTCGATGTCGTTCGCCGCCGCCTTCTTCTCCTCCGGTGACGAACCGAATAGATCCCCGCCACCCGGAGCCAACGGGCCGACCGGTGTACCGCGTGCGCTCAGACATGCGACGCCCGCACACCTAAGGGTGCGACGTCATGTGGGCGCAGCACTGTGAGCCGGGATTCGGTTCACCTTTTCGTCCGCTTTTTTTTACTACCTGTCACCCTGCTGTCTCGCGCGGACTCATCCGGGTGATCACTCCAGGGAAGCCCTCTCACGCTGTGCTCGTGATCGTTTAGCTGAGGGCGACAAACCCCTCATCGGGGTACCCCACTGTTGAAGGAGTCCACGATCGCGATGAGCAGGAAATCGAAGGTTCTCGCAGGTGTCAGCGCCAGCATTGCTCTGGCGGCCGCCGCGGCAGGGATCGCTTTCGCCGCTGCTCCCGGAGCCCCGGCCAGTGCCCCGCACGCGCAGGCCGCCGCCTGGGTAAACAGCGACGGGACCGTCCGTTACAGCCAGGGCATCGCCCAGGTGACCCACCCCTCAACCGGCCGCTACTGCGTCACGCTCAGCGACGTCAAGGACATCAACGCCGTGATCCCAGTGGCCACCCTCGTCCACGCCGCCAACGGATCCAGCATCACCCTCACCCGCAACGCCCCACCGCAGAACCTATGCAACGGCACGCCCGACACCATCCTGGTCAACACCCACGACAAGGACGGCGCCTTCCAGAACTACTCGTTCGACTTCGTCACGCCATGACCCGGCCCCACACGCTGACCAGGCTTCTCGCGTAACTGCTGAACCACCGGCGCTCCCGCCAGCTGGTCCTCATCTCCGCCGGCGGGAGCGCCACACTCGGCTGGCCGCCGCCTCCTGGGGGCGGCGTGCGGCGTCGCGGCCGACATGATCGAGCAGCCCTGCCCCGTGGAGGCTGCTACGTTCGGCGAACCGCGAATATCGCTCTCTGTAATTGATTGGATACTCAGAGGTGTTCGAAAGGGTGGTGTCCGCCATCCCCGGCTCACAGGAGGAATTGCATGCGACGTGCCACAACCGTGCCGGGCGGTCTGGTCATGGCCGGCACACTGGCTCTGGGCCTGTCCGGATCTGCCTGGGCCGCTCACGGCTGGCTGAGCATCAGCGGGAAGTCGTACCACCAGCCCCCTGAGGGCTGCTACACGGGCGTGTACGTGCCCCTGTCGGTGAACAACCAGACCGACACGGCCGTCCACGTCTACTCCGGCTTCGATTGCCAGGGCGACTACCTCGGCACGGTCGAGCCCGGCTCCCACGGCTTCTTCGAATGGGGCGGAAGCGTCTACGTGCCCCAGTAAGAGCCTAGCTACTTACAGGTTCTGGGTGAGGGTCTCGCCCCACCCGAGCGGCACGCACGCCTGGTAGAGGTTGCCGGCCGCCGCGTTCTGCGCTGCGATGCGCAACATCAGGGTGAGGCTGTTCAGCGTCTCGCCTTCCGCGCCGGTTTCCTCGAGGCGGTCGGCGAAAGCGCGGTGCGCCTGGTCCAGGGCTTCGGACCAGCCGCCGGCGCACGTCGCGGGGTCCACGCCGGTGACCGGGGTGAACCACAGGGCGGCGTGCGACTGGAGGACCTGCTCAGTGGTCCGGTAGTCCAGTGCGGTCCCGCAGGACAGCCCCAGCGGGCCTTCGGTATCGGCGGCAATGCCGGCCCAGTCCGGAAGGCTTTGGGAGTGCTCGGGGCACAGGAACAGCAGCCAGTCCGGCGCACCGCCGCTCTCTCCGGCCGGGCCTTGCCGGAGCACGGTCGCCGTGCTCTCGCAGGGCAGGGGCTGGCGCATGACGGTGAGCTCCCGGTTGGCGCTGAGCTGGGCGACGCTGGTCGGCACGCGGGCTCCTTCGGGGAACTAGACCTCGATGTACGCGACGACCACGACGGTGCGCAGCGCCGTGACCCAGTACAGGAGCCGTACGCGCTCGAGTTCGTCGGCGTACTGGAGCAGTTGGGGCCGGCACTGTTGCCGGGGATCGGCTCGCCGATGTCGGGGTCGACGGAGATGACGACCAGGGCGCGGTCCAGGGCGTGGATGTCTGCCTCGCTGGTGATGTTCTCCAGCTGCTTCGCCGCAGAGTCGGAGAACGCGATCCTGGCCGGCGTGAGGCCATCAGGCGACGGCCCGACGCTGCGCCGTGAGGCGGGCGAGGTGGGCCTCGCGCAGCTCCTCCCACGGGGTGCACTGCTCCGGGTCGGGCAGGCCATTGGTGGCGATGTCCTCCAAGACGGCGGCGAACCGGTCCGCATCCGCACGGGTCTTGGCCGCGTACGCGCGAACCGCGTCGGGGGCGCCGGGCTCCAGGGGCTGCCGGGCGGCGGTGTCGGCGGGGGCCGTCTGTTCGCTCATCGGGGCCTCCAGGGCGCGGAACTGGCGTGTGCCACCACGGTATCCGGCGGGCGCGGGCCCCGGGGCAACTCCGCACCACCCGGCCCGCTCCGGGCCGGGTGGTCGTCACACGCCGAGCGAGGACTCGACGTCACCCCAGGGATTCTTCCGCACCCCGCCGGCTCGCCCGGGGGCGATCCCGGCGGTTACTGTCCTCTGACAACGAAGTTGGACGGCTTGCCAGCGAAGTTGGACCGGTCAGGCGGCCATCCCGCGAACCGTTCCTTCCTCCGTGCTCGGCAGCAATTCATGGCGAAATCCCGGAGCGCGTCACGCAGCTGCTGGCCGGGACCAGCGGCGTGTACGACCCGGACGCCTGGCCGGCCGCCTGCGGGGTGGCGTGCGGGCGGCCGGCGGGACGTGTGGTGGTGTGGGGGTCAGATGTTCCGACGCTCTTGGGCGGCGTCGATGCGGGTCCTCTCCATGTCCCGGGGTTCAACGGTGGCTGGTCATACCTGGCCCATCTCCTGGGCGAACTGCAGGATCGTGAATTCGGCGGGCCGCACAGCCGCCAGGCCGACCTTGACGACGAGCCGACCCGCCGCGACATCGTCTTCCGTCATCGTGGTGCCCTTGCCGACCAGGACGAAGTACGCCTCCTGCGCTGTCGAGCCCATGAGGCCGCCCTGCTGCCACATGTTGTACAGGTAGGTGTCGGCGGCGGAGCGCAACCGCTCCCAGGTGGGCTGGCTGTTCGGCTCGAACACGGCCGAGCCCAGCACCTGCGAGATGTCGCGCCTGACGGCGTTGGCGAGGCGGCGGACGGGGATGTAGCGCCACTGGTCGGTGCCACTGAGGGTCCGCGCGCCCCAGATGAGCGTGCCCCGGCCGGTGAAGGTGCGGATGAAGTTGAGGTCGAGGTGGGTGGCCTGGTCGGTGTCACCGGCCTGGTGGAGCGGACCGTCGATACCGCGCAGGGCGATGTTGGCGGGGGCCTTCCACACGCCGCGCTGAAGGTCGGCCGCGGTCCAGGCTCCCGCGACGGCGCCGCTGGGTACGACCGGCTCGTCGTTGCCGCTCTGCCGCAGCCAGGGGAAGTACACCGCTCCGTAGCTGCGCGCGTCCTCGTCCAGGCCCCAGGCGTCGACCGCCGCGGCGGCCTGGCCGGGGGTGTGGTCGCGGTCGGTGTGCAGGGCCGGTGAGCGCGTGGGCCCGCTCGCCGGCCGCCTTGGCGCCCTGGTCCCACAGGCCGGGGGCGACCAGGATCGTCACGTCCCCCAGCGCGGTCACCGCCGCCAAGCCCTGCTCGAAGGTGGCGCCGGCGGTGTCGACCAGGTAGCAGTACCCGCCGCCGTTCTCGAAGTAGCTCTTGAGGACCGGGCCCAGGGCCTTGCGGACGTCCCCGTTGCCGTCATCGCCAGCCAGTTTGATGAAGTCCAGCCAACTGTTCACCCGTACCCCGCCTGCGGCCACACCGGGGAAGTCACCGACGAACGCCGTCACCGCGGTCCGCCCCGGCTGGACGCTCAGGCCGGTGCTGAACGTCTCCTCGACGTAGATGCCCGGGTTCACCGAAATCGCCATGCGACTCTCCTCCACTGTGGTGGGCACAACGCGGGTGATCTTCCACCGGGACCCCGGGCACCCGCCGCTGTTCGCGTGTTCTGACCAACGCCACACCGCGCTTCAGGTAATGCATCCAGCCCCACCACCCGAGCGGTCAAACTCCGCTGAGACACCCGCCACCCCGTCGAAAGGCGGGGTCCCCCGGCGACGCGGGTGTTCTCGTAGACGGCGAGGGCCTGGTTTGCCGTCCGAGCCCCGCCAGAAGGATCGGCGGGATTCGGAAGACGGTTCGGGTCGGGCTGTCTACTCGGGCTTGTCGATCGTCATGGTGAAGCTGAGGACCATGATCTGCTCGTACTTCGGAGGGAACCGCTGGCCGATCCTGAGGAGGGATTTGGCGTCGACGTCCACGTCGTTCTGCTCGATGGTGAACGTGCCGCCCCCAGCGTTCTTGTAGGTGTCGCCGACCTTGACGATGGCCTCCTTCTCCGGGCTGGAGACGGTCAGGGACGACGTGATGTTGTCGAAGTCGTCGCCGACGTCGCCCGTCGCGGTGAGGGTCTTGCTGCGGCCGGCGAACTTGCCGTCCTCGTAGAGCGTGACGGTCCACCCCTTCGGGATGGTCACCGAGCTGATGAAGTCGTTCTCGTCCAGGGCGCTCGTGTCGTAGGCGCCAGGCTGCAAGGTCTGGCTCTTGCCCTCGCAGCCGCGTTCGCCGTGCACGATCACGTAGTCGTTGGCCATGGTCCCCTCGCTTCGTTCGGTTGATCAAGACGAGGGTGACTGTAGGGATCAGGGACTCCGGCTGCGGCGGGGCTCGCCCGATCATTCACTCGTCCGGGGAGCGGAGCGAGGAGACCGGGAAAGCAGCCGGTCAAACTTCGTTGAGACGAACCCCAGGCAGTCAAACTTCGTTGAGACTCATCAAACTTCAGTGAGACGGGTCACCCAGGCGGTCACCGCTACGTTCCGTGCGGATCGCGCTTGCTCGGCAGCATGATCAGCACTGTCACGCTCCGTCCCGGATTTCCGGCCCTGGAAGGGGTCTCAGCCACCTCCGGACCCCGAGAAACGGACACAACGGGCACTTGTCGACGGGGGCGTGACAGTTTTCGAGGGGCGCGTGACACGGGTGTCACGCTCACGCTCCGTCAGCGTGACACGGGTCGCGGGCAGTTGTTGCCGGAGTCAGTGGCCCTCGGGGCGAGCGCGGGTGAGGAACGCGGCGAGCGCGCCGGCGGCCTCGGGCTCGGTGGTGGCGAGCCGGGCCGCGAACGCCAGCTCGTCGACGTCGGTACCGGGGACCAGGCGGGCGAGTTCGACGTCGGCCTGGACGTACCCGCCCGCGTCGCCGGGTGAGTTCGTCGCGTACGGCTTCGTCACCGTCGCGGGGCTCGGTCTGCTCCAGCGTGCCCAGCTCGCGCAGCGCCTGGAGCTCGTCGGCGCGGGCCGCGATCCGGGCGGCTTCGCGCAGCTCGGCTTCCCGGGCGGCGGCGGCCGCGGCGTCGGCGGCGAGCTCGGCTTGGACGACGTCGTCGGTGTCCGGGTCGTAGACGGTGCCCGGCGCCGCGTCGGCGAGCAGCTGGGCGAGGCGCTCCCAGAGCTTGGCAAAATCGGGGCTTTTGAGGAGCAGCTCGCCGACGAGCTGGGTGAGGTCGGGGGCGTCGGGGTCGGTGCCGGCCAGGGCACGCAGGCGGGAGACGCAGTGCCGGATCTGGTTGTCCCAGTCGGGGAAGATCTCGCGGGCGGCGGGGTGGAGGAAGAGGTAGCGGCCGAGGTTGCGCTGGGTGGCTGGCCAGTCCGCCAGGCCGGGGTATAGGGCGAGTCCGCCGGGGTTGTGGGCGAGGACGTCCATGCTGCGGCTGACGACGTAGGCCGGGCTCGGGCGCACGGTTTCCAGCAGCAGCTTCAGGTGCGGGCGCACGGTGCGGCTGGGGGCGGGGGCGGCCTGGGGTGCGTAGCGGGCGGCGCGGACGGCGAGGTCGCGCAGATGCTGGTGCTCGATGTCGTCGAGCTGGAGGGCGCGGGCGAGCGCGTCGATCACGGCGGGGCTGGGGCGGGTCTCCTTGCCGCGTTCCAGGCGGGTGTAGTAGTCGATGCTGACCCCGGCGAGCGTGGCCAGCTCCTCGCGCCGCAGTCCCGGAGTGCGGCGGACGCCGGGGCCCGGGGTGAGCCCGGCGGACTGAGGGCTGGTCTGGGTGCGGCGGGCGCGCAGGAAGCGTGCCAGCTCTTCGCCGCTGCTGGGCTGCTCAGGTGCCATACCGCCAGTGTCTCTCCGCCTTCGGTGCGACATGCGCCTGAGGGGGGCCCTGTCACACCCCCGCTGGCCACCCCCTGTCACATCCCGGCCTGCCTGCGGCGGCCGTAAGGAGGCACGGTTGATGGTGTCGCACCGTGCCCCAGTGTCCACCGCCCCGTGTTCCGGTGGCCTGGCCCGGTTCGGATGGCGTGCCCTTGGCGTGCGGGGAACGGTGGACGTGGTGCACGGCGACACGGCTGGTCAGGGGCCCGCCGCCTGGCCTTGGAGCGGAAGGGAGTGACGATGACGGACTGGAACGGCCCGGATCTGGAGAAGATCGCCGCGGCCGACGAGCTGGACCTGGCATCCGAACGGGCTAACGGAGCCCTGCGCGAGGCGGTGACGATGTGGGTGGTCCGCTCCGGCGACCAGCTGTACGTCCGCTCGGTCAAGGGCACCGACGGCCCCTGGTACCGGGGCACGCAGTCCCGCCACCAGGGCCGCATCCAGGCCGGCGGCGTCCGCCAGGACGTCACCTTCCACCCGGCCGAACCTGGCGAGTACCCGGGCGTGGACGCCGCCTACCGGGAGAAGTACGGGCACTACCCGAGCATCGTCGAGCACGTCCTGACCGACCGGGCCCGCGCCTCCACCCTGCGCCTCGAACCCCGCTGACCGGCCCGGAGACCGCCGACATCCCCCTTCTGACTCACAGAGCTACCGCAGAGCAACGAAAGGCAAGACCATCATCCGTGCCACCTTTATGTACGGCCCCGGCGACGTCCGGGTCGAGAACGTGCCCGACCCGAAGATCGTCGAGGCGACGGACGCGATCGTCCGGATCACGATGGCCTGCGTCTGCGGCTCCGACCTGCACCCCTACCACTCCATGGACAAGACCGACGAAGGTGCCCCGATGGGGCACGAATTCCTCGGAGTCGTCGAGGAGACCGGCTCTGCGGTCACCGGCCTCAAGCGCGGCGACTTCGTGGTCTCGCCGTTCGCGTTCGCCGACAACACCTGCCCGATCTGCCGGGACGGCTTCCACACCGCCTGCCCGCACGGCGGCTGGTACGGCGCCGGCGGCGTCGGAGGCGCCCAGGCCGACGGCACCCTGGTGAAGCTGCCCGCAGAGGTCGACAAGAGCCTGCTGCCGTCGCTGCTCGCGCTGAGCGACGCCTACCTCACCGGCTACCACGCCGCCCACATGGGCCGCGTCGAGGCGGGCAAGACCGTGACCGTGATCGGGGACGGCGCGGTGGGCCTGTCCGCGGTGCTGGCCTCGCGCCGGATGGGCGCGGAGAAGATCATCCTGATGGGCCGGCACACCTCCCGTACCGACCTCGGCAAGCAGTGGGGCGCCACCGACGTCGTCGCCGAGCGCGGCGAGGAGGGCATCGCCAAGGTGATGGACCTGACCGGGGGCGAGGGCTCCCACGTCGTGCTGGAGGCCGTCGGGCTCATGCCCGCCTACGAGCAGGCGTACGGCGTCGTGCGCCCCGGCGGGGTCATCTCCCGCGTCGGTGTCCCGCAGTACGAGGAGGCCCCCGTCGGCTTCGGGTCGCTGTTCGGGAAGAACGCCAGCCTGACCGGCGGGCCCGCCCCGGTGCGCGCCTACCTGGAGCCCGCGATCGCCGACGTGCTCGCCGGCCGCATCGACCCGGGCCGGGTGTTCGACGCCGAGGTCTCCCTGGCCCAGGTCGCCGACGCCTACAAAGCCATGGACGACCGCACCAATCTCAAGGTCGTGGTCCGCCCGTGACCGCCCGCAAGCCCAACCCGGCGGCCGCGGCCGCGCACGAGCGCCTCTTCCCCGGTCACGTCTCCACCCTCGCGGTCACTGACCCGGAGCTGATCGAGTACTTCGACAACTTCGCCTTCGACGAGGTCCTGCGCCACACCGGCGACCTGGACGAGCGCACCCGGCTGATGACGCAGCTCGCGGCGATGATCGCCGTCGGTGCCGTCTCCGAGTACCGGGTGATGGTCGGCGCCGCCCTCACTATCGGCGTCACCCCGGTTCAGGCGAAGGAGATCGTCTACCAGGCGGTTCCGTACGCCGGCATGGCCCGGGTCTTCGACTTCCTGCACGCCACCAACCAGGTGCTCACCGACCGCGGCATCGAACTGCCCCTGGAGGGCCAGTCCACCACCGGCCCGGACACCCGGACGGAACAGGGCCTGGCGGTCCAGAAGCAGATCGTCGGCGAGAAGGCGGTGGACGCCATGTACGCGAACGCACCCGCCGACGAGCAGCACATCCAGCGGTTCCTGAGCGGCAACTGCTTCGGCGACCACTACACCCGCACCGGCCTCGACGTCCACACCCGTGAACTGTTGACCTTCGCGATGCTCGCCGCGCTCGGCGGCGCCGACGCCCAGGTGAAGGGCCACGTCGCCGCGAACCTGAACGTCGGCAACACCCGCGCCACCCTGCTCGCCGTGCTGACCGGCCTGCTGCCGTTCATCGGCTACCCCCGCACCCTCAACGCCCTGGCCGCCGTCGACGCCGCCGCCCCGGCCGACACGGCCCCGACCACGAAGAAGGACAACGCATGACCTCCCGTACCTGGCTCATCACCGGTGCCAGCAGCGGCTTCGGCCACGCCCTGACCACCCAGCTCCTTCAGCGCGGCGACACGGTCATCGGCACCGTCCGCAACGTGGACAAGGTCGCCGCCCTGGCCGAGAAGTACCCCGACACCTTCCGCCCGGAAATCCTCGACGTCACCGACACCACTGCCGTGCGCAAGACCGTGGACGCCGCGTTCGAGGCCGGCCGGGTCGACGTGATCGTCTCCAACGCCGGCTACGGACTGTTCGGCGCCGCCGAGGAGATCACCGACGACCAGGTCGACCACATCATCGCCACCAACCTCACCGGCTCCATCACTCTGATCCGCGCGGCCATGCCGCACCTGCGCGCCCAGGGCAGCGGCCGCATCATCCAGATGTCCACCTACGGCGGGCAGGTCGCCTTCCCCGGCAACTCCATGTACCACGCCGCCAAGTGGGGCATCGAGGGGTTCGCCGAGTCGGTCGCCCAGGAGGTCGCCCCGTTCAACATCGGCGTGACGATCGTCGAGCCCGGCGGCGCGCGTACCGAGTTTCGCTACGGCAGCGCCCAGGTCGCCGACCCGATCGACGCCTACGACGGCAACCCCGCCCACGCCTTCCACGCCATGCTCGACCCGGCCAACGGCCTCGCCCCCGGCGACCCGCAGCGTATGGCCGCCCGCATCATCGAGTCCGTCGACACCGAGCCCGCCCCGCTGCGGATGGTGCTCGGCTCCCAGGCGCTGGATTCCACCCTCGGTGTGCTGCGCAAGCGGATCGAGGACTTCGAGGCCCAGCGCGACCTGGCGGCCTCCACGGACTTCCCCGCCGGCGAGTGACCCCCTCCAGGAACCCGGGCAGTCGGTAGCCGCTGCGGCCACCGCCCACACCGACCGGCCGCTCCCATCCCCCGAACGACAAGGAGACCTCCGTGCAGACCGTCACCCTGAACAACGGCATCGAGATGCCGATCCTCGGCTACGGCGTCTACCAGATCCCGCCGGACCAGACCGAGCAGGCCGTCGCCGACGCCCTCACGGCCGGCTACCGGCTTCTCGACACCGCGGCCGCCTACGGCAACGAGGAAGCCGTAGGCCGCGCGATCAAGAACAGCGGGATCCCGCGCGAGGAACTGTTCGTCACCACCAAGCTGTGGGTCCAGGACGCACCCGCCCAGGACAACACCCTCCGCGCGCTGGAGACGTCCCTGACCAAGCTGGGCCTGGACCACGTCGACCTGTACCTGATGCACCAGCCCTACGGCGACGTGTACGGGCAGTGGCGCGCGATGGAGACCGCGAACCGGGAGGGCCTGGCCAAGGCGATCGGCGTCGCGAACTTCTTCCCCGACCGGCTCCTGGACCTGATCCTCAACAACCAGATCGTCCCGGCGGTCAACCAGATCGAGACCCACCCCTTCTTCCAGCGCACCGCCGATCAGGCGCTGATGCGCGAGCACGGGGTCCAGCACCAGTCCTGGGGCGGCTTCGCCGAGGGCAAGAACGACCTGTTCACCCATCCCGTCCTGACCGAGATCGGCAAGGCGCACGAGAAGTCCGCCGCCCAGGTCGTGCTCCGCTGGCTGATCCAGCGGGACATCGTCACGATCCCGAAGTCGGTCAGCCCCGACCGGATGGCGCAGAACTTCGACGTCTTCGACTTCGCACTCACCGACCGGCAGATGACACAGATCGCCGGCCTCGACACCGGCACGACGCTGTTCTTCGACCACCACGACCCCGAGATGGTCGCCTGGCTCAGCAAGCGCCGCCTCGACAGCTGACCGCTGGACCCGCTCGACAGGAGAAGCACGACGATGAAGCACATCAAGCTGGGTGACTTGGAGGTTGCCCGGATCGGGCTTGGAGCGATGGGCATGTCCCACGGCCTGACCGGAGCCGGAAGCGACGACGCGGAATCCATCCGCACCATCCACCGCGCCCTCGACCTCGGCGTCACCCTCATCGACACCGCCGAGATCTACGGCCCCTACATCAACGAAGACCTCGTCGGACAGGCCCTCAAGGGCCACCGCGACCAGGTCGTGCTGGCCACCAAGTTCGGCATGATCGACCACGGCGGCGCCGGCGCCTGGAACCTCAACTCCAGCCCCGCCAACATCCGCACCTCGGTCGAGGGGTCGCTGAAGCGGCTGGGCACCGACCACATCGACCTGTACTACCAGCACCGCGTCGACCCGGACACCCCCATCGAGGAGACCGCCGGCGCCGTCGCCGAGCTGATCGCCGAGGGCAAGGTCCGCCACTTCGGACTGTCCGAGGCCGGAGCGGACACCATCCGCCGCGCGCACGCCGTCCACCCCGTCACCGCCGTGCAGTCCGAGTACTCGCTGTGGACCCGTGGCGTCGAGGACCGCGTCCTGCCCGCCCTGCGCGAGCTGGGTATCGGTCTGGTGCCGTTCTCTCCCCTCGGACACGGCTTCCTCACCGGCACCGTCCGCGACGAGAACGACTTCGAAGAGGGCGACTTCCGGCGCGGCAACCCGCGCTTCACCGGCGAGAACTTCCGGCGCAACCTCGCGCTCGCTGACGAAGTCCAGGCCATCGCCGCCGAGGTCGGCGCCACACCCGCGCAGGTCGCCATTGCCTGGCTGCTGGCCCAGGGCGACGACATCGCCCCCATCCCCGGCACCAAGCGCGTCGCCCGCGTCGAGGAGAACACCGCAGCCGACAGCCTCCTGCTCAGCCCCGAGGTCCTGACCAAGCTCTCCAGCCTCCCCCCGGCCGCCGGCGACACCCACACCGAAGCCGGCCTGGCCATGCTGGAACGCTGACCCAGCTTCCTCACCCCCGCCCGCACGAAAGCAAGGAGCATCCCGTGGAGTTCGTCACCCCGAAGCCGACCGGCAAGGGACCCGAGGACTGGTTCAACGGCGACGTCTGGTTCGACGTCATCCACGCCGGTCAGGAACCCTCCCGCCTGCGCGCCAACATGGTGCGCTTTGCTCCCGGCGCCCGCACCGCCTGGCACCACCACGCGGTAGGCCAGACCCTGCACGTCGTCGCCGGCGTCGCCCTGGTCGGCACCCGCGACGGGGTCGTCTTCGAGACCCACCCCGGCGAGACCGTCACCTGCCCGCCCGGCGAGGAGCACTGGCACGGTGCCACCGAGGAGAACTTCATGCAGCACCTTGGCCTGTGGGACGGCACCGCCCCCGACGACGACCGCCCAGAGACCACCTGGCTCGAGCACGTCACCGACGACCAATACAATGCTCCGCGCACCCGCAGCCACTGATGGCGTCTCACAAACGTTGGTCGGGCTTGTTTCGCGATCTTCCCTTGGTGCTCACCGGTTCTGTCGATCGGCGGTGCCGGTGCTGCTGGCGGGCGAGGGGTTCTCAGTGGCGGCCCAGGTGGCCAGGAGGCGGAGGGAGTCGGCGCTGGGGGTGTTGGGGGTGGCGGTGTAGATGACGAAGGTGAGGTCGGGGTCGGAGGCCAGGGGCATGGCCTCGAAGTTCAGTTCCAGGTCTCCGACGGCCGGGTGGTGGATCTTCTTGGTGCCGGTGCGGTGCTGGCGGACGTTGTGGTCGGCCCAGTGTCTTCGGAAGGTCTCGCTGCGGGTGGACAGTTCCCCGATGAGGTCGGTGAGGTCTTTGTCGTAGGGGTTGCGGCCGGCTTCGGTGCGGAGGATCGCGGTGATGCCGTCGGCGGTCTGCTCCCAGTCGGGGAAGAAGTCATGGGCGGCGGGGTCGAGGTAGATGAACCGGGCCGCGTTGGCGGGGCGGCGCGGGTCGGCCAGGAGCGGCGCGTACAGGGCGCGGGCCAGGTGGTTGGTGGCCACCAGGTCCTGGCGGCCGTTGTGGATCCAGGCGGGTCCGTCGCGGACGGCGTCCAGCATGTACTGCACAGCGGGCCGCAGGCGCCGCGCGGGAGTGCGGCGGCGGGAGGCGGCGGGGGCGGGGGCACGTCGGGCCAGGTCGTACAGGTGCAGGCGTTCGGCGTCGTCGAGCTGCAGGGCGTGGGCGACGGCGTCCAGGACGCTGTCGGAGATCCCGGACAGGTTGCCGCGCTCCATGCGCACGTAGTAGTCGACCGAGATGCCGGCCAGCGTCGCGGCCTCCTCGCGCCGTAGCCCCTTGACCCGCCGGTGACCGCCCCAGGCGGGCAGTCCGGCCTGCTCAGGGGTGATGCGGGCGCGGCGGGACGCGAGGAATTCCCTGATCTCGGCGCGGTCGTCCATGCCTTCCACGGTAGGCGAGGGCCCTGGGATGAGGGAGGTACTGGCGTTACCCGGAAGACCCGTCACTGCCCCCGCCGGACAGAACGACGTTTCCTGGGGATGTGCCGTTCACGACGGCCGGGCCCACCTGAGGCCCCGTCCTGCCTGAGGCACCTGAGCAGCGATGACGACGTGCAGGACGTGGCCGATCCCGGCCCTGATCCCCGCTGGCAGCGCCGGTGACGCCGTCCACCGCTCCGTGCCAACCGAGCTCCAACCCGAGGAATGATCACATGAAGCACACCACTCTGGGAGATCTGGACGTCTCCCGCATCGGCCTGGGCGCGATGGGCATGTCGGTCTTCTACACCGGCGCCGGCAGCGACGATGCAGAGTCCGTGCGCACCGTCCAGCGGGCGGTCGACCTGGGCGTCACGCTCATCGACACCGCCGAGGTCTACGGCCCCTACACCAACGAGGAACTTCTCGGCCGGGCACTGAAGGGTCGCCGTGACGAGGTAGTCCTGGCGACCAAGTTCGGCCTGATCTCGCACGGAGCTCCGAACGGCGGCATGGGCGTCCTGGACAGCAGCCCGGCGACCGTCCGTGCCGCCGTCGAAGGCTCGCTCAAGCGGCTGGGGACCGACCACATCGACCTGTACTACCAGCACCGCATCGACCCGGGCACGCCGATCGAGGACGTGGCGGGTGCGGTCGGCGAGCTGGTGGCCGAGGGCAAGGTCCGTGCGTTCGGCCTGTCCGAGGCCGGTCCTGACACGATCCGCCGGGCCCACGCCGTGTACCCGGTCTCGGCGGTGCAGTCGTCGTACTCGCTGTGGACCCGCGAAGTCGAGGAGCGGGTGTTGCCCGCGCTGCGTGAGCTCGGCATCGGCTTCGTGCCGTACGCGCCGCTCGGCCACGGCTTCCTCACCGGAACCCTCCGCTCGCCCGAGCAGTTCGACGAGGGCGACTGGCGCCGGACCAGCCCGCGCTTCCAGGGCGAGAACTTCCAGCGCAACCTGGCCCTGGCCGACGAGGTGCGGGCCATCGCAGACGAGGCCGACCTCACTCCGGCCCAGATCGCGCTGGCCTGGCTGCTGTCCCGCGGCGAGCACATCGTCCCGATCCCCGGCACCAAGCGCGTGGCCCGCGTGGAGGAGAACACCGCCGCCGACGCGGTCGAGCTGAGCGCCGAGCATCTGACCCGGCTCGACAGTCTGCCCCCGGCCGTCGGCCACGACCACAACGAGGCCGAGCGGCAAACGATCGAACGCTGACCTGCCCGGCAGCCCCCGCCACACCGGTCCACGGCACTGTCCGTACTGATCGTGCAGCCCACCGCCCCTTCACCCGTAGGCCCGTAGCAACCCATCAGAGGATTCCCGTGCGCACTTCTGTCACGTTCAAAAGCAACAACCTGGCCATCTCCGGCGTCCTCTACCTGCCCGACGACTACGACGGCAGCCCGCGACCCGCCGTCGTGGTGGGGCATCCGGCCGGCGGCGTGAAGGAGCAGACCGCAGGCCGCTACGCCGAGGAACTTTCCCGCAAAGGATTCGCGGCCCTGGCCTTCGACGCCGCCTACCAGGGCGAGAGCGAAGGCCAGCCGCGCGGCCTGGAGGACCCCTTCCAGCACGCCGAGGACGTCCGCGCCGCCGTCTCCTTCCTCAGCACCCGCAGCGAGGTCGACCCGCAGCACATCGGCGCCCTGGGCATCTGCGCGTCGGGCGCCTACGTCCCCTACGCCGCCCAGACCGATCGGCGCATCAAGGCCGTCGCCACCGTCAGCGCCGTCGACCCCGGCGCCGAACTGCTCGCCGAGCCCGAGGTCCGCGACCACCTGCTCGACCAGGCAGCACTGCTGCGGACCCTGGAGGCCCGCGAAGGTAACGCGTATGCCACCAACCTGCTCCCCGGCACCCAAGCCGACGCGGACGCCCTCCCGGCGGGCAGCATGTTCGGCGAGAGCTACGGCTACTACCGCACGCCGATCGGACAGCACCCCCGGTCCACCGGCTGGGGCGTAGCCCGCTTCGACCTGATCGCCCAGTTCGAGCCTTACCGCAACAACAGCTGGCTCGCAACGCGACCACTGCTGATGATCGTCGGCAGCAAGGCCGACACCCGCGTCTTCAGCGAGACCGGCGTGGCCCTGGCCGGCGAGAGCGCGGAGCTGTTCGACATCGACGGGGCGACCCACTTCGACCTCTACCACCGCGACACGTACGTCTCCCAAGCCGTAGACAAGCTCGCCGCCTTCTACGGCACCCACCTCAAGAACTGAGCCCGGTCCACGCTGCCGCCGCCTGGTCGCGCCAGCCGCCCTACCGGCCGTCCGGGCCGCCGCTCGCCGTGGGGTGCCGGTCGAGATTCAAGGAGCGCAGAAGCTGGGTGATTTCGTCGTCGTAGAGCTTGTCCAGGAGGGTGGTGCGGGCGGGGAGGTGCCCGTAGACCTCCAGGCTGATCAGGCCGTGCAGGTGGGCCCAGATGCGCAGGGTCAGGGCGACGCTGGCGGGCGGGATGTCGGGGAATGACGGGCGGACCTGGTCGAGGAGATCGGGTTCGAAGTCGGACCAGTGGAAGTCGCTGTCGGCGTACAGGTGCCCGGCAAGGGGCCAGGCGGCGGCGGCCAGGGCGAGCAGGCCGGTGCAGAAGCGCAGTTCGGCCTGGGGGGCGGCGCCGCCCTCGGGGGGCTGGTAGCCGGGTACTGCGTCGCCGTAGATGAGGCGGAAGCCTTCGGGGTTGGCCAGTGCCCAGGTCCTCAGGGCGTGGGCCCAGGCCCTGATCCGGCTCCCGGTGTCCAGGCCGGCCGCCTGGACGGGGACGTCGACGGTGTCGGCGAGCGAGGTGTAGACGTCGTCGATGAGGGCGGTGACCAGGTCGTCGCGGGTGGCGAAGTAGCCGTAGAGGGCGTTGGGGGTCATGCCGATCTGGCGGGCGATGGCCCGCAGGGTGATCGCCCCCGGGCCGCCGGTGGCCATCAGCTCCAGCGCCACGCTCTTGATCTCGGCCGTCGTCTCGGTGCGCAGGCGTTCGCGCCGTCCCATGGTCGCCATCCCGCAACTTTACAGCGTCCCCATACTGCTCGCTGTTCGAAAACTTCACACCGTATAGTTATTCACGGCGTCCACTCGCGATGAGTGGACCGCCCCGATCAGCAATCAGGAGAAGAAGCCATGTCTGCATCCGCGCAGCTCACCCTTGTCCTCGGGGGCACCGGCAAGACCGGTCGCCGCGTCGTCGACCGGCTCACCGCCCTCGGCCACCCGGTCCGCATCGGCTCCCGCTCGGGCCGGCCCCCCTTCACCTGGGAGGACCCGGCGACGTGGAAGCCCGCCCTCGAGGGGGTCGACCGTGTCTACATCGTCCACCCCGACCCGTTCCAGCCGGACTACGCCGAGCAGATCGGCGCCCTTGCCCGGGCCGCGGCCGACTGCGGCGCGGGACGTCTGGTCCTGCTGTCGGGCCGGGGGGACAGCGCTTCCCAGGCCAGCGAGGAGGACGTCAAGGTCCCCGGGGTGGAGTGGACCGTGGTGCGCGCGGGCTGGTTCAACCAGAACTTCAGCGAGGCGTTCTTCCTCGACGCCGTCCGCGCCGGCGAGCTCGCCCTGCCCGCCGGCGACTGGACCGACGGCTTCATCGACGCCGACGACATCGCCGACGTGGCGGTCGCCGCCCTCACCGAAGACCGCCACCACGGCAAGACCTACGAACTGTCCGGGCCCCGCCTGCTCAGCTTCGTCGACATCGCCGCGGAACTGTCCGCAGCCACCGGACGCCACATCACCTACACCCCGCTCACCCCGCAGCCGAGCCCCGCTGGCGAACCCGACATCATGGCCGAGGTGTTCGCCTCGGACCCCGCCGCACCGCACCGGCAGCTCGCTCACGGAGTCCAGGAAGCTCTCGGCCGCGAGCCCAAGGACTTCTCCCAATACGCCCGGGAGACCGCGGCGACCGGCATCTGGAACGCCTGACCGCATCCAGCCGGGCGACCGATCAGGCCGCCCGGCTGTAGCCCTCGGCACCGGGCCGCTCGTCACCGCGGAGCCGGCTGAAGTCGACGTCCAAGTGCGGGTCGCACCCCTCACGCTGAAGCCGAGTTCGTGTCGGAGGGGTGTGTCAATTTAACGGCTGATCTTGGTTGTTGAGGTTCAGTTGTTGGCTGGTGTGAGCCGGCCCTCGAAGGCGATCTGGAACGCGTTGAGTGCTGCCTTCCAGCGTATGGTCCATCGCTTGCGACCCTTGCCGGTCGGGTCGAGGCTCATCAGTGCCATGTAGATGCACTTGAGGGCAGCGGCCTCGTTGGGGAAGTGTCCGCGGGCCCGGACGGCCTTGCGGATGCGGGCGTTCACGGACTCGATCGCGTTCGTGCTGCAGATGACCTTGCGGATCTCGACGTCGAAGGAGAGGAAGGGCACGAACTCGGCCCAGGCGTCCGACCACAGCTTCACGATCGCCGGATACTTGCGGCCCCACGACTCCTGGAATTCCAGGAACCGCTCCGTCGCCGCGTCTTCGCTGGGTGCGGTGTAGACGGGCTTGAGGGCCTTGGCGACCTTGTCCCATTCCTGGCGGGCCGCGTAACGGAACGAGTTCCGCAGCAGGTGAACCACACACGTCTGGACAATCGTGCGAGGCCAGACGGCCTCCACCGCCTCGGGAAGGCCCTTGAGCCCGTCGCAGACCAGCATGAGCACGTCGTCCAGGCCGCGGTTCTTCAGCTCGGTGAACACATGCAGCCAGTACTTCGCGCCCTCGCCGCCGTCGCCGGCCCAGAGCCGAGGATGTCGCGGGTGCCGTCCACGGTCACTGCCATCACCACGTAGATGGGACGGTTCGCGACCTGCCCGTCCCTGATCTTGACGTTGATGGCGTCCACGAACAGGACGGGACAGACGCGGTCGAGGGGACGGTTCTGCCACTCGGCCATGCCCTCCATCACTGTGTCGGTGATGGTGGAGATGGTCTGCTTGGACACCTCGGCGCCGTAGACCTCGGCCAGGTGAGCGGCGATCTCGCCATGCGTGAGCCCCTTCGCGGACAGCGACAGCACCATCTCGTCGACCCCGGTCGGCCGCCGCTGCCGCTTCTTGACGATCTGCGGCTCGAACGTGCCCGAGGTGTCACGCGGCACCTTGACCTCGACCGGCCCGACGTCGGTCAGCACGGTCTTGGCCCGGCCTCCGTTGCGGGAGTTGCCGCTGCCCCGGCCGCCGACATCATGCTTCTCATAGCCGAGGTGATCGGTGATCTCACCTTCCAGCGCAGATTCCAAGACCCGCTTGGTCAGCTGCTGCAGCAGCCCGCCCTGCCCGGTCAGCTGCAGCCCCTCCGACCGGGCCCGCTCCACCAGCATCGCGACCAGTTGCTCGTCGGACACGGGCGCAGACTGCCCGGACTGGGCACTCTCGACAGGCTCCACGGTCTCCAACGATCCGTGACGGCGGGATCGCGGTCGTCGGGTGATCAGCGAAGTGCTGCTGGACGTCGTCGTAGGAGGCGGCACCGCCCAGGTCGGTGATTCGGTGCAGCACCGCCCGGGCCCCAGGCATCAGCGCTGCGATCACCTGGAACAGCTGCCGGTCCGTCCAGCCGTCCCCGAGGTCGTCGTCGGCGAGGTCCTGCGGGCCGGGGCGGAGGTCCGCAGCCGGGGGGGGCGCAGGGGCGGCCCCTGCTTCCAACCAACGCGGCTGCCCATGCCGCTGGTGTCCCTAGGTCCTGTCCGGGCGATCTTGTCGGATAGCCCGGGGCGTCTGGTGCGGTGCGTCGCAAGGCGCCGAAGTGCCCGCAGGGTGGTTTCCTGTGGGCATTTCGGCAACGCGGCGAGGTGCCGTGCCAGGCGTTCCGGGCCCGGCAGAGATCGCCCGGACAGGGCCTAGCGGTGTTCCGGGTTTTCGTAGTCGTGGCGGCAGCCTGCGTCCCAGGCGGTGCGCTGGTTGCCGTAGGCGGGGATGCCATCCAGGTCCTTCAATGCCCGGGCCAGGTGGAGCAGGTTCCAGGTCATGAACGTGGTGTTGCGGTTGGTGAAGTCGTTTTCGGGTCCGCCGGAGCCCGGGTCGAGGTAGGAAGGGCCGGGGCCGGCCTCGCCGATCCATCCGGCGTCGGCCTGGGGAGGGATGGTGTACCCCAGGTGTTGGAGGCTGTAGAGGACATTCATCGCGCAGTGTTTGACGCCGTCCTCGTTGCCGGTGATCAGGCAGCCACCGACGCGACCGTAATAGGCGTACTGGCCTGCGTCGTTGAGAAGACTGGAGCAGGCGTAGAGGCGTTCGATCACCTGCTTCATCACGGAGCTGTTGTCGCCCAGCCAGATCGGTCCGGCCAGCACGAGGATGTCGGCCGCCATGACCTGACGGTAGAGGTCCGGCCAGGCGTCGGTCTCCCAGCCGTGCTCCGTCATGTCGGGCCACACGCCCGTGGCGATGTCGTGGTCGACGGCCCGGACGATGTCGACGTGGACACCTTGGCCTTCCAAGATTGCGGTACTGCGACCGATCAGGCCCTGGGTGTTGCTCGTCCCCGGCGAGCGCTTGAGGGTGCAGTTGATCACCAGCGCCCGCAGGTCGTCGTAGCGGGCCGGCGGTGTGTCGGTGGCGGGCGACGAGGCGGTCACACGGTCCTCCCGGAACTCTCTGCGCAGCACGATGCTCGGCGGCGCGCGTCCACATCCGGATCCAGCCTGCGGGCAGCCCGCGGCAGCCGCCATCACAGGGCCGCCGAATGGCCTCGGCATGCCCGAGGCATCGGTGTCCGCACGGCCGCCTCGGCCGGCTGCCTGTGAGTGGCCGGGCTCGGTGGCGGGCGGAGCTGCCGCGTCCGTTGTGATCATTACCGCGATTGAAGGCAGGGTTCCGCTTCAACTCGCGGGACCATTGGGACGGTTATGAGCCACGGCCGATAGCTTCCTGTGCCCGATTGATTCTTCTGCGTAGTGTCCTGCGCTCGTGGCACGCAACTCGTACACGTGTCGCATTTCTCTCAAGGGAAGGACACACGCTTCCGTGTCTTCACACAGACATCAAGCACCAAGGCGCCGGGCGCGCATCGCGGCCGGGGCCGCGTTGCTCCTGGTCGTCGAGACCGCGCTCATAGCCGGGGCGTCGCTGCCGACCAGCGCCGCGCCCGTGCCGGATTCCGGTGCCGCGAAGGCGGTCCAGCCGTCGAAGGCCGACATCCTCGCCTCCGACATGGCCTGGGCGGCCAAGCACGCGAAGGGCTCCAAGGCGTGGGCGATCACCGAGGCGAAGAAGACCGGCAAGAAGGTCGTCGTCACCGACGAGACCACCGAGACGACCTACACCGTCGCCAACCCGGACGGCACCCTCACCACCGAGCTGACCGCGGGCCCCGAACGGGTCTGGAAGAACAGCAAGTGGCAGAAGGCCGACGCCACGCTCACCGAAGCCCCGGACGGCAGCATCACCGCGAAGGCGCACCCGGGCGGCCTGCGCCTGGGCGGCAAGGGCGGCCAACTGCCGAAGTCGCTGCGCGCCGCGCAGAACGACAGCGCCCGCGATCTCGTCACCCTGGGCAGCGGCGACAGCCAGGTGACCCTCCAGTGGAAGGGCGGTCTGCCGCAGCCCGAGCTGGACGGCACCCGCGCCCGCTACAACAACGCCGTGCCCGGCGCCGACGTCATCGTCGAGGCCACCCGTACCGGCTTCGAGCAGTTCGTTGAACTCGGCGAGCGGCCCACCGGCACCTACACCCTCCCGGTCAAGGCCAAGGGCCTGAAGGCAAAGGCGAACAAGGACGGTTCGGTCACTTTCACCGACGCCCGCACGGGTGCCGTCTTTCAGGCGGGGTGCCAGCCGTCGCCCTCGTAGTCGGCGATGATCTCCGGGGCGTCCTGGTCCAGCCAGCGGAGCCCGTCGGCGGTGGGTGAGATGAACGGCCTGGCATCCTTCATGCCCTCCCGCCCTATCGCCAGCCCATCGCCGTCGAGGGCGTCCGCCGCGCTGGTGAGGTACTCGGCGAGAGTGAAACCGAGGTCCTGCGGAGGCGTCGCATCACCCCAGGTGCCGAGGTTCCCGTCACCGTCGACCCACATGCCGTACATGCCGGCGTCTGCCAGGTCCGCCAGAAACGGGATACGTGGACCGGCTTCAGGAAAGACACCCGATCCGGCCAGACCGACCGCCTCACCGAGGGGCAGCCACCCGAACCCGCCCGGCAGGAAACACGAGGCGTTCTCGTGCATCCAGTGCGGGTCGGCCGGGTCCGGAGGGACCACATCGTGGGGGTAGTCGGCGTAATGCCCGGCCTCGTTGATGCCGTCATGCAACAGGTACAGCTCCCGAAGCCCAGGCGGGAAGGCCACCCCGATCTCGTCCTCGACAGCACGGATCGCCTGCTCACCGGCCGGCGGGCGCAGCATGCTCCGCGTCAAGACGGCATGCTTGCTCAGCCACTGCTCAATGCGCTCCCACGCGGCGGTCACTCGCGCGGCATCATCAGCTTCGGTCATGCCCCCGAATCTAGCGGAGCGGTGATCGACGGGACACGCTCTGCGCTATCGGCTCGGGCCCTGGCGGCGGAGAAGACCCGCGTCTAAGGATGCGGGTCTTCTCCGTACGACCCGGCCGACAACGGGGGCAGTGCGCGTTCCGGTAACGAGAGGCCTCGCGAGAGGTTACGGGTCGACGGCCACGAGCGGCGGGCCCTCTGGCAGGCCGGCCACAGCCGGCGTCCTCGGCACGGGCGTGCGACTTGCCGGGCGGCCCGACAGGCCGCCGACGGGGACGGGCAGGTGTCCGCACCCTGCGCACCGAACTCGACACCGCGGGCCTCACCTCCATGACACCCACCATCGACATCGCCGCCGCCTTCCACCAAGCCGCCCTCGACGACCACGACGCCCTGGACGCCACCATCACCCGGCTCCGCGAGCACACGAGCGACAGCTCGTACGGCTACTACACCGACATCGCGCACTTCATGGCCGACCTCCCGCTGCCCGACAACCACACCCCGCCGCGCTGGCCGAACACCGAGCAAGCCACCCGCACCCGGCGGCGAAACCTCGTCACCGCCCGCCGCCAGCACACCGGGCAGTGACACACACTGGCCCTGCCGGATCAACTGATCCGGCAGGGCCGTGACGTGGTGCTGCTGTTCAGGGGGTGAGGTCCAGCACGCGTACCGCCTCACCGGCCCACCGCCGCGGGGCAGCGGTCGCGATGACCGCCCCGTCCGGACGCTCCAACGTGGGCTGCGCCGCGTACTGGCTGTGCGCCGCCGCCCAGGTCTCGCGCCGCGCGAGAGCGAGCGCCGCAGAAAGATCCAGATCAACCACGGTGATCCCCGGTAACGCCGCTCACCGGGACACTCCGGCCGCCTGCGCCAGGCGCCGGTCCAGCTCACCGTCCAGGTCCCGCTCCTGCTCCGCCGTGGGCGCGTAACCGGTCCACTCCTCCAGCGCGGCCCAGGCCCACTCGGCACGCTCACCCGGAGTCAGCAACGTCTCCGCCAGACGGGCCAGATACGCGCGCAGCGACAGACCCTCCGCCACCGCGATCGCGGCAAGCCGGTCCTTGGCTTCCTCAGGGATACGGACATTGGCATCAGACATCGTCGTACTCCTTCCCATCCCCGATGAATACGGGTACGTACCCGTACCCGCCGTGGTGGCGGTGAAGCTGCGGCTGACGGGAGCCATCGCGGGTGCCGCGCGGCGCCAGCACCGCACCGCCGGTATGACTGTTGTGCCCCAGAGAGTGAACCTCGTGCGGCTCCCTTCAATGTGCCGCATGCCCAGGCCGGCGACCTCAGCCACTGCTGTCGCTGGTGTCAGACGGCGAAGCCGCCGTCGATGTTGATCGTCGCGCCCGTCACGTAGGCCGACTCGGAGCCGGCGAGGTAGACGATCAGGCCGGTCAACTCATCCGGAGACGCATACCGATTGACCGGGGTCAGTCCGTTCATCAGATCGGCGTGGTCCCCTTCGGACGGATTCAGGTCTGTCGCGATCGCGCCCGGCTGGATGTTGTTCACCGTGATCGCTCTCGGTCCCAGCTCCCGGGCCAGCGCTCGGGTGAAACCGCCGATGGCCGCTTTGGTGAGGGAGTACGTCGTGCCGTTCGGAATCGGCATCCGCTCGGCGAAGACGCTGCCGATCGAGATGATCCTGCCTCCGTCGCCCATGTGCCGCAGCGCTTCCCGTGTTGCCACCCACACCGAGCGTACGTTCACCGCGACCTCTCGGTCGAAGTCGTCGACGGTAAGTTCCTCGATCGGTGCCATGTGACCGCCTCCGGCGTTGTTCACCAGGATGTCCAAGCGGCCGAAGGCCTCCACGGTGCCGGTGACTGTCGCGCGGACGGCTTCGGCGTCTCCCGAATCGGCCGCCAACGCCACCGCCCTGCCGCCTTCCGACGTGATCTCGGCGACGACCTTGTCGGCGTGGCCGGGTGACGAGTGGTAGGTGATGGCGACAGCCGCGCCCTCACGGGCGAGGCGACGCGCGATGGCCGCACCGATGCCACGGCTCGCGCCTGTGACCAAGGCGACCTTGCCGCTGAGCGGCCCGCTCGTCTTGCCCTCCGAGCCCTCACGAGACGCCGTACGTGTCGCGCTCATTCACTTCACCTCGATCTTCGAGGAGTTCTCGGCCAGCCAGGCGTCAAAGCTCTTCAGTTCCGGGTTGATCTCGCGCAGCCGGTTCAGATCGCGGGCGCCGGTGAACTCCTGGTCGAAGTCGCCGTAATACTGGAACATGTTGGCGACCTCCGCAGCGGCCGGGATGTCCAGGGAGCGGAAGACGTCGTAGGGCACCGACTTGAAGCGCACCGGTTCGCCGAGCGCGGCTCCCAGCTTCTCCGCGTACTGCGCACCGGTCAGGTGGTCGCCGGCCAGGCCGATGGTGCCGCCGACGAACTGCTCACCACCCTTGAGGATGGCGTGCGCGGTGCGGCCGATGTCCGCCACGTCCACCCCGGCGAGGAGCTTGCCGTCCTCCAGCGGCAGGGTCAGGGTCAGTACGCCGTCCTCGGCGCGCTGGGGGCCCATGGCCTGCAGGAAGCCCTGGAAGAAGAAGGTGGTGTTCAGGAAGGTCGTCGGCACTCCAGCCTGTGTGAAGAGCTCATTGGCCTCACCCTTGGCGTCGAAGTGCGGCACGTTGTACTTGTCCTGCAGAACGGGCATCCGACCGTCGTCCAGCGGCAGCAGTTCGCGCGTGTCCTCCAGCGTCGACCAGACCACATGGCGCAGTCCCGTGGCCTTGGCAGCCCGGACCAGGACGTTTACTTCCTCGGTCTCCTTGGCCGCCGAGCCATGCGCCCAGAAGTTGGTGACGAGGAAGGCGCCGTAAGCGCCCTCGAACGCTTGGCGCACGGTCGGCTCGTCGTAGAAGTCCGCCTGGACAACCTCCGCCCCGAGCCCAGCAAGCTCCTTGGCTGCAGGCGAGTTGGGGTTCCGGGTCAGCGCGCGCACCGTGAAGCCCGAGTCCGGATCGGCGAGGATCGCCCGTGCGGTGCCACCACCCTGTGCGCCCGTCGCTCCGGCGACCGCGATGACCTTCTTGTCGCTCATACCAGCTACCCCTGTCCGAGTGGAGAACCATCTAGTTGAGGTATCAACTCAATCAGGATTACGTTGATGCATCAACCTTTGCCAATGAGATTCGGCCAAGTAGCGAAGGCCGTGAATGCTCAGTTAATACCCCAGTCGCAGGTCGTGATCTTCATGCCTGATTCGCGGCTTGTCGGCCGTAGTGACCGACCCGGGCGCGGGTCTGGTGGCGGCACCAGTCGGACCAGCGGAGCTGGTGGGCCGCGTCGCGGAGTCCTTGAGCCCGGTCTCACAGTTCCCCGCCGCCTCCCGGCGCGCGCTCCGCGCGTCGGGAAGGCCTCGTCCACGCGCGTACGGACACCGTGCAGCCGGAGAACGCTGCGTGGCTGAAGGACACCGTGCCACCCGAGAACACCACACCCCTGAAATCCATGTAACCGTCGATGGTGACGCCGGGGAGGTCGAGGTCGCAGCCCTGCCAGGAGCGGTGGGTTCCCCGGGGGCGTCGATAAGGCGCAGGATGGTGTGCCGGACCTTGCGGAAGGCCAGGTAGCGGTGGTGTTCCTCTTGGTGGGTGGGGGTCGGGGGTGAAGGGGAGTTGGAGGTAGGCCCACAGGACGTCGATGCAGGTCTGGCGCAGGTTGTCGTCGGGGGCGTCGTCGGCAAGGCCGGCCAGGGCGTGAACGCCACCGAGGCGGATGGCGGGTGAGTCGGAGCCCAGTTGCTCAACGGCCTGAGTGAAGCGCTCGCTGTGCAGCCGGGTGGCTTCGCGGTGTGCACCGGCCTCGTCGACACGCCGGCGGCGGTAGGCAACGACCAGGGCGACGAGCGCACCAGCGCCGGCAACCACCCCGAAGGAGAGTTTCACCAGATCGAAGAGCGTCTTCGCGTCGAGCTTCGCGGTCTTGTCGATCTCCTTGAAGTCCAGAAGCACCACCAAGCTGACGAAGACGCAGCCCGCGACCAGGACCGCGGCGGCGAAGGTGAGGGCCAGCGCCCGGCCGACCCTCCACAACCGCAACTCCCGATCATTCGGGGATCGTGACCTTCGACTGGATGTCATGACGATGAAGACAAGGCGCTGAGTCACCGGTTGCAGCCAGCCCGACGAGCTCGGAAGCTGACTCCGGGGTATGGGCTTAGAACTCGTAACAGAATGGCCCCCTCCGATCCGCGCGCGCTAGGGCAAGCCCGGCACGCAGGGTCCCAAACCGCGGGCGCGGGACCCTGCCCCTGAGCGTCGCGCGGGGGCAGGATGCGAGGAGGATGGCGGCAGCGGTCACCAAGAGGGCGAGTGCGGCTGATGATCGACACCCAGAGGGACACCTACGAGGAGGCGGTGGCCGCGGTCGAGGCAGCCTACGGGTTGCGGCCTTCCGTTCCAGACGCGTGGCCGGCTATACCGGCCGCGGACCCCCGCCCCGGCCCGCAGGACCTCGACGACGACGTCCTTGGGGACGGTTGGACGGATCAGCTTCCGCTGGTTGATCAGGCCAACACGGAGTGCCCAGCGTCGGTAACCGATGCCAGGTGGGGGCGTTCGCCGTTCGCTGGGTGGACGACCTGGACCAAGCCGGACTTCCACAAATTCAGCGACGCCATGTACAGCGACATCCGCAGTTTCATCCAGGTCGCACGGGCAGGGTCGTCCTCTGCGGCGTCGCGGGAGGAAGTGGGCGGGTGAATCTCATGGAAGTAGTCGGACATCGCGACCGGCTCGCGGGTCTGGGCAACCAGCTCAAGCAACCTGCGCCCATCAGGGCTCAGCATCATGCCGGCAGCCTCTGCGGGCGACTTCGCGGATCGGGTCCGCTCGGGCTGGTGTGCGCCGTACGGTCTTTCCACGGACGGTGACCCGTTGGTGACGTCGGGTCAGGCAGGGAGGGGACCCGACGGTGGTCAATGCTCGTACGTACCCGCTGTGGCGGGACCTCGCGATGAGTGAAGACCTCCCCAAGGAGGCACTCAAGACGGTGATCGAAGCCCTGTGCACCCCGGCGAGGAGCCGGCACGGTTTCGACTCGCAGACCGAGCAGTGGCGGGAGGAGGCGCTGAAGACCGCGCTGCCCCCGCTTCTGGCCCGCACATCGGCCAGGCGGCTGAGGGGCCGGCTCCTGGTGCAGGCCGACGAGACGATGCTCGCCAAGCTGGCGGCTGCGGGCACGGTGACCGTCGACGACCTGCCCGCCATCCTGCGCACCCATCGAGTGGGGGCCGGACTGATCATCGGCCTGGCCCGGCACCCGGAGCAGGTGGAGGCAGCCGTCGCCCTGTTGCCCCGTCTCGCCAACGGGGAGCCGGAGCAAGTCATCAGTGACTGGGATCCAAACCGCTACACCCGAACCGAAGGGGACACCCCGGTCCCGCCCGTGCCGCAGGCTCTGTTCGACGCCGTTCTGGAAGCGTCCCTCACTCCGCTCGCGGCGTTCCTGCTCTTCCCTCGGCGCGAAGAGGGCTGGGAAACCCTGTCCACCGTTGGCAAGGACTGGTCGCTGGAACTGGGAAGCCGTGACGGCTGGGCCATGCTGGCCAGGTGCCCCGAGCGGTGGGCGGAACTCACCGGAGACCCCACGCTCGGCGCGGCCGTCCAGCACTTGCTGCTGGACGAAGCCGAAAGCTCCGCCGCCGAAGACGCCCGCATCCGCGCCAGTTACCCCCACGAAGAGGAGCCTTCTTCCGCCGAAGACCCGCCCCCCCGCACTCAGCGAGGAACTGCTGCGCGCCTGCCTCCCGGCCCTGTGCCTGCCCGAGCTGCCCGAACTGCCCAACCCGACGGTGACCGCGCGCAGGACCCTGCACCACATCGCCAACCGCGTACGCGACAACCCCCGCCTCACCGAACTCGCCAGCAGCCAGCTGCACGCGGCCGCCGACACCCTCGTGCGCCGCGGGCAGCTGCTGGACCTGCCCGAGAAGCGTGCCAACGACTACGAATTCGACGGCCTCGTCCGGCGCCTCGCTGAGGACCTGGCGCTCCTCAGCGCCAGCCCTGAACACCTCGCCAGAGCCTGCGCCCAGCTCGCCTCCCTGGATCAGCCGGCCGTCGTCTCCCCAGCCCCCAGCCGGGTCTGGACACGCGTCCTCGACGACAAGACCGACCACGACCGTCCCGCCAGCCTCCTGGAGCGCCACTCCGAGCACCGCCGGGTCCAGGCCCTGGCCGCTCTCGCGGCCAACCCGCACACCCCGCGTGCGACCGTCATCGAAGACGTTCTCACCGTCCTGCACCCCGCAGAGCTGGCCTGGATCGCCGAGAAGGCCGACGGCCCCGACTGGTTCCTGAACGCGGCGGCGGCGGTCCCGGCCGACGACGAGGACGACGGAGTGCTCCGGCTGCTGACCGACGAGGACCTCGACCAGCACCCCGACCCGGCGGCCATACTGCAGTCCTGGCTCGACCACCCCGCCGTCGACGAGATCCTCCCCCGCTCCGGGGTCTACCGCACCGTCATCAACTCCCGACACCACACACTCGCCCACCTGCTCCAGATCCCCGCCGACGAGGTCCTCCTCAGCAACAAGCCCGAGACCGCGCTGAAGATTCTGGCGGACCGCTGCGGACGCAGCGCCGACCGGTGGGCAGCACTCGCCGCCGCCATGACCTTCGACTACGACGAGGAACAGGTCCCCTTCGGTGAACTCCTTGATGCACTGAACGGCGGAGCCGGTGCCGGGTCGGCGTCCTGAAAATGAAGCGTCCACGCGCGCTGCAGTCGCCGACGGCCGGGGCAGAAACCCAGGCCGCACCCAGTCCCTGCAAGAAAAGACGTTGCTGCCGAGAACCGGGGAGAGGCACCTCATGAACTTTTCGTTCGAGTGATGGCAATACGGGGCGGACTGCGTGGTCTACGGGAAACCGGCCGGGTTCTGGCAGGAGTTGTACCGGGTGCCGGATGAATGGGACTGCTGGAACTGCGATGCCATCAACATCACGCACGACCCGCCATGGACACCAGCCGACTGACACCTCCCGGAGCCTGGTTGCCGCCGAAAGCTCCTCCGAGACAGCGGTCGTTGGAGTGAAGCGGTCCTGCTGGGTGGGCGGAACCCGGTCCCCACCCGTACGGGCGCCTCACGGCGCGAACACCAGTTCCGCAGCCTCCACGTTGGGCGCGACACGCCCAGGGGTGTGCCATCACTTCGGGTGAAGCATCCGCCTTCTGGACCAGTGAAGATCCATCAGGATGGACACTCATGGCGACCAACTCTTCACTGTAGGTGACGGTCTGGATGGCTTCGGCTGCCCTGCCCGCACTGCCCGACCGGTAAGGACCGACATGAACGCACTTCACCGCGGCGGCAACCGCAGATCCCCCGTCCTCCTGGGTCTGCTGGCGCTGCTGGCGATCCTCACGGCGTGGGCCCTGCCCTCCGCCGCCACCGCACAGGAGGGCCGGCTCAAGGGCTGGGGAGCCAACGAGAGCTACCAGCTCGGCGGCGTTGTCACCAGCGCCAAGTACAAGCCCGTGACCGTACCCGGGCTCACCGGCGCCGACATCCAGAGCATCTCGGCCGGCGCCAGTCACAGCCTGGCACTGCTCTCCAACGGGACCGTGGAAAGCTGGGGCCTCAACACCAGCGGCCAGCTCGGCATCGGCACCGTCACCAACCAGGACCAGGCGTCCACCGTCACCGGACTGCGCGGCGTGGTCGCCATCGCGGCGGGCAACAACCACAGCCTGGCACTCCTCGCCGACGGCACCGTCAAGGCCTGGGGCCTCAACTCCAGCGGCCAGCTCGGCGACAACACCGTCGCCACCCGCACCACCCCGGTCACCGTCTCCGGTCTCACCAACGTCGAGGCCATCGCCGCCGGGAGCGCCCACAGCCTGGCCGTCCTCGCCGACGGCACCGTCAAGGCCTGGGGCATCAACGGCAACGGCCAGCTCGGCGACAACTCCCTCACCCAGCGCAACACCCCGGTCACCGTGACCGGACTCGCCAACGTCCGCAGCGTCGCCGCCGGCAACGCCCACAGCCTCGCCCGTCTCGCCGACGGCACGGTCTGGGCCTGGGGCTACAACGCCCAGGGCCAGCTCGGCGACAACTCCCTCACCCAGCGCCTCACCCCCGTCAAGGTCGACAGCATCACCACCGCCCGCGAGATCAGCGCCGGCATCCACCACAGCGTCGCCCGCCTCGCCGACGGCACCGTCAAAACCTGGGGCTACAACGCCCAGGGCCAGCAGGGTGACGGCACCCTCACCAACCGCCCCGCCCCCATCACCCTCGACGGCGCCACCAACATCCGCGCCATCTCCGCCGGCCATTACCACACCCTCGTTCTCGACCGCGACGGGAAGGTCAGCGCCGTGGGCTACAACAACAACGGCCAGATCGGCGACGGCACCGCCGTCGACCGCACCGCCCTCACCACACCCATCAACAGCCTCAGCAGCATCTCGCTCATCGCTGCGGGCGGAGCGTTCAGCCTCGCCGGATAACGGCACCGGACACCGCACCAACACCGGGTCGGCAGCCGGGAACACACCGGCGGCCGGCCCGGCCTCCTCGAGCTTGGCAGCCAGAACGTCTGCGACGCCATCCCTGCCACCTCGGGATCCGCATCGAGAAGAATCAACCGGCCCCGCACCAGCATGGCAGCTTCGCCCCGGCGTTCTCGGTCGGTGGCGACCACGGCGGATCTAGCACATGGCGAGTTGCTCGTGATCGGGGAGGTCGAAGTGGGTGATGCGCCCGGTCAACACCGTGCCCAGTTCCCGCAACTCGTGGGCTTTGCGGACGAAGACGCGCTGGCAGGGCAGCTGCGGTGAGAGGGAGATGAGGTCGGGGCAGGGGCGCACGATGCCATACAGCGCACGGAACCGCCCCTGGGAGTGCAGAGGCACTCCGTAGGCGAAGTGCGCGGCCATGCTGGCGTTCTCGGGGACTTCCACCCTCAGTTGCTCCTCACGCCAGGCCCGGTCGGCCACCGTGGCGAACAGTTCCTTGATCTGCTCCTGGGACAGCCGGCTCCACCACGCCCTTGCCGTCTCAACGGCCTGGCGCTCCCTCTCCTTCTGTTCGGCCCGCTCACGGGCACGAAGCGCTTCCTCTTCGGCCCAACGCTCGCGGAGCTTCTCCATACGGATGCGATGTTCCTGCTCCTGCACCAAGCGGCGCTGGCGGGCTCCCTCGGCACGGCGGCGCCGGTGAATCTCCTCCATGTGCTGCTTGCGGCGCGCTGCTGCGGCTTCCCGCTCCCCTGCCATCTCCAGCTTGAGCATGTGGTGTTCCCACGACTCGTTCGTGAGCGAGCACTCGACAGGGCGGCCGGGATCGTGGCAGAAGAACCGCACGCGTCGAGGCGAGTGCTTGGCATAGACGCCCCAGCCGCACTCGGGGCAGGCGAGTGAGACGCGGGGGCTGGCCTTGCAAACGTTGTTCCAGTCGAGCCCGCATCCGAGATCATGCTGAGTGGCGTCGAGGCGGCCGTTGTCGGGGTGCAGTGCAGTAAAGGGCATGAATAGCACCTCCTGTGCGATCCGGAGCGAAAACGTATTTTTTTATGTCGCGGCAGGAGATATCAGGAGCCACTGACAATCAGCTCGCCGAGCGGCCGGCCCGGTGGGAGGACCGTCTGTGGCTGCTGCGGCCGAACCGTCTCGGTCAAAGCCTCGGTCGGCTCCGCTCCGACCGCGTGATGCGCCGGCCGACACCGCCACGGGGCTACGACCCCGCGGGTGGCCGACCGCCCAGGAACGGCGGCGAATTCGTCTTCGGCGACTCCACGACCTGGGGCACCGAGCAGGCTGTGACCATCACCGACACCCGCCTGTACGGGCACCGACTGGTGGGCGGCGAGCGCCTGGTGGAAGCCGGGCGACGCCATCTCGCGCGTCTTCACCGGAGCCTCCTGGGCATCTGGTGCGGTCGGAGCCTCGGGGGCGGGCGCGGCGCCGGCGGGCAGGACTCGGATGCTGCCTACGGCGTCGGTGCCTGTCGTTTCGTTCGCCGCGGCGACAATCCGCGCGCCGATCAGGCGCAGTTGGGTGCCGTAGGCGGGCGAGTCGGGGCGCAGGTCAAGACGGCCTTCTTCGGTGTGAAGGCGACGGCCTGGACGTGGTCGGCCAGTCGAGGTGCGACGGCCGCCGCGATGTCCGGCCAGCAGTCCAGCACGGCTCCGCCCGGCAGGGCCCTGTCCTTGGGTCTTCGAACATCAGAGATGGGGGTGTAGCGGGGTGCACGAGAAGACAGAATGGACTTACTCAGTGCACGCTAGGGGGCAGCATGCGCGACTTGCTCTACTTATCAGAAAACAAAATGCGGGCGCTGGCCCCGCAACTGCCTGGTCGTCTCCGGAGAAGGTTGGGCTTCGAGACCGGGTTCAACGTTGGGGTTGCGTCGGCCACGGCAACGCTGCCGAGCGAGCCGCAGCCGTCGTCAATCGCTCTGTTGGACGCGACAGTGAAGATGATTGGGAAGACGAAAGGCATTCGTTCGCGGACCGAAACCCGCCTCCGCGTCGGCGACTGGATCCAGTTCACGGACGACTTCCGCTTCGGCGACGCGGCCACAGCGCGCTATCTGCCCGAGGACCCAGACCCCGGCCATGCGCTCGCCGGACTCGTCTATTTTGCCACCGCCAATGCCGAGCCTCCGTTCGTACTCTTAGGTTCCTCCGTGCATGTCCTGGATCGCTGGCAGTCAGGGGACTCACCGGAAGGGCGGGTGGGAATGTTTTACATGGACGCGGTCATTGCCTACGCCCGCCAACTCGCACAACTGCCCGACGAGGCCGCGACCACCAGGTTCGTTCCACCTGCCACTGGGAGGCGTGAACTCGACTACGCCCTCCGGGTTCTGGGCCGATCTGCACAGGGGAACAGTCCCGACGAGGGGTGGGTGACCGAGCCAGTACGGCTAAGTGGGCACGCCCGGATCCTCGCAGTGGTTCGAACATCTCAAGGACCCAGCGTGCTCGCTACACCGCTGTATGTGGAGTATGCCCAACGCGAATGACCAGCGACTGCGCACTCCAGAAGGAGGCTGGCGCAACTCTGCTTGCTGCGGCGCTGGCGGCTGTTGTCGCCGTGATCGTCCTCTGGAGCACTGCCGGGCCGGAACCCTGGCGTCGTTGGACACGGCATGACGCGCATGAACCTCCGGCCCGCAGACACGCGAGCGAGCCCCGGACCGGCGACGGTTCGGGGCTCGCTCGCTTTTCGGAGCGCGGAGCTACAGGTCGAACTCCAGGTGTTCGATGTCGGTGAAGCGGACCTCTTCCAGTGAGCCGGCGCGGCGGCCCCCGTCCTGGAAGTAGGTCTCCTTGAGGGCTTCGGCGGCGATCTCCTGAAGGCGGGCGTCGCTGGCGCCGGCCTCCTGGGCTTCGAAGAGGCGGGCGGCGTGACGGGGCGGCAGGGCAACGGTCAGGTGCCGGATGCGGTCCTGGTCCGTCGACCCGATCGGCGCCGTGTAGCCCATGCGGGCGCGGGTGTCGATGACGATGCCACCGGTGCTGGCCGCCTTCTCTTTGGCTTTGGCCCGGATCTGTGGCTGCCAACGGGCCTTCACTTCACGCTCTATGCGGGCCGCGAGCTCCGGGCGGGGCTTCTTGATCTGGTCCTTCACGTACCGCTCGACGGTGCGCTGGGAGACCCGCAGCATCTGTGCGACCGCCCTGGTGCCCTTGAGCTGCTTCACCAGGTAACGCATCTGCGCGCCCGCCGACTTGGGTGCCGGGCGGGTGAACGCCTTCTGCACCGCCTGGTCCAGGCCGTCACCGATGATGCTCATCGCCTACCTACTCCCCGTTGTCCTGGTCGGTGACGGTGCCGTCCTTGATGTACCGGGCGAGGTTGAGCTCGGGGGCGCTGAACTGCTCCCGTACGCCTTCGCCCCACAGCACGCTCTGGGTGCCTTCGTGCTTGACCAGGCCGGGGTTGACCCCGAGCTTGAAGCCGCCGGGCAGCGGCTTGCCCTCCCGGTAGGGCAGGAAGTCCAGCGGGCTCTCACCGTCGACCGCGTACACGACGCAGTCGGACAGGATCGCGACCGGGTACTGCCCGGTGAACGCCGCATGCTTGAGCAGCTTTCGGTGCAGGTTGATTCGCGTGCGGGAGATGACCGCCGCCCGAATGTCCGGCCGCCACGTCGGACGCGACAGCGCCCGCCACGGCTGACCCGGCTTCCAGCCCTCACCCCGCGGGCGCTCACGCAGCTTCCCCAGGCCGCCCTTCACCGTGGCCTTGACCGCGGACACCACGATCGCGAGCTCCGGGTCACGGCCGCGGTAGCCGTCCATCGCCGCGAGGAAGTCCTCCGGCGACAGGTCGGCGCCGACGCCGAGGTCGGCCATCGTGGCGAGGTAGGCGTCGCGCAGCCGGTTGTACCAGCCGTCCAGGTAGCGGCCGTTGTCGTACCGCACCCACGCCTCCACCGGCGCGACCTCGTAGCCGAGTTCGACCGCGTAGGCGACGGTCGGCGTCGCGTACCAGGCCGGACCCTCCGGCCGGACGCCCTTGGGCGTGAACGGGCTCGGCAGCAGACTGGCGTCCAGCTCCACCCACTTGTCCTTGCCGGCCTTCACGCGGGACAGGTCGACGTGCGACAGGTCGACCAGCCACGAGCCGGGCAGCTTCGGGGCGAACACCGGGTCCTTCACGCGTGTTGGCGCGCTCAGGCCGAGGGGCAGGCCGTTGGCGCCGGCGGCGAAGGCCATGTTCACGTCCAGGCCCACCAGGTTGCGGCGCAGGCATTCGGTGTCGGTGAGCGGCCGTGCCCAGTCGTACGCCTCCTCGAACAGCTTCTCCCCGGGGCCGCGGACGTGGAAGCGCGGCAGGTCCGCCAGGAGCGGGTGCCCGTCAGGGGCCTCACACGGCGCGCAGTCCACCGGCTCCTTCCCCAGTGATCCGGGGTTGTGCTCGGAGTGCCGCTTCCCCGCCCCGTCCGGTTCGGAGGCGCGGGTCGGCGGGTGCAGCGCGGTCATCAGCTCCAGGCCGGTGACGGCGGTGGAACCGCGCGGCGTCATCACCCTGACCGCGTACGTGCCGAGCAGCCGGGCGAGCTCCGCCGGCGGAAGCTGACCGGCCTCCCCCCAGTGCCGGGTGTCGAGCGCCTGCCAGGACGGGATGCACATCTGGACACAGGCCCGCTCCGGACCGGTCGCCGGGCGGTAGATCCGCGCCCACGGTCCGAAGCCGCGCTTCGTCAACTTCCACTCCGCGCGCGCCAGTTGCCTGATGACCTTGTGACCCTCCGGCAACCTGCCCGCGAGCCGCTCCTCCTCCGTAAGGACGACCGGGAGGCCGTAGCGCTCCAGCGCGGACTCGGTAAGCACGAGCAGCGGGTCGGCCGGCTTCCCCGGCCCGGACAGCTTCGGCGTGCCCAGCTTCGCCTCCGTGAGGGTCCAGTCGACCAGTGCCGGGACGGACTTAGCGGGCACGTCCAGGACCAGACCGCCGGTGCAGTACGCCAGCACCTTCCCGTCGTCGACGTCGACAACCGCCAGCGGCCCGTTCTCGAAACGCGGGTCGGTGCCACCTGCCGGGGTGTTGGCCGGGGCCGCCTTCTTCGCGCCCGGCCGCCGTGACATCGACGACGGCCTGGTGGTGCTCGCCGTATGCGCGGCCGTCGGAGCATCGGGGGCAGGGCTGGTCCGGGTGTTCTGGGACGCCGCCGCGGCCGGAGTCTCGGGTGCCGGTCCTGCGGGCAGGGCCTGCGCTTCCGCAGCCGGAGTGAGCGCACCGGTGAACGTGGCCGTCACCGCGACGTCCTGAACGGGGGCTGTCACAACCGTGTCGTCCGCGGGGGCGGGGTAGAGCTCCGCGAGCTTCTCCAGCAGCCGGGCGTACGCGTCCCGCTCCGGCGGTCGCGGCTCTGTCTTCCCTGACTCCCAGCCGGACACCGTGGCCCGGCGCACCTTCAGCGCGGTGGACACCTCATCAATCGTCAGACCGTGCGCGGCACGCAGCCGCTTGCGCTCCGCCGGAGGCGGCAGCGTGGCGCGAGACGCGACCAGCGCATCGACCGCGTCGAACAACTCGGACATGGAACACCTCCTGACCGACACCCTATCTCACGAAACGCATGAATCGCGTATATTGCTCGTACGAAGCTCGTACGAAGTGCGTACGAAGTGCGTACGTATGACGTGTTGACCTTGACCTGCCGCTATCGGCGGCCTGCGGCTGAAGGTGTCCTGTCTTGCTGAACCTTGACCGATCTGAGGAAACGGTCGTCACCGCCCGTTTCCGCGTCGAGCGGGACGATCCGGCCACCGAGTACGGCCGGAAAGTCACCGTCCACCACACACCCGAGGGACCCCGAGGTCTTCGCTCTGGACCTCGCCGCCGGTCGGCGCTCCAACGTCCTGTGCGTCGTCTTCGTCGTCCTGTGCCCGCTGCTGTGCGCGGGCGCGTCGGTCACGGGCGCGGTACTGCTGTGACGCCGCCCGGTCCGCGGCGTCCGAAAGTCAGGCCCTAGTCTTGCCGGATGCGTATCGGGGGCATCGGGGGCATCGGAGAAAGCAGCGAAGGCGGCGACACGGAGAGTTCTGCCGAGCGGCCGGGGCCCCGTGGCCGGTTGCGTCGAGCGGGGAAGTACCAACTCCTCGTGGTGGGAACGGCGTTCGTGGTGCTGGTGGCCACCGTCGCCGTCGTGGTGGCCGTCACGGGTGACGAAGACGGCGAGAAGTGCCATGAGGTGCCCACGTCGGTCCGGGCACTCGCCGACGACCCTGCGGCGGCCACGAAGGCTCTGGATCCCGGGGACGACCTCGACGGGATCTCGTCCGCGACACATCTGCTGGCGCACGACGAGTTGTGCGGCGACGGGGCCCGCGTGCTCGGCCGCGTCGTGGACGCGGGCACCCGCGCCACAGGACCCGGCAAGCCGCACACCGCAGCGCAGGCCCGTAGCGCCTACGCGGTGGCAGCGGTCCTGAGCGGTCAGGGGATTCCGGCGGGACTGGCGCCGGGTGTGGCACGGATGCTGGCCGAGTACGTCGTGGACGCCGGTCGGGACGACGGCTTCGGCGGGAGTGACGCGACCAGCCCGGTGGCCTTGCCCAATGAGGCACTGCCCGACAAGAACGGCTATACGGCACTCGGCCGCTTCCTCGCGCCCGGCGAGGTGCACACCAGATTCGAGTACGAGGGCATCGACGGGGACGCGGACATGAGGACCCTGGTGGCCGAACTCACCGAGGACCCGGAGGCGTTCGCCGTTCTCTACGACGCCGAACGCGCCAATCTGGCCGCCTACCTGGAGCGGTTGACCGACGAGGGCGGCGACCCCGACTTCCGCCCCTCCCCGACCGACCGCGGATCGGGTCCGACGACCTGGCCGGACAACGATCTCCAGGATCTCGCGGGCCGGGTGGGCACCTTGATGAAACACCGCGCCAACCACACCAGGGACGGCACGATCTCCGACCTCGACGCCTTCGACCGGTCCGTACGCGAGCACACCCGGGGCACGTTCCGCCCGGCTGAGAAGCAGCTGAAGACCCGCCTCCCGGTGGGCGACATAGCTGCCCGGCCCGTTACCGGCCCCGTGCGGGGCGATCTGATGGACGGCCGGGACCAGCTGTTCACCGTGCTGGACAGCTGGGCGGAGCAACGCCACGTACCGGACCGACGAGCGGCCGCCATGCGGCAGATGATGGACGACTTCTACGTCCGGGGGCTGTGGCTCAGGTAGTGCCGCCGATGCGACGGTGTGTCGTGACGTCGCGTCAGGAGTGGAACCGGAGGTCCGTGCAGCCGTGGCGGCGGACCTCGTCCCGCGCGAACTCCTCGAACATCCGCTCCTTGGCCGCCGCGTTGACCCCGGGGATGTCACGGGAACCGCTGAAGGCGTAGTTGGCGGCCTCGCCGTCGCAGCGGGCGCTCGCGGTTCCCGGCCGGGGCCTGCCGTCGTTGTCGTATGCCGTGAGCCGGTTGCTCCAGTCGCCGTACCAGGACACGAAGGCGAGCCTTGAGCCGTCCCGCCACGATTCGTCGTCACTCCCGGACAAGAGCTCGCAACGCCCCGTCGGGGCCGCGCTGTTCGCGCCCACTCTGATCCGCCAGTCGCCGCCCTCCGGCAGCCCGGCCCGGGACACCCAGGCGCAGGCCGTGTCCCCCGCCTCGGCCACGGGGACTGTCGGCACATCGTCTGCGGCACCGGCCAGTGGAAGGTCCTTCTTCGGGGGCTCGATCGCCTCGGCGTCACAACCCACCTTGCCCGAGGCCGAGTTGGCGAAGGCCACGGCGATACGGTACGCGGCCAGCTGCGTCCTGACGGGAATGTTCTGCCCCAGGGAGGTCTGCACCATCAGCTTGCGCTGTCGGCCCTGACTGTCCTTGCCGAGATCCGGGCAGGGCACGAGGAACCGAATGGAGCCGTACTGGTCGATGAAGCCCGGCAGACTCCCGGGCAGCGGCGCCTGGTCGTCGAACCCTTCCTCGGGAAAGACCACCATGAAAGCCCGGTCCTGGTCGTCGCGTCGCGTGTACGCCGACATGGTGATGGTCCGTTCCCCGGAGACGTTGTAGCCCTCGAAGGTGAGCGAACAGGAGTAGGAGCCGAGCGCCTCCGTACGCTTCGACTCTGCGGACTCCAGGTCGGCGTCCACCGGCGTGAGCCCCTTCACAGCATCGCGCGGCAGCACGCCGTCGCACGCCTGACGGACCAACAGCCACTCCTGCACGGACGGCGCGGCCAGATAACCGCCCAGCCCGACCACGACCGCAGCCACCACAGAGACCTTCACCCAGCGCCGCATCGTTCCCCCGTCGTACCGGCCACCCGGAGGTGCCCTGCCCCTTCCGTACGTACCGCCGCACCCTACTCGTCGGCGCCGGGCGCCCACCGGCCGGGGAACGCCGTCGGTCAGCCTCCAGCCGAGGGCGCCGAGGACGGTCACCCGGCTGCGGGAGTCGTCACGGGGAGGGTGACGTACTGCACGGCATCCGGGTAGCCGACCCGGATGATGGTGAACCGGTCCTCGCGGTGTCCGGGGCGAGGCGCTGCTCCACCTCTACGCGCCGGCCTGACCGGGGGCGGGCGGCCAGACGCCGTTCGGCGGCGTCGATGTCGGCCTGGGTGTAGGGCTCGTGGACAAGGCGGGCACGAGAGAGCGGGTCCTCAACGTGCGAGGTACCGACCATGGCGGGCAGCAGCGCGCCCCCGGACCCCTGGCGGGCCTGCGCGTAGTGGAACTGGGCAACTTCATCGCCGCACCCTCGGCCGGCCGGCTGATGGCCGACCTCGGCGCGGACGTCGTGAAGGTGGAGCGGCCCGTCGGCGGCGACGAACTGCGCCGCTGGCGGCTGCACGAGGGCGACACCTCGCTGCTCTTCCGGGCGATGAACCGGAACAAGCGGTCCCTCACCCTCGACCTGAAGCACCCCGAGGGTCGGGCCGTCGCCCTGAAGCTGGTCCGCCGCAGCGACATCGTCCTGGAGAACTTCCGGCCCGGCACTCTCGAACGCTGGGGCATGAGCCCCGAGTTGATGCGCGAAGCCAACCCGGGCCTGGTCGTCACCCGGATTTCGGGTTACGGGCAGACCGGCCCCTACCGCGACCGGCCCGGCTTCGGCGGCGTGGCCGAGGCTGTCGGCGGCCTGCGCCAGCTGACCGGTTACCCGGACCGGCCGCCGACCCGGGTCGGCATCAGCCTCGCCGACTCGGTGGCCGGCCTTTACGCGGTGATCGGCTCGCTGGCCGCGCTCCGGCACCGTACGACCACCGGCCGGGGCGACACCGTCGACGTCGCGCTGTACGAGGCGGTCTACTCGCTCATGGAGTCACTGACCCCCGACTACGACGCCTTCGCCGTGGAACGCGAACGCAGCGGCAGCTCGCTGCCGGGCATCGCACCGTCGAACACCTACCGGTGCGCCGACGGCCGCCATGTCGTCATCAGCGGCAACGGCGACTCCATCTTCAAGCGGCTGACACAGGTGATCGACAGGCCCGACCTGGCCGACAACCCGGAACTCGCCGACAACGCCGGACGCGTCCGGCACGCCGAGGAACTGGATGCCGCCATCTCCGAATGGACCGGCCGTCTGCCGTACGACAAGGTCCTCGCGCACCTGAACGACGGCAACATCCCGTCCGGGCCCATCTTCACGGCCGCGGAGATCGCCACGGACCCGCACTACGCGGCGCGCGGCATGCTGGAGCGCCACCGTGTGACCGTCGCCGCCGGCGACGAGCCGGACGTGGCCTTCCCCGGCATCGTGCCCAAGTTCACCGAGGAACCAGGGCGCACCCGCTGGCTCGGCCCGGAGCTGGGCGAGCACACCGACGCCGTCCTGGCCGAGCTCGGAATCGACGACGAACGCCGCGCCGCGCTGCGCGAACTGGGGGTGGTGTGAATGAACGGCCTGCCCGAACAGGTCCTGATCACGGAGGTCCTGCTGCGAGACGGCCTCCAGATCGAACCGGTGATCGTGCCCACGCAGGACAAACTCCGCCTCGCCTACGGCTTCCTGGAGGCCGGGCTGACCTCCCTGGAGATCGGTTCCTTCGTCCATCCCGGCAAGGTGCCGCAGATGGCGGACACCGACCGGCTGGCCGCCGAGCTGCGCGCCGGGGAGACGGCCTCCCTGCACAGCCTGGTCTTCAACGAACGAGGCGCCCACCGCGCCCTGGCCGCCGGAGCACGCAACGTACGCCTGACCGTGTCGGCGAGCGACGGCCACAGCCGGGCCAACGCCGGTGTGCCGACGGAGCAGGCACTGGAGCGGCTGCGCGTCGCGGCGGAGCCGCTGACCGCGGCGAACGTCCAACTGGAGGCCACCATCGCCACCGCCTTCCTCTGCCCGTTCGACGGCGAGACATCACCGCGCCGCGTCGTGGAGACGGCACACCAACTGGCCGGCCTCGGCATCTCCGTACTCCACCTCGCCGACACCATCGGCGCGGCCAGCCCCTGGCACATCCGTCGCACCGTGCGGGCCGTGCAGGCGGAGCTGACCGACCTGCCGCTCGGCCTGCATCTGCACAACACCTACGGCATGGCGTCCGCCAACGTCTGGGAGGCACTTCACCTGGGCATCCGCCGGTTCGACGCCGCGCTCGGCGGAGTGGGCGGCTGCCCGTTCGCGCCCGGCGCCGCCGGGAACATCGCCACCGACGACCTCGTCAACGTCTGCCACCACGCAGGCATCGCCACCGGAATCGACGTGCGGCGGCTGGTGGAGTTGCGCGACGAAGTGCACGCACTGCTCGGGCGGAAGCTGCCGTCCGCCCTGGCCGCCGTCCCCGGCGCACCGGCACCGCTGCGTGTCACGGCCGCACCGGACTGACATACCGTGTCCTCCTGAACGGCGGCGGCATGGCGGGGAGACGGGGAGACACCGTGATGAGCACGAACGACAAGGGCGGTACGGCGCCCCTGCTGGTCCTGAACAAGATCCGGCAGATCCTGGAGTGCTTCACCATCGAACGGCCGGAACTGCATCTCCAGGAGATCACCAAGGCCACCGGCCTTCCCGCCAGCACCTGCCAGCGTCTGGTGCACAACCTCACCCGTGAGGGTTTCCTCGACCGCACCGAGGACACCTACCGCATCGGCCTCGGTCTGGTCCGCTGGGCGGCGCCCGGCACCTTCGGCCTGGACATGGTCCAGCTGACCCGCCCGGCGCTTCAGCAACTGCGCGACCGGACCGGCGAGACGGCGTGCCTGTACGTACGGGACGGAGCGTTCCGCACGGTCGTCTCGCTGGCCGAGACCCGGCACGTCGTCATGCGGCTGTTCATGATCGGCATGGTGATGTCCCTGCACGCCGGATCGGCCGGCAAGGTGTTCATGGCCTTCGACCCCTCGGCGCGACGCGCGGCGGTCAGCCACGGCCTCACCCGGCACACCGCGCGCACGGTGGTCGACATCGACGTACTGGACCGGCAGTTGGAGGAGATCCGCCGCACCGGCTTCTCGGCGTCGTTCGAGGAACGCGACCTGGGCGCCTCCTCGATCAGCGCACCGGTCTTCGGCAGCAGCGGCGAACTGGTCGCGGTGGTCGGCATCGGAGCACCGACCCAGCGCCTGACCCCGGCGGACATCGGCACACTCGCCCCACTGGTCGTCCAAGCGGGCGAGGAAGCCTCCCGCGCCCTCGGCCACCGCCCCGGAAGCCGGCCCGCCTCCTGATGTACGGAGTCCGGGGGGGGGGGGGGGGGGGGGGGGGGGGCGGGGGGCGGCGGGGGGGGGGGGGGGGGCCCCCCCCCCCCCCCGGACTCGGTCAGGTGAGGCCCCGGTACGCGCCCCGGTGGCGCAGCAGCCGTTGGCCGGGTGCCGTCCGGTCGGCGTTGGTGACCGAGCGGATGAGGGTGGTGGGGTCGCCGGCGGGCCGGCGCCTGAGGTTGGTGTCGATCGCCGCATCGAGGTCCGGGACGCCGTCCGGGTTGTTCTAGCGGGCGAAGACCTCCTCCACAGGCAGCCCCCGGACCCTGAACGGGGTGGTGGGCACGCCGTCGAGGTTGATCGACATCACGTCGTGGCACTTGGGCAGTTGGCTGATGGTCTCCGCCGTGACGTGCCCGCCCAACGGACTTACCGGCGCCGAGCTCGTCGATGAACGCCACCGACGCGGACACGTTCTCGCGGGGCCCGCGGGCCCCGGTCGCCCCGGACAGGCAATGTGCTGTTATCTGTGCGATCCATCTTGTCGAAAGTGGAGAACCCCGGCCGTTCCAGCCCGGCCTTCACGACTTTCTCCAGCGCGATGTTGATCAGGTCCGCCGGCCGGTTCTTCGCTGCGGCCTTCTTGCGGATCGGCCGCTCGGCGATCCGCCGAGCCTCCGCCTGGTCGTACGCACGCCGACCCCGCTTGCGGACCAGGCCCCGGTGGTGCTTGGCAGTGTTCTCCGCCCGGTACACCGGCAGCGCCCCCTCCGGCAGCTCCACCGCACTGCGTTGATCGAGCCGAGCCCGCCGCGGGCACGCCCGCGTCGGGCCGCGGTGTGCGGCCCGACGCGGTTTGTGCGGTCGGGTGGGTTACGGGATCGGCGGGAACGGGACGACGGTCAGGCCCGCTGTGACCGAGGACCGTGCGAAGCAGGCCACTCCGGCGAACGACGCCGTGTAGCTGGCCGCCGTCACGATGGTGCCGGGAACGGTGACGGTGGGCGGGGCGAGGGTCGCCACGCCGCTGGCGTCGGTGACGGCCGTGCCGATCAGGATCGGCCCGCTCACTGCGTTGGCGGTGAAGGTCACGGTCATGCCGGGGATCGGTGCGTTGGTCGCGGCGTTCCTCAGCGTCGCGTTCATGGTCTGGATGACGAAGGTGCCATTGAGCCGCAACCGGACCTGCTGGGGTGCGGCCGTGAGAGTGGTGGCCACGCTTGTCGCGTTGATGACCACGGAACCCGTCGACGCCCCGAAGCACGGGGCGCCGTTGTAGTGGGCGGTGATGGTGCCGGAGGACAAGCTGGTGGAGCTGAAGCAGGCCTGGCCGGCGGCGTTGACGGCGACCGTCTGGTTGAGCCCGCCGGGGCCGGTGAACGTCACCGTCCCGGTGGGCGTACCCGAACCCGGCGCGTTCGTCGTCACCGTCGCACACACCGTCACCGACTGACCGCACACCGACGGGTTGGGTGTCGCCGTGACCGTCGTGGTGGTCGTCGCCGGGTTCACCGTGGCGGTGGCCGTGCCGGTGGAACCGGTGAAGCACGGGGCGCCGTTGTAGTGAGCGGTGATGGTGCCGGAAGACAGGCTGGTGGAACTGAAGCAGGCCTGGCCGGCGGCGTTGACGGCGACCGTCTGGTTGAGCCCGCCGGGGCCGGTGAACGTCACCGTCCCGGTGGGCGTACCCGAACCGGGCGCGTTGGTGGTCACCGTCGCACACACCGTCACCGACTGACCGCACACCGACGGATTCGGCGTGAGCGAGACCGCGGTGCTGGTCGAGGCCGGGTTGACCGTGACCGTGAGGGTGCCGGACGAGCCGGCGAAGCACGGGCCCTCACCGTTGTACGTGGCGGTGACCGTGCCGGTGGCCAGCGACGTCGTGGTGAAGCACGCCTGACCACTCGCGTTCAGCGGCACCGTCTGGTTGAGCCCGCCCGGACCGGTGAACGTCACCGTCCCGGTGGGCGTACCCGAACCCGGCGCGTTGGTGGTGACCTTGGCGCAGACCGTCACCGACTGACCGCAGACGGACGTGGCGGGGGTCGCCGTGACGGTCGTCGTGGTCGCCGCCTCGTTCACGGTGACGGCGACGGAGCCGCTGGAGCCGCCGGCGCAGCTGGTGCCGTTGTACGTGGCGGTGACCGTGCCGGAGGACAGGGAGGTGGTGGTGATGCAGGCCTGACCACTCGCGTTCAGCGGGACCGTCTGGTTGAGCCCGCCCGGACCGGTGAACGTCACCGTCCCGGTGGGCGTACCCGAACCCGGTGGGGTGATGGTGACCGTCGCGCAGAGTGTGACTGACTGGCCGCACACCGATGTGGCCGGTGTCGCCGTCACGGTCGTGGTGCTGGCGGCCGGATTGACCGTGAGGGAGGCGGCGCCGGTGGACGGCAGGAAGCAGCTGCTGCCGTTGTAGACGGCGGTGACGGTGCCGGTGATCAGCGAGGTGCTGGAGAAGCACGCCTGTCCGCCGGCGTTCAGCGGCACGGTCACGTTCAGCCCGCCGGGTGCGGTGAAGGTGACGGAGCCGGTCGGCGTGCCGGAGCCCGGCGCGTTGGCGGTGACGGTTGCGCAGAGCGTGACCGACTGGCCGCAGACGGACGGGTTCGGCGTGGCCGTCACGGTCGTGGTGGTGGCGGCCGGATTGACGGCGAGGGCGACGGCGCCTGAGGAGGCCGCGAAGCAGGGGCCCTCACCGTTGTACGTGGCGGTGATCGTGCCGGTGGCCAGGGACGTGCTGCTCAGGCAGGCCTGGCCGCCGGCGTTCAGCGGCACCGTGACGTTCAGGCCGCCGGGACCGGTGAACGTCACCGTCCCGGTGGGCGTACCCGAACCGGGCGCGTTGGTGGTCACCGTCGCGCACACCGTCACCGACTGACCGCACACCGACGGGTTGGGTGTCGCCGTGACCGTCGTGGTCGTCAACGCCTCGTTCACCGTCACGTCGACAGTGCCGGTGGAACCGGTGAAGCACGGTGCGCCGTTGTAGTGGGCGGTGACCGTGCCA